>JBKPLR010000088.1:0-19375 GCA_046731695.1 Actinomycetota bacterium
GGTCGCCCACTCGCTGCATGACGTCGAACCCGAGGATGTCGCGATAGAACGCCAGCGCCCGGTCGATATCCGAGACCTTGAGGTGGACGTGGCCGATGTCGACGCGGGGATCGAGGCTCACGCGCACGGACGATACCCGCAAGTGTCGCGCTGCCTGTTGTTAGCGGGGCGGGAGCGCCGAAGCCCTCCCGCCCCGCCGGTCAACCCGTTACGGCCCCCACGGGGTCGATGCGTTGAACGCACCGAGCGCGAGCAGACCGAGACCGATGAGAAGCGCCCTAATCCTGGCGGACATGCGTCACCCCCTTTCGGCTGACGACGAATCACGGCCGGACGGCGGTACCCAAACCGGGTGGCAATTTGTTGTCAAGCGTCGACATCGTTTGACGATGCCCAGCGCGGAGGTAAAGATTGCTTGGGTGCCGGAGCAACGAGAAGAGGGGCGAGTGGAGACAATCGGGGAACGACTCCGACGCCTGCGCGTGGAGCGGGGGCTCTCGCAGCGGCAGCTCGCCGGCCCAGGAGTCTCGTACGCGTACATCTCGCGGATCGAAGGCGGCGCGCGCCGGCCCTCTGTCAAGGCACTCCGTAAGCTGGCCCAGAAGCTCGGCGTCTCCGCCGACTATCTCGAGACGGGCTCGGAGATCCGCGAGTCCGACGCCCGCGAGTTGCAGATCGCGGACGCAGAGCTCGAGCTGAGACTCGCGGAGAACCCGCAAGAGGCCGAAACGAGGCTCCAGCGCCTGCGCGAGGAGTCCCTCGCTGCAGGCGACGCGCTCGCAGCCGCCCGCACGGAGATCGCGCTCGGGCTTGCCGCCGCAGCGACGGGGCGCAACGGCGAGGCGATCGAGCGGCTCGAAGCGGGCCTCGAGCTGTCCCCGGTCTCCCCGGCGGCCCGACCGGACGTCTTCGCCACGCTCGGCCATGCCCACTCGGCCGGCGGGCGGCCAGAGCGCGCAGTCGAGATCTTCGAGAACTGCCTCGCGGAGCTCCAGGACGTGGAGCCGCAGGATCTGCCCTCCCGGGTCAGGTTTGCGACCTACCTGAGCTACGCCTTGACGGACCTCGGCGAACTCGAGCGCGCCCAGAGCGTCCTCGACGGGGCGCTCGCGGACGCGGAGTCGGTCACCGACGGCTACTCGCGGGTCCGGCTCTTCTGGTCGCTCGCGAGGCTCAACGACGTTCGAGGACGACCGGCGGCGGCGCTCAACTACATCCGCCGGGCCATGGCGCTGTTGGAGGCGACCGACGACAGCCTCCACCTCGCGAGGGCGCATTTGCTCTGTGGCGACATTCTCATGTCGCAGGGCCGGGCGGAGGAGGCGGGGCCGCACTTCGACCGAGCCGAGCGCCTCTTCGGCACGACGCCGGAGCCGGAAGACCTCATCAACCTCTACCGCGACCAGGCGAGGCGCGCCGTGCTCCTCGGACGGGGCGAGCAGGCGGTCGAGCGGGCGAACACGGCGCTGGAGCTCGCCGGAGACGAGTTCCCGCACGAGCGCGGCAACGCATTGTGGTCGCTCGCGGAGGGTCTCGCCCTGAACGGCGACGTCGACGGCGCCGACAAAACGTTCCGCGAGGCAACCGAGCTGCTGGCGGCGCACGGTCACCGGCGTGACTACGTCGAGGCCTACCGGTCGTGGGGCAAGTTCCTGCGCAGGGCCGGGCGCGAGGAGGACGCGCTCGAAGTCCTCGAGCGGGCGGCCGACCTGGCCTCGGCGCCCGCCGAAGTCGAAGCCCCAAGCGCTCGGTGATCTCGGCCGCGGTTCGGCCGCGGGGCCCGTTCTCGCTTCGCCTCTCCGCGAGGCTCGTCGGCGATGCAACCCGGACGAAAGCCGACGGCCCGCTGCTCGCAGGGTTGGCGTCGGGCGGAGTCGGCCGCGCCTGGCAGCAGCCCGACGGCGTCGTCCAGCTCCGCGCGCCGGACGAGCGCGGGCTCGAAGAGCTGCGGTTCGTGTTTGCGCTCGACTCGGATCACTCCGAGTTCCTGGAGCGGTTCCGCGGCGATCGGTTACTCGGACGGGCGCTGCCAAAGTTGCGCGGGCTCCGGCCGATTCGGGTCGCAACGGTGACGCAGGCGCTGCTGCGCGCCGTGTGCGGCCAGCTGATCCAGGCGAAGCGAGCTCGGGAGATCGAGCGAGGCGTGATCCGTGCGGCGACGCCGCGGATCGAGGGCACGCGTCTGCACGCGCCGCCGACGCCGGCCTCGTTCTGCCGCCTCGCGCCGGCCGAGCTCCGTCGGCAGGGCCTCGGCGCGCGCCGCGCCGCCACGCTCGTCCGGCTCTGCCGCGAGCTCGATCTCGAACGCCTACGTTCACTTCCGACGGAGGCTGCGGCGCAGCGGCTCGAGCGCGAGCGCGGCCTTGGGCCCTGGTCGGTAGGCGTCGTCTGCCTGGAGGGTCTCGGGCGCTACGAGCGCGGGCTCGTCGGCGATCTCGGCCTCGTCAAGCTCTGCTCGGCATTGCGCGGCCGGTGGGTCGAGACCTGGGAGACGGCGGAGCTGCTGGAGCCCTACGAGGAGTGGGGCGGGCTCGCGAGCGTCTACCTGCTCGCGGCGTCCCGGCTCGGGCTGGTTCCGTTGCCGCAAAAGCGCGCCGCCTAGACTGATTCGATGGACGAGCGGCGGGTCGCGATTCTCGGAGTCGGCACGATCGGCGAGGCCCTTCTGCGCGGGCTCCTCAGCGGTGGCTGGCGCGAACCGGCGGAAGTCGTCGTCACCGTCCGCGGCGAGGAGCGCGCGGCCGAACTCGCCAAACGGTACGGCGTGGCCGCCACGACCTCCAACGCAGAGGCGGTCCGCGGCGCCGCGCTCGTGGTGATCGCAGTCAAGCCGCAGGACTTCGAGGAGCTGTTCGGCGAGATCGGCGGCCTCCTGACTCCGGAGACGACGGTGCTGTCGGTGGCGGCCGCGATCCCGACGACCGCGATCGAGCGGCTGATCGGCGAGGCCGTGCCGGTCGTGCGGGCGATGCCGAACCGAGCGGCGACCGTCCACGAGAGCGTCGCCGGGCTCTGCGCGGGCGCCCACGCGGGCGAGGAGCACCTCGCGCTCGCGGAGGCTGCGTTGAGCCATCTCGGAGCCGTCGTTCGCGTGCCGGAGCCGTACATGGACGCCGTCACCGCCGTCTCCGGCTCGGGGCCCGCCTACTTCGCGCTGCTGGCCGAGGCGATGATCGAGGCCGGAATCCTGCTCGGCCTCTCGCGGGAGGTCTCGACGCAGCTCGTCGTGCAGACCATGCTCGGCACCGCGCGGCTCCTGCGCGACGAGCACATCCATCCGGTCGAGCTGCGGGAGCAGGTGACCTCTCCGGGAGGGACGACGATTCAGGCGATCAAGGAGCTCGAAAGTGCCGGCGTGCGGGCGGCGTTCCTGAACGCGATCCAGGCGGCGGTCGACCGTTCGCGGGAGTTGGCCGCCGAAGGAGAGGTCTGAGGCTCTTCGGGGTCGAGCTCGAGCGCGTGGAGAGCGAGGAGGAGGCCGCCTCGCTCGTGGCGGAGGCGCTGGTCGCAGCTGCGCGCGCGGGCTCGGCGATCGTTCTTACCGGCGGCCAGTCGCCCGGCCGCGCCTACGAGCTGGCCGCCGAGCGCGAGCCGGACTGGAGCCGGGCAACGCTGTGGTGGGGAGACGAGCGTTCGGTGCCGCCGGACGACGAGCGCTCGAACTACCGGCTCGCCCGGGAGCGGCTCCTCGACAACCTTTCGGTTCAGCCGGCGGAGCTGCGCCGGATCCGGGGCGAGGAGGGCGCCGAAGCCGCGGCGGAGGAGTACGACCGCCTGCTCGAAGGGGTGAGCCTCGATCTCGTGCTGCTGGGGATCGGCCCCGACGGGCACGCCGCCTCGCTGTTCCCGAACGAGCCGACGCTCGACGAGCGCTCGCGGCACGCGATCGCGGCCGAGGCGAAGCTCGAGCCGCTCGTCGACCGCGTCACGATGACGGTTCCGGTGCTCTGCTCCGCGCCGGAGGTGCTGTTCCTCGTCACCGGCGAGGCGAAGGCCGAAGCCGCGGAGCGGGCATTTGGCCGTCCGCCCGGGCCTGCAGCGCCTGCGAGCTTGATCCGGTCGGCGAACGGACGTACGCGCGTCGTCGCTGATGCCGCGGCGGCTTCGTGCCTGGTTGCCTAGACGGGAAACCCGCGAAATCGTATATATAGGCTCTGTGGAACTGACCGAGTCGGAGCCGATCCTCGACGTCCTCGTCCTGGAGAAGCCCGAGCAGCTGAAGGCGCTCGGCCATCCGCTGCGGCTGCGCGTCCTGGAGACGCTCGGCACGAGCGGCAAGGAGGCGTTCACGAACCGGGAGCTGGCGAACAAGCTCGGCGTCGATCCCGGCCACCTCCATTTCCACGTTCGGATGCTGCTGCGGGCAGGGCTGATCACGCTGGCCGAGGCCGACCGCGGGCGCGAGAAGCCGTACCGGCCCGTGGCGCGCACGCTGCGAGTCGCACCGGAGCTGCTGGCTTCCGGGCTGACGACCGACTTGCGCGCCGCGATGCTCGACGAGGTTCAGCGCGGCTGGAGTGAGCACGGCGTTGAGGGCACTTTCCGCTCTGCTCAGGTGACGGCGCGCATCAGCGCGGAGCGGGCGTTGGAGCTGATCGCGGAGCTCGTCGAGAAGGCCCGCGACGCCGAAGAGGACGACGCCGACCCGCTTATCATCACGGCTGTGCTGCACCCGCCGACGAAGCACCCCTCCTAGGGCAGCAGCGGAGACTGGAGCTCGGCGGCCATGCCGCGCCGCTCGGCGAGCGCCTGCAGGACGAGCACGGTATCGGCGACCGGCAGATCCTCGAGGTACTCGTCGCGGGTCGCGAACGACTCGAGCGTGGCTTCGACCGCGGTCTGGTAGCCGAGCACGTCCTGGGCCGCAAGAAACGCGAGGGCATCACCGACCTCGGCCGGGAATTCCTCGTACGGGCGAATCGCATCTGCGTGCACGCGGGCTTCGCCGTCGCGTCCGAGCACGAGGAGCGCGAGGGCGGCGGCGTAACGCGCGATCGGCGACTCGGCTTCCGGCGCGCCGGTCTCGAGTGCCCAGCGAGCTGCGTCTTCGGCCTTCTCCCAGTTGCGCGCAAGGACGAGCGCCTTCACCGCACCGATTGGGCGGCCCCAGCTCGCAGGCGGAGCCTCGGGAAAACTCTCGCGGTAGCGCTCGGCGGCTCGCTCGAACCACGTAGCGGCCTCGTCGGCTCGGCCCTGCATCAGGAGCGCGAGACCGGCGCCGTTGGCGGCGTTCCCGAGACGGGTCAGTTGGCGCTGGTGCGAGTCGGCGTCGGCCTGATCGAGCCGCGCCTCCCCGTCGCGGTAGCGCGCCTCTTCCCGCGCGAAGTGCGCCGCCCAGGTCTCGGACACGATCGCGGAAGTGTGACGATTGTCTAGGGTCTCGGCGTGCGCGAGCTGCGCGAGGTCTTCTACGTCGACGGGGTGCGGACGGCGTTCGGCCGCGCGGGCCCGAAGGGCGTGTTTTGGAGGACGCGCGCGGACGATCTCGGCGTGAAGGTCGTCCGGGAGCTGCTCCGGCGGCAGCCGAGGCTGGACCCCGAGCGCATCGACGATGTGGTCATGGCCGCAACCGCGCAGGTGGGCGACCAGGGGCTGACCCTCGGGCGCGACGTGGCGCTGCTCGCGGGCCTCCCCCAGTCCGTGCCGGGGTTCGCGGTCGACCGGATGTGTGCCGGGGCTTTGACCGCGGTCACCGCCGGCGCCGGCGAGATCGCAATGGGCGCCGCAGACGTCGTGCTCGCGGGCGGCATCGAGCACATGGGCCATCACCCGATGGGCGAGGACGTCGACTTCAACCCGCGCTTCGTCGCCGAGCGGCTCGTCGACACGTCTGCGGTCACGATGGGCGCGACCGCCGAGAACCTCCACGACCGCTTCCCGCAGCTGACAAAGGAGGACGCCGACGCGTTCGCGGTGCGCTCACAGCAGCGGGCCGCAGCTGCCTGGGAGAACGGCGTCATGCGCGAGACGGTCGTGCCGATGACGGTGTTCACGGACGACGGCTGGCGCCGGGCCGATCGCGACGAGTTTCTGCGGCCGGAGACGAGCATGGAGGGGCTCGCCGACCTGCCGACCCCGTTCCGGCACGGCGGCCGCGTGACGCCCGGAAACTCCGCCGGGCTCACGGACGGTGCGACGGTCTCGGTCCTGGCTTCTGAGCAGGCGCTCGAAGAGCTCGGCCTAGAGCCGCGCATGCGCCTCGTCTCGTACGCCTTCGCCGGCGTCAAGCCCGAGCTGATGGGGCTCGGCCCGGTCCCGGCGACCGAGAAGGCGCTGAAGATCGCTGGCCTTGGGCTCGACGACGTCAGCCTCTTCGAGCTGAACGAGCCGTTCGCCGTCCAGGTACTGACGTGGTGCGACGGGATGGGCGTCGACCCTGAGGATCCGCGACTCAACCCGTACGGCGGCGCCATCGCCTGCGGCCATCCGCTCGCCGCAACCGGGGTCCGGCTGATGGCGCAGCTCGCGTACGGCTTCCGCGAGCGGCCAGACGTTCGGTACGGCCTGACCGCCTTGTGCATCGGCATGGGAATGGGAGCCGCCGTGATCTGGGAGAACGTCGCTGCCCGAGACTGAGTTCAAGCTGGCTCCGGTAGAGACCGATGCGGGTCGCGTCGCCCTGGTCACGATCGACAACGGCGAGGACTACACCAGGCCGACGTTCTTCGGCAGGTCCGCGCTCGGGTCGCTCGAGCGATTGCTGCCCGAGCTCGAGGATGGCGACTGGGCCGCGCTCGTCGTCACTGGGAAGCCGTTTGTCTTCGCGGCCGGCGCCGACATCACCGAGTTCCCGAACGCGACGCGAGAGCTCGCGATGGAAGGCAGCCGAGCCGGCCACGAGCTCTTCGGGCGTCTTCGTGCGCTGCCGTATCCAACCGTCGCCGCGGTGAACGGCGCGTGCCTGGGCGGCGGCGTCGAGCTGGCGCTCCACTGCGACGCCCGGACGATCTCGACTTCCGTGCGGCACTTCGCCTGCCCGGAGTGCTTCCTGGGGATCTTCCCCGCCTGGGGCGGGACGCAGCTCGTCCCGCGGCTAGTCGGGACAGAGACCGCGGTGAAGTTCATCGTCGCGAACCCGATGCGGCAAAACCGGATGCTGAGCGGTCCGGAGGCGTTCGAGCTCGGGTTCTCCGACCGCCTTCTGGAACCGGCCGAGTTCCTCGACGAGTCGCTCGCCTTCGCCCTCGAGCTTGCGGCCAAACGGACAGGTCCCAGGGAAAGTCCCTCGGACCTGTCCGACAAGGACGTGCTACGGAAGGCTCGCGGCCGGCTCGACGGGCAGGTGCACGGAGCCGCGCCCGCCCCGTACAAGGCGCTCGACCTGATCGAGGGCGCCTGCTCCGGCTGGACGATCGAAGAGGGCTACCGCGCGGAGGAGGAAGCCGTCGGCGAGCTCCTCCCCGGCCGCGAAGCCCAGGCGTCCCTCTACGCGTTCGACCTCGTCGAGCGCCGCGCCAAGAATCCGCCGGGGAAGCCGAAAGACGAGCCCAGGCAGATCAAGAAGGTCGGCGTCGTCGGCGCCGGTCTGATGGCCGGGCAGCTCGCGACGCTCGTCCTCCGACGCCTGGAGGTCCCCGTCGCGATGCGCGACGTGGATGAACGCGCGCTCGCCAGCGCCCGCAAAGCGATCGAAGAAGCCCTCCAGGAACAGGTCGCAAAGGGACGCTACGACGAGGGCAAGGCCACGTTCCTCGCGTCCCTCGTCTCGGCGTCCACCGGTTACGAGGGGTTCGCCGACTGCGATCTCGTCCTCGAAGCCGTCTTCGAGGAGCTCGAGATCAAGCAGCAGGTCTTCCGCGAGCTCCGTGAGCACGTCAAGGACGACTGCATTCTGGCCACGAACACTTCCAGCCTCTCGGTCGCCGAGATGGGCGCGGATGTCGGGATCCACTTCTTCAACCCGGTCGCCGTCCTCCCGCTGGTCGAGCTCGTCCGCACCGACGAGACGGACGACGTCACGCTCGCCACGGCCTGGGCTTTCGCCGAGAAGCTCCGCAAGCGCCCGGTGCTCGTTGAGGATGCCCCAGCGTTCGTCGTCAACCGCGTCCTCACGCGCCTGTCGTCCGTCGTCCTGGAGGCCATCGAGCACGGGAACACCGTCGAGGAGACCGATGAGGCGATCCTCCGGCTGGGCCTGCCAATGGCGCCGTCGGTGCTGCTTCAGATGGTCGGGCCGCGCGTCGCCAACCACGTCCTGCAGACGCTCAACGAGGCCTACCCCGGCCGGTTCCCGCTCTCGCAGACCCTCGCGAACTACGCCGAGGGCAACGACGAGATCGCCGTGCAGGGCGACGAGCCGAAGACGCAAGACGAGATCCTCGAAGCCGCGCTCGAGGCGATCGCGGACGAGATCCACCACCTGCTCGAAGAGGGCGTCGTGGCCGAGGCCAAAGACGTCGACACCGCGCTCCTGCTCGGCGCCGGATGGCCGTTCTGGCTCGGCGGAATCACGAAGTACCTCGAGCAGACGGGCCGTTGGAAGAGGAGGGCAGCTGCATGAGCGACGACTGGCGCATCCGGATCAAGGTGCCCGAGGAGCACGGCGAGGGCCTGCTAGACCGGCTCGGGCTCGACCTGGGCTCGGACGAGGCCAAGCGCCTTGCCAGGGAGCTCGAAGGCAGGCGACTCGCCGTTTCACAGGACGACAACGAGCTCTTCGTCTACGCCTCGTCCGCACAGGAGGCCGACCACGCGCGGCAGATCGTCGAAGCGGAGCTCGCCGAGGAAGGCATCGAGGCACGGACCTCCGAGGTCGAGCGTTGGCTTCCCGACGAAGAGCGCTGGTCGAACGAGCCGCCGCAGGAGACCTGGGAAGAAGAGGAGCTCGATCGTGGCTACGCCCCGTGGGAGGTGCGGGTCGAATACGACTCGCACGACGAGGCGGTGAAGCAGGCGGACGAGCTCGAGCGCGAGGGCTACAAGGTCGTCCGGAGGTACAGGTACCTCGTCGTCGGCGCGTCGTCCGAGGAAGAGGCCCGCGCCCTTGCCCTCCGGCTGCACGGCGAGGTCGAGCCCGGCGGCGAGCTCGTCTGGGAGGTCACGCCCCAGAATCCGTTCGCCGTTTTCGGCGGTTTGGGAGGAAGCGGCACACCTCTGTAGCGCCTGGATGGGGTACTATGTGAGGGCGAAGCTCGCCTGGGGGACCAACCGCGAGCTCGCTCTCTTCCTGAGATTCGGCAGCAAGACGCGCTGCCAGACATGCAAGAAGCCATCAAGCAGCCGACGCTAGCTCCGGAGGCTGCGGACGGCCTCAGCGCCGCCGCACTCCGCGCAGAAGCCTGGGCAGGAGAGCCTTTTCTCCACCCGGACGAAGACCCTGCAGTCGCTCTCGCAGAGGGCACCGCACGCCGCCGCGCGCTCGACGACGCGCTCGCCGAGATGGAAGGCGGCGCCGAGGAACCGTCGTACGGCTGGAAGATCCGGTACGCGCTCATGCTCGGGCTCGAGCGCGTGCTCAGCGAGCGTCCGCCACGCCTCGCCTCCGGGACAGAGCTGCGCCGGCACCAGATCGACGCGCTTGCCGGGATGCTCACCGAGCTGATCGCGGCGACGCAGATCGAACCCGAGTTGAACGGGAACGGCCAGGTCGAGGCCGCGGAGGAAGAAGAGGAGACCGAGGACGATCTCGGCATCCAGTTGACCGAGGAGCTGAAGCTCCCCGAGGAGTACGTCGGCAAGGACCCGGGTGCAGTCCGCCGCTACCGGTTCCGCCACCCGACGGCTTCGGGCAAGACGATCGCCGCCGCGGGCTTCGTGGAGGCCGCACGCTCGCTGGGCGTTCTGATCCTCACGCACCGCCGCCTCCTCGTGACGCAGTTTCACCGCGAGCTCACCGCCGAGGGCTACGGCGAGCGGTTCAACGACGCGATCGAGAAGGGCGCCAAGCCGAAGGTCTCCAACCCGGTCACGGTCCAGACCTACGCTTGGTTTGCGCGCCACTGGGGCGACCTCGACCCGAACGCGTACCACCTCGTCATCTGCGACGAGGCGCACACGGCGCTCGGCGAGAAGACGAGCAAGGCGATCCGCGGCTTCTCCGAGCCGATCTTCATCGGCATGACGGCGACCGAGCAGCTGATCGCGAAGCAGGTGTCGGACGTCTTCCCCGCGTCGATCGACGAGCTTCCGCTCGGCGACGCCGCGCGACGAGGCCTGATCGCGCCGCTTCGCACGCTGCGTGTCCCGCCGGCCGCCGCGATCTCGTCGGTGCCGATCGTCGGCGGTGACTTCGAGGAGCGCGCACTCGCCGCCGTCCTCGACCACACGGCGTTGAACCAGGCCGCCGCGAGCCTCTACCGCGACCGGTTCGACAACACCCCGGGGATCGTGTACGCGGCTGGCGTCGACCACGCGTACAACCTCGCCAAGGAGTTCCGGGCCGCCGGCCTCAAAGCGCAGGCGGTGAGCGGCCGTACGCCGCCGGTGCAGCTCGCCGAGACACTCGCCGCGTACGAGCGGGGCGAGCTCAACATCCTGATCAACGCGATGCTCCTCGCGGAGGGCTGGAACTCTCCGCGCGCGACGGTGGTCATGCACCTCGCGCCGACTGCCTCGAAACGCGTCTACCAGCAGCGGATCGGGCGCATCATGCGCACCCACCCGCGCAAAGAGGCCGGAGTAGTCGTCGACTTCGTGCCCAAGGCGGCGACGCACAGCGAGCGCGTGGTCTCGCTCCACAGCCTGCTGGACGCCGACTTCTACCGCGAGGGCGCGCGGGTGACGCCGGCCCCGCGGCGGCGGGTGCAGCGGCGGGCGCGGCGCAAGCTCTCGCCCGCACCGTGGCTCGTGCCCGTGACGCCGGACGTGCAGCGCCGGCTCGCCGTGATCACGCGCGAGTGGCAGCGCGTCGACCCGAGGTACCTCGACGAGGACGAGCAGCTCTACTGGGCGACGATCGCAGGCCGCAACGTCCGCTTCGACGAACGGGTGGAGTTCGTCAAGAAGTTCACGGAGGGGAACGCGGCTACCAAGGCCGCACTCGAGCAGTTCCTGATGGCCTGCGCGGCCGAGAACCCGAACCGGCGCCTTCGCCTGACCGCTCTCGCGGACCGCGTCTCGATGACCGTCGACCGGGCGAGCTTCGACGACCTGGTCACGCTCGTGACGCAGGCGCCGACCTGGGAGAAGGACCGCGTGCACGGCGTCCGCACGCTCCTGCGGGCGCTCGGGGAGAACAAGGTCGACGCGCCGGAGCAGATCCTCGCGCGCTGGACCTGGAGACTCGCGCGCGCGACGCGCAAGGTGCAGGACCGCCGGGCTAGCGGGGAGTTTCCCGAGGCGAAGCGCCTGCTAGGGGCTCTCGCGAACTCGCGCGGCCACCGGCACGAAGAGAACGCGGCGAAGCTCGTCAACGCTGCTCTCGAGCAGCCGCGGGAGGTCGGAGCCGCACTGCTCGCTTCAGCCGAGGGATACACGCCCCGAGCGAACCAGCTGATCGACGCTGCCCGCGAGCGCCTCGGGACGATCCAGGAGGTCGCGAACGCACTCGCCGACAACCTGCCCGCACCGAAGGCCCACTCGGGCCGCTCGCGCCGCCGACGGCGGAAGCGCAAGAAGAAAGGTCAGCGGGCCCGGCAGCAGCAGCAGCAAGCGCAGAACGGCGAAGCCGCAACGCCCGAGCCGGAGGCCGAAACCGCCCCGGCCGCCGAGGCGTAACCCTTCGGCCAAGTGCTCGTCTACTTCGTCGCCTTCCTTGCGGGGGTCGTAACGGCGATCTCGCCCTGCGCGTACCCGGTGCTGCCGATCGTCTTCGCCGGCGGAGCGAGCGGAGGGCGTCGGCGCCCGTACGCGATCATCGCCGGGCTCGTCGCGACGTTCCTCGTCTCGCTGCTCACCCTCACCTGGATCCTCGACCGGCTGGGCCTCCCCCAGGACCTGCTGCGCGATGCCGCGATCGCCCTGCTCTTCGTCGTCGCGGCGAGCCTGATCGTGCCGCGGTTCGGCAGGTGGCTCGAGCGTCCGCTCGCGCGGCTGAGCCGCAGACCCGGAGGCGACCTCGGGGGCGGCTTCCTACTCGGCGCGAGCCTCGGCCTCGTCTTCGCGCCGTGCGCGGGGACCGTCTTGACCGCGGTTGCGGGGACGTCAGCGACTGCGTCCGGACCCGAGCGTGTTGCCATCGCGCTCTTCTACGTGGCGGGTGTCGCGGCGACGCTGCTCGCGATCGCCCTCGCCGCTCGCAGGGGATCCGGGCGCCTTCGTCGGGTCGAAGGCCTTCGAGTCGGACTGGGAATCGTCATCGGGGTGGCGGCACTCGGGATCGCGCTCGACTTCGACAAAAAGCTTCAAACGTGGTTTCCGAACTACACCGACCCGCTCCAGGAGGCGATCGGCGAGAAGAACTGCTCGGTCCGGAAGCAACTCGGCCAGCGCTGCGTCTCCGCGCCGACGAAGGCATTGCAGGACTTCGGCCAGGCGCCGAACTTCGCCGGAATCTCTTCGTGGATCAACTCGAAGCCGCTGACGACCAAGAGGCTGCGAGGCAAGGTCGTGCTCGTCGACTTCTGGACGTACTCGTGCATCAACTGCCTCCGCACGCTGCCGCACCTGAAGGCGTGGGATGCCGCCTACCGCAAGGCGGGCCTCGTAATCGTCGGCGTGCACACGCCCGAGTTCGCCTTTGAGCACGTCGTCTCGAACGTCCGCAAGGCGACGAAAGAGCTCGGCGTCCGCTATCCGGTTGCGATCGACAACCGCGCGGCGACGTGGAACGCGTACCACAACAGCGCCTGGCCGACCGAGTACCTCATCGACCGCCGCGGCCGCGTGCGCGAGATCAAGGAAGGCGAGGGAGACTACTCCGGCACCGAGGAGAAGATCCGACAACTGCTCGGCATGTCCGCCGGCGCGCAGCTCGCGTCCGTGAAGGACATGACGCCGCAGCACCTGACCACTCCTGAGTCGTACCTCGGCTGGGAGCGGCTCGAGCGCTACAAGGGCTCACAGATCCTCCCGGGTCGGTTCTCGATCTACCGCTTCTCGCTTTCGCTTCCGCCCGACGAGCTCACCTACGACGGGCTCTGGAAGGTGGAGCGCCAGCGCATCGTCGCCGGCAAGCGGGCACGGCTGCGACTGCACTTCTTCGCGCAGGACGTCTACCTCGTGCTCGGCGGGCACGGGCCGGTGCAGGTCTACGTCGACGGCGCGCGCGTGCGCACGGTTCGGGTCGGCGGCCTGAGCCGCCTCTACACGCTGCTGCGCTACTCGCGCGAGCGCGAGGGGTTGCTCGAGCTGCGCTTCGCCTCGGGCATCTCGGCGTACGCCTTTACCTTCGGCTAAGGCGCCGCTTGCGGTGCCGCTAAGAGGGCGTGCGGGCTTAGCCCGTGCGCCCGCTTCAACTCACTGCTCGCGAGCGGCGTCCTCGCCGCCGCCGTTCTGCTCGCGCTCGCGGAGGAAGCGCGTGAGCTCGGCCGCGAGCGCGTCGCCCGACGGCAGGTCCGTCGCCTCCGTCTCCTCGAGCTGGTCGACCCGCTGTTCCAGATCCTCGACGTACGCCGCGGTCTCCTCGTCCGAGGCGACCGCCTCGCTGACCTGCTCCTCGTAGCTCCGTGCCGCCTCCTCGAGCTCCTCGACGTCGACCTCGACGCCGATCAGGCCGCCCAGCCGCTCGCAGAGCGCAACCGCGCCACGCGGGCTCGGTGTCAGCGAGACGTAGTGCGGTACCGCGGCCCACAGGCTTGCCGACGGAATGCCGGCCGCCTTGCAGGAGTCGTGGAGGACGCCGACGATTCCGGTCGGTCCCTCGTACCGGGAGGACGAGAGCCCGAGGCGCTGAACGAGGTCGGGGTCGCTCGCGCTCCCGGTCACCGGAGCCGGGCGCGTGTGCGGGACGTCGGCGAGCAGCGCGCCGAGCGTGATCATCAGCTCGACGCCGAGCTCCCGCGCGAGCCCGATCAAGAGCTCGCTGAAGGTGCGCCAACGGAGGTTCGGCTCGATCCCCAGCAGCAGCACCACGTCGCGGTCGAGTCCATCCGGCCGCGCGTGGTAAAAGGCCGTCTCCGGCCAATCGATCCGCCGGGTGAGGCCGTCCTCCAGCGAGACGTGCGGCCGCGTCGCCTGGAAGTCGAAGAAGTGCTCCGGGTCGACGTCTGCGAACCGCTCCGCCGACCATGTCTTCGCGAGGTATCCGGCCGCCAGCGAAGCCGCTTGCGCACCGTCATTCCAGCCCCGAAAGGCCCCGATCAGCACGGGCCGTGTGAGCTGCGGCCGGCTATGGACGCGAAGCTCGTCGGCCATGGGCGCAGTCTACGCGCGCCTCGCGACGAGCGACGCGGGCGGACGCCACAGAATCGTCACGAAGGCGACGACACCTGCCCAGACCGCCGCTGCGAGGCCCACGTGCGCGAGCACGACCGGCCACGGCAGGTGGGTCCGGTACTGAATTTCGCCGATCACCATCTGCACAAGGAGCGCCGCGAGCACCCCGAGCCCGAGCTGGAACACCCGCGGCGCCCGGCCGCGGCGCGCCGCGAGGTAGCCGAGGACGAAGACAAGCCCGAGGCCGAAGACTCCGACGGCAACCGCATGGACGTACACGAGCGGCTGGAGGCGCCACAGCCGATCTACGTGCTCTGCGCCGCCGCCCGAATGCGGCCCGGCGGCGGTCGCAAGCGTCCCGGTGACTAGGAGGGCCAACGCCGCGAGCCCCACAGCGAGCGCGACGTGCCTCAGCTCCACGGGAACCACAGGCTCGACGCCTCGCACTGCGAGAAAGGAGAGCACCACGGCGCCGGCGAGCACCAGCGCAGAGAGCAGAAGGTGCGCCGCCACCACCGGCCAGCGGAGATCGGTCTTCACCGCGAGGTAGCCCAGCGGGGCCTGCAAGAGCGTCCCCGCGAAGACGACCCAGGCCAGGCGGCGGGCACTGCGCCCGAGCGCCGGAGTGCGCCCGGCGGCAAGAGCGGTGAGGAGCACGACGGCGATCGTCACTCCGCCGAGGACGCGGTTGCCGAACTCGATGTACGCGTGGTAGTCCTTCGCCGGGAGCGGGTGTCCCTTCTCGCAGCCGGGCCAGTGGCGGCAGCCGAGCCCGGAATCGGTCAGCCGGACGGCCGCGCCGGTAACCATGATCAGCCAGAGGACGCCGACGGAGGCAAGCGCCAGCCGCAGGAAGCCGGCCGCCGAGAGCTCCAGCCTGCGAACGGCGGTCGTCCGAAGATCCACTAGACGAGGGGCTCCAGGAGCGCCGGGTAGCCGTCGGCGTGCTTGAACGGCGTCGGCCGCGAGCCCAGGAAGAGCGGCCGGTCGGCGGCGTTGAGCAGCACGGGCATGAGATCAGGCCCGCGGAGCTGGCCGAGAATTCCCTGGGAGCACTCGAGCTCGCCGAAGCGCTCGACCCCGTCCGCGCGCACTCCCGGTCCAGCAACCAGCAACGGCACCGGATCGCCGGAATGGATCACGTCCGGCGACGCGGGGGTGGCGTGGTCGCCGGTGACGCACACGATTGCACGCTCAGTCGGCAGGTCGGAGAGCGCCGCGTCGAGCCGCTCGATCGTCGCCTGCTTGATCGTCGGATCCTTCGTGTGGCCGGCGGCGTCGGTCGTCTTCTGGTGGCAGAAGACGAAGGTGTCGCCGGCGTCCAGCCGCTGCCGGGACAGCTCGATGCGCCCACCCATGTCCGCAATGGGATCGTCGGTCTCGGGCGCCTCGACCGGCTCCAGCCCGAGAGCCTTTCCCAGGCCACGCAGGAAGGCCGAGTCGGCCGCGAACGCACCCGTGACGCCGTGACGCTGGAGGAAGGTCGGCGCCGCGCGCGGGCGGCCGAACCACTTGAGCGTGATCACGTTGAAGCGCTCGCCCTCCAGGCGGCGCATCACCTCGCGAGTCCACTCCTCGCAGGCCCGTGCGGTGCGCTCGGCCTCGGGGACGAGCGGCTGCGGACGGAGGAGCGGCTGCCACGCACGGAAGAAGGCGTCGCTGTCCGTGACGCGGTCATCGGCGCCCCCGGAGATCCGGAGGACGGCCTCTCCTCGCCAGACCTCGGTCAGGTCGAACCGCAACCCGTCGACCTCGATCCCGTCACAGCGCTCCACCAGCCGCTGCGCCTCATCCGCGTCGCTCACCGGGTCGGGCCGGCCGGTAAGCCACCAGCCGTCCTCACGGCGCTCGGCCGGACGGAGCGCCGCGTAGGCGAAGACGTGCTCGTCGCTCACCTCCTGCCCGCGGCCCAACGCCTCGAACACCGCGCGGCCGGGAAACTCGTCTTCGAGGTAGCCCAGGATCGACCAATGCGCGACCTCGCTCGAAGGCGCGCGCCCCGGCCCGACCGCATAGAGCAAGCCGCACGAGCCCTGTGAGGCGAGCCGGTCGAGGTTCGGCGTCTCGGCAGCCTCGTTCCCTGTGCGCCCGCCGAGCACCTCGTGCGCCCGGTCGGCGAGCCCATCTAGGAGGAAAACGACTATGGGGTACACCGCGGCGCGGAGGCTACCCCGCGCCGCGGTGTACGAGGACTACCTCCGGCGGTACCTGATGGTCTTGCTGAGCCCATCGAGGTACCCCGGGCCCGCCTGCTTGGCCGGAATGAAGGCGCGCAGCGTGTAGCGCCCGCGCTTGAGGTTCTTGAAGCGGAACAGCTTGCTGGAGTTGTTGCCGAGGACGACCCGCCGCATGGTCACCCACTGGTGGAACTGCGTGAAGCGCTGGATGAAGACGCTCTTGCCCTTGAGCGAGGTCATGGTCCTGACCTTCACCGAGCCGTAGCGTTTTGCGGCCGAGAAGCGCACGAGCGGCCGAACGTTCACCGAGACGGACAGGCTCGACGTCGTCTTCCATCGTGCCTGGTAGGTCGTCAGGATCGTCGGATGGATCGTGAGGTCCCAGGCTCCGTTGGTCCCGGTCAGGAGCGTGGCAATCAGCATGGGCGACGTCTGGCCGACCTGCTGCGCGTAGACCGTCACGGTCTCGCCAGACTTCTTGTTGGTGAGGACGCCTGAGATGTGCGTCGACTCGCCGTAAGTGAGGATGGGTACCCACGCACCGATCGTCACGGCAGGAGGCGGCCCCTTGACGACGATCTTCCCGGTCAGCGCCGGGTGGAGCGCGTCGTGGTACCGGAAGGTTCCGGCCGTGTTGAACGTGTGCGAGTAGCTCTTGCCCGGCTTGATGATCGCCGAGGCGAATGCCCCGTTGTTGGCGACGACCTGATGGTCCTTCGTGTCGCGGTTCGTCCATTTGACCGCGTCGGTGGTCGCGATGGAGACGTTTGCCGGCGAGAAGCCGGTCGCCTTGATGGCCACGCCCTTTGTGACGACCGAAGCCGACTGTGAAGCCCCGGTAACGGCGAGCGTGAATGCGGCCACCATCGCGAAAACGAAGCTGCGCATATGACTCAACCCCCTGGGTTGGCGGCGTTTGTCGTAAGGTGAAACGGAGGGCCGAGCGAAAAGTTCTGCGGGCTTACACGACCCTTACAGCGTGCTCGATGCGCTTTAACACGGTAGCGACGCCCGTCGGAACCAGGCTCTCCCAGTCACCGCCCTCTCGCAACGCCGACCGAACGTCCGCACCGGAGACCTCCTTCGACGAGCCCTCGTCGAGCACGACGACCTCGTAGCCTGCTTCGCGTAGCCGTTCCAGCTTCGTTCCGCCCCAGTCGGAGAACAGGCGGATGAACTGCACGACGTCGGGGGGGACATACGCGGGCCAGAGCTCCGGCTCGTTGACCGGAAACGGGATCACGTGGAGCCGAGCGAGGTCAATCGCGGCATCTGCGGCTGCGGCCTTCACCATGAGGAGGCGCTCTACATACGAGAACGGGTTTGACTCCGGCAGGTGGCGCAGCGGGTCCGAGTCCTCGGGCTTGATCCGCACCGGGTCCGGGTTCGTGATCCCGACGAAGACCTCGTTGCAGCGCGCGGCTGCTCCCTTGAGGTATTCCAGGTGGCCGTTATGAAAGGGCTGGAACCGCCCGTGGATCATCCCCCGGGCGATCACCTCACTCGACGACGACGCCGGAGCCCTCCTCGACGCGGCCGACCCGGCGGATGAAGAGCTTGCGCGACTCGAACTCGGCCTCCAGCGCGGGGGCGCGCTCGGCGGCGACGGAGACGAGGAGCCCGCCGGCGGTCTGCGGGTCGTAACCGAGCGCGACCAGCGTCTCGGGTACTCGCCGCAGCTCTAGGTGGCGCCCCGCGAAGTCGCGGTTACGCGGGTCGCCGCTCGTGCGCACGCCGTGGCGCGCGAGGTCGAGCGCTCCGTCGATCGCCGGGAACCGCGCGGACTCGAGCAGGATCCGCACGCCGCTCCGCTCCGCCACCTCGTGGGCGTGGCCGAAGAGCCCGAAGCCGGTCACGTCCGTGACCGCGTGCGGCTCGTTGCCGCGGAGAACGTCCGCCGCCTGGTCGTTCAGCGTCCGCATCCAGCCGATGGCCCGCTCGAGCTGCTGCGTGCCGGCGTCGCCTCGCTTGTAGCCGGACATGATCAGGCCCGTCCCGAGCGGCTTCGTCAAGAAGAGCACGTCGCCGGGCCGAGCGCCGTTCTTCGGCCAGATCCCGTTCGGATGCGCGGTGCCGACCACGGCCAGGCCGTACTTCGGCTCGGCGTCTCGGATCGTGTGGCCGCCGGCGAGGAGACCGCCCGCGGCGCGCACCTGCCGATCGGCGGCCGCGAAGATCTCGGCGAGCATCTGCATCGGCAGCTCCTCGGGGAACGCCGCGATCGAAAGCGCAAGGAGCGGCGTGCCGCCCATCGCGAAGACGTCGTTGAGGGCGTTCGTGGCCGCGATCGCTCCGTAATCGCCGGGGTCGTCGACGACCGGCGGGAAGAAGTCGAGCGTGAAGATCAGCGCGCGCTCGTCGTCCAGCCGGTAGACGGCTGCGTCGTCGGCAGGAGCGAGCCCGACGAGGAGGTTCTCGGCCTCGGCCGGCACGAACCCGGCCAGGAGCTGCTCGAGGCGCGCGGCCGAGTACTTCGCGGCGCAGCCTCCGCACGAGGCCAGATCGGTCAGCTTGACGGTGTCCAGATCCATGAGCCGGGAACTGTAGGGCTATACGACCGGCGCCGCAGCGGTATTCCCGTGAAAAAGCGACGGCCCGAGGGCCGCCGCTTTTAGGGGAGAGGAGGAGCTTCTGGCGCCCGATTCGTGGCGATCGGCGCTTTTCCTCTACAACTCACCCGGAGTTCTGATGATTCGCCAGATCATGTAGAGCCCAAGCGCGCCCGAGAGGCAGAACCCGACCAGGGCGACGACGTGGCTCACCCGTGCCATGAGCGCCGAGGCGATCAGCAGCCCAACGACGATGAGCGAGGCTCCGACCCGGTTGGCAACCGAGCGCAACATGTGCTCAGTCCCCTCGAGGTCGGTCGGCACGACGCCGACCTTCAGCGTGCCGGTCTCGAGCCGGTCCGCCACTTGGCCGACGCGACGCGGCAGGCGCGAGAG
>JBKPLR010000089.1:0-18629 GCA_046731695.1 Actinomycetota bacterium
CACCCGACGGGGCTGCCGCGGATCGACCGCTACGGCTTCCCGCTCCGCGCCCGGGACGGCCATCCCGTCGACGATCTCGGCCGGCCCGTCGACGCGCACGGGAGACCCGTCGACGCCGAGGAGGAGCTCCTCCGCGATCCCGACGGGCGCCCGCTCCCACCGGCGCCGCGCACCCGCGTCTGCTCGGCGGCCGGCAAGGAGTTCCACTTCCGGCCGCAGATCGACGGCGCCTGGTACCGCTGCTGCCGCGGTCACGTGCGCCGGCTCGTCGACTGCTGCGGGTACGTCCGGAACCGGATCAACGGCGACGCGGCGCTCACGGGCTACTGCTACCGCGGCCGCAAGGTGTTCTGCGTCATGTACTACGACACCAAGATCAAATGCTGACATCCGCGCTCGCCCTGACCGCGTTCCTGGTCGGGCTCGCCGGCGCCTGGTCGCCCTGAAGCCTCTCGATGGCCGGCACCGTCGGTGCGGCAAGCGGATCGCGAGGGCTGGCTGCCGGAGGGGTCTCGTTCACGACCGGGCTCGTGCTCGGCGCAGCCGTGGTCTTCGGCGGGCTGGGCCTGCTGGGCGCAAGCGTGCACGTGCCGCGTGCCGTCCTTCTCACCGTCATCGTGCTCGCGGTCGTGGCGGATGCCGCCGCGCTGCGTGTTCGCCCGCAGGTTCGCTTCCAGGTGCCCGAGCGCTGGCGCAGGACGATGCCGCTTCCCCTCGCACTCTTCCTCTACGGCGCGCTGCTCGGTACCGGCGTCTCGACCTTCGTCCCGGCCGCTGCGCTCTGGGCGCTGCTGCCGCTCAGCGCCGCAGTCGGGAGCGTCGTCTCGGCTTTCGTGATCGGGCTCAGCTTCGCCGCCGGCCGGGCGCTGCCGGTCGTCGTGCTCGCCGCGCGCGGTGACGAGACGGCCCTCGCCGAGCGGCCTCGCGGCCTGCGGGTGCTGCGGCTACTCGCGGCCGCCTCGCTTCTCGTCGCGCTCGCCGGGGAGGCCCGAGCCGCGGGTACGGTCGCCAAGCCGGCAGGCGACCCGAGTGTGTTCGGCACCGACCTCGCCTGGATGCAGCCGGGTGTCGCCGGATTCCTGCTGCGGAACGGCCAGCGGACCCAGCTCCCGGGGAAGGACCCGGCGGTCGGAGACACGCTCATCGCCTGGCGCTCCGGCGACACGGTCACCCTCGCCGCACGCGAGACGCTGACGCCCGTCCTCCAGCTGACGATTCCCGGCGTCGACAAGCTTGCCGTCTCGACCAAGTGGCTCGTCTACCGGGCCGGGTACCGCGACGCGAGCGAGCAGATCCTGGTCCGGTCGATCACCGACCCGACGCACGCGATAGCCCTTTCTCGGCGCCGCCCTGCGGGCCAGCTAGGCCGGCCCGTGCTCGCAGGAGACGTCGTGCTCTTCCACTACGCCTCGCCGAAGGGAAGCGCGCTGATCTCGATCGACCTTGCGACCGGCAAGCGGCGCACGCTTCGCCACTCTCGTAGCGCGCTGCTCCTGAACCCGTCGTTGCTCGGGGCGAGCATCCTCTACGTGCGCGCCTCGCGCTGCTCCCAGCAGCTGCGGCTCTCCCCGCTCGGAAACGGCAAGGCTCGGGTTCTCTACGAGATCGCGCCGCTCGCAGGGCAGGGCCGCGGCCACGAGCGCGGCCACACGCGCCAGGGCGAGCACCTGCCGTGCCCGCATCGCCCACGGCCGACTGCTCGGATGCTCTGGACGACCGCGCTCGGGGACCAGTCCGCGTTCGTAACCGTGCTGGTCCCGCGGCGCGGCGGGAGGACGACGCCAACACTCCTCGCCGTCTCCAGATGAGAGGATTGCGGCGTGGTCGTCTCTCGCGGATTCAGAGGCCGCCGTCGTGACGGCCCCCCGGACCGAGTGCCGCCGGGCCAGTACCTGACCGACGACTTCCCGGTTCTCTCGGCGGGCCCGACGCCACACACGCCGCTCGAGGAGTGGACGTTCGACATCCGCGGCGGCGCCGAGCCGGTCAGGTGGACGTGGGAGGAGTTCCGTGCGCTCCCGAGCGAGGCGGTCACGGTCGACATCCACTGCGTCACGAAGTGGTCGAAGCTCGATACGACATGGGAGGGCGTCACGGTCGACGCCCTGCTCGAAGGCGTCGAGCACGACGCGGCCTACGCGCTCGCGTTCTGCGACGGCGGCTACACGACGAACCTCCCGCTCGAGGACCTCACCGACGGCAAGGCCTGGGTCGCCTACGGCTACGACGGGGAGCCGCTCGACCCGGAGCACGGTGGGCCCGCGCGGCTGCTCGTCCCGCACCTGTACTTCTGGAAGAGCGCGAAGTGGGTGCGCGGGCTCGAGCTCCGGGACGAGGACGAGCCCGGCTTCTGGGAGTCGAACGGCTACCACCTGAGGGGTGACCCCTGGCAGGAGCAGCGGTACTGGGGCGACTGACGTGGCTCGCGGCCTCCGTCGCGGGCAGCGTGCAAGAGACCCCGCGCGTGCGCACGTTGCAGCTTGACGTGCCGGGCTGGGAAGGCCACCGCGCGGGACAGCACGTGGACGTGCGGCTGACGGCCGAAGACGGCTATCAGGCTCAGCGGAGCTACTCGATCGCCTCCGCGCCCGGCGACGGGCTCGAGCTCACGGTCGAGCGGCTCGAGGACGGGGAGGTCTCGCCGTACCTCGTGGACGAGGCCCGCGAAGGCGACCAGCTCGAGGTGCGCGGCCCGATCGGGGGCTACTTCGTCTGGGACGCCGATGATCCGGCGCCGGTGCTGCTCGTGGCGGGCGGCTCGGGGGTCGTGCCGCTGATGGCGATGGCACGGCACCGGGCCCGGGAGGGAGGAGCGACGGCGCCGATGCGTCTCCTCTACTCCTCGCGAACCTGGGAGGACGTGATCTACCGGGACGAGCTCGAGTCGCTCGGGCTCGACGTCGTGCACACGCTGACGAGGGAGCAGCCACCGGGCTGGACGGGCTACGCGCGGCGCATCGACGACGAGCTCCTGCGCGAAGTCGCGTTCCCGGCCGGCGAAGGCCCGAGGGTCTTCGTGTGCGGCTCGACCCGGTTCGTCGACGCGGGCGCCGACGGCCTCGTCCGCCTCGGCTACGACCCGGCGTGGATCCGCACCGAACGCTTCGGAGCGACGGGCTGATGGAAGACCTGAAGCTCGACGGAAACGCGATCGGCGGGTTGCTGCTCGAGCTCTTCGGCGCCGACTTGACCGCGGCCGGGTCGGTGTGCGGCGGCTGCGGGGCGCACGAAGAAGTCGCCCGGCTGGACGTCTACCTCGGCGCCGGGATCGTCGTCCGCTGCCGCCACTGCGAGACCATCATGATCCGGATCGTGCAGGGCCCATACGAGACCTGGCTCGACCTGAGCGGCACGGCGAGCCTCGTCCTGGGCTAGCCTCGTAGCGTGCGGAGACGGTTCGAGCGGATGATCCTCGGAACGCTGATGAGCGTCGTCGCGTTCCTGGTCGAACGCCGCCTCGTTCGTGCGCTCGCCAGGCGTCGCTAATCGCCCGCTCAGTAGATTCCGCCCGAGGATCAGCGCGAAACCCATCGCCACGCTGGCGATGGACGGAGCTCGTGTCGCGTACGCAAGCGGGGGCAAGGTCTATGTCTGGAACACCGCGACCGGGACGGTGTCCTTGCAGCGTGGCAAGTACGGCAAGGACATCGGCGAGGTCGCGCTCGCCGGCAGACGCGTCGCCTGGATCACGCGCTACGTGATCGGAAACAGCTATCAGACGACTGAGCGGCTGTTCACGGCGCCCGTCGGCGAGCGCGGCCGGCTGCTGAGGTCGGCGCGTAGGTACCTGGGCGGTGAAGACCCCGCGCTCGAGGTGTGGCACGGCGCCTGGATTGCAGGCGCGGCCGGTTCCGGCGACGTCCTGGCGGTCAGCACCTGGTGGTCGTCCCTGAAGGACGGAACCTGCACCGCGCAGCGGCTGCAGCTGATCACTCCGACGGCACTCAAGCCGATTGCGGCGGGGCCGGGCGCGATCATGTCCGAGTCGGTCGACCGGGAGGATCGCGGTTCTGCAGTCAACCGAGGCGTGGCCGGACGGACCCGGTGCAGCTGCTCCAGCCACCATCGGCGTCTACTCCGCCGGCGGCGCGCTGCTCAGGGAGATCACGCCCAGCTCGGCACAAGAGGTCGCGCTCAGCGGCACCACCCTCGTCGTCCTGACCGAGAGGAAGACGCTCGACGTCTACAACTGGAAGACCGGCGCACTCCTGCACAGCTGGCCGGTTGCGGTCTCGACACCGCTGCTCAAGCCGGGACACCTCGCGGCGTCCGGTCAGATTGCGGTCTACTCGGTCGACCCCCGGCGAGCGGCAGCCCGCAAGCTGCACGCCGTGCGACTGGCGACAGGGAAGGATGTCGTGGTCGCCACTGGCGGGGGCGCGGGCTACTACAGCCGTGACGCCGCGATGAGCCGGAGCGGACTCGTCTACGCGGTGAACTCCCGCTACCACGGCAAGCTGGTCTTCGCCCCGATGGCGAAGCTGCTGACGATGACGTCGTAGGGACTACGCGCGGCGGCGCGCGAGATCCAGGAGCAGAATCAGGGTCAGCGCGCCGCCCGCCGCGCCGAGGGTGATCGGCACCCAGCGGGCCAGGTGCTGCGCCGCCGCGGTCGTCCCCGCGGCGACGAGCGCCGAGCCCGCGGTGATCGCGAGCGCGAGGCGCCAGGCCGCAACCCGGATCGTCCGTTCGAGCGGCGCAATCCCGCGCACGTCGACCTGGAACCGGGACCCCGGCCGCGCGCCGGTGATCCGCTCGAAGGACTCGACGAGGCGCTCCGCCCGCACTTTCAGCTTCGAGACGTCGTAGAAGAGCCGCTTCGGCTCCACACCCGCCTGCGCGCGCGTGATCAGGTTCTTCATCAGGAAGCGGCCGACCACGGAGAACGGATCTAGCTCCGGGTCGAGCTCGGTCGCAGTCAGCTGCATCTGCGCGAGCGCCTTGCCGGTGAGCACGAGCGACGCGGGCAGGCGGACGCCGCGATTGGTGGCCGACTGCGCGATCTCCTGGAGGAGCGGGCCGAGTTGGATCTCACCGAGCGAGGCGTGCCGATGGCGCCGCAGCAACTCGCCGAGGTCGGCTTCGAGCCCGGCCGCGTCCGCGTGCTCCGCCTCGGGGCCGGCCATGATCAGGACGACCTCGGTCAGGAACGGGACGTCCTCCTGCCAGAACGCGAGCAGCAGCAGGAGCAGGTTGCCGCGCATCTCGGGCGTGAGCTCGCCGACCATCCCGAAGTCCAGGAAGTGGACTTGCCCGTCCGACCAGAGCATGTTGCCCGGGTGCGGATCGGCGTGGAAGAAGCCGTCGACGAGGATCTGCCGGTAGTAGAACTCCAGCAGCTGCCGCGCCACTTCATGCCGCTCGCCGCCCGCGGGCATCTCGCGCACGGGCACGCCCGGGATCTCCTCGAGCACGAGCAGGCGGCTCGTGGTGAGGTTCTCGTGGACGCGGGGTGCGGCGAGCCGCGGGAAGCCGTCGAGCGTCGCTCGGACGCGCTCGATGTTCTGGGCCTCGAGCTTGAAGTCGAGCTCCCGGCGTAGCGACTCAGACAGATGCTCGATCGCCGCCGAGATGTCGACGATCTTCCGCAGCGCCTCGCGGTTCGCGGTCTTCTCGGCGAAGAGCTCCAGCAGGCTCAGGTCCCGGAAGATGTCCTCCTGGGCGGTCGGGCGCTGCACCTTGGCGACTACCCGCTCTCCGTCCTCGAGCACGGCGCGGTGCACCTGCCCGATCGTCCCGGCTGCGAGCGGCTCTGGCTCGATGCTTGCGAAGACGTCTTCCCACGGCACGCCGAGCTCCTGCTCCATCACGATGACGACCTCGGCTTCGCTCATCGGCGTGACGCTGTCCTGCAGCGTGGCGAGCTCGGCGATGGCCTCCGGCGGGAGCAAGTCCGGGCGCGTGGAGAGGATCTGGCCCAGCTTGGCGAACGTCGGGCCGAGCTCCTCGAGCGCTTCTCGCAGGCGGCGGGCGCGCGCTTCCGGCGGGTCGGAGTCGCGCCGGGCCTCCGTGAAGCCGTATTTCCCGAGGACGCTGGCGATCCGCGCCGCCCGCCCGAGGAGCCGCTCGTTCGCCGCCGTGGTCATGAGGCGCCTTGGTTCGTCTGGACGATCACGACGGTGCAGGGCGCATTGTGCGAGACGCGGTTCGGGACGTTGTGGAGCAGGAACTCCTTGCGCCCGCTCATGCCGACGCTCCCGACCACGATCACGTCCGCTTCCTCGCGCTGCGCGGCGGCGACGATCGCTTCCGCCGGGTCATCGGCCACGACGACAGCCGAGCGGCCGGCCTCACCTGCGATCTCCCGTGCGTGCTCGGCCAGCTCGCGGCCGGTCTCGCCGAGCGTCCCGTCGTCGGAGAGCAATACGCGGAGCAGCAGCAGCTCGGCGTCATAGCGATGCGCCATCTCCGCCGCGAAGCGGACGGCGCGCTCGGCGGTCTCGGAACG
The DNA here is from genome assembly GCA_046731695.1 of Actinomycetota bacterium. Taxonomy (GTDB): domain Bacteria; phylum Actinomycetota; class Thermoleophilia; order Gaiellales; family Gaiellaceae; genus AC-32. The sequence continues at coordinate 6,449 of JBKPLR010000089.1, forward strand.
GTCCGTCGCAACGAGCACGCGCCGCACGGCGAACCCGTCGTCCCGCTGCCGGCGAATACGCACTACTCCGCCGCCGCCGCTTCGGTGTCAGCCGCCGCGAGCGCCTCCTCGGCCTCTTCGACGAGCGGCAGCGAGCCACACTTGCGCGCGAGCTCGAGCCCGTCCAAGAGCAGCTGCCGGCGTTCGGCGCCGCCCAGCGCGACACCGAGCTCGACCATCGTCCGCCCGCGCTCCAGCTTCGCCGGCGAGCCCTGGAGGATCGCCAGCGACTCGCGCAGTGTCGCAACGCCGTCGTCGCCTCCCTCCGCCTTGGCCTTCGTGCGCAGCGCAACTCCGAGCGCTCGCGGGGCGCCCCACGCTCTGGCCAGCTCGACCTCCTCGCGGGCCAGCTCGAGCGCCTCGTCACGCCGGCCGAGTCCGAGCAACGAGAGCGCGAGATGTGATCGCCAGGCGAGCACGGCCGGGTTGCGCATGTCGAACGCCTCCATGCACCGGCCGAGCCGCTCGTAGTCCGACCTCGCACCCTCGAAGTCCCCTCGGGCGAGGCGGGTCCAGCCTCTGGCGCCGAGGAAGAAGATGATGTGGCCGCTAAGCGGGACCTCCTCCGGCAGCTCGAGCTCTGCGAGCGCCCGCTCCGCCTCGGCCACCTTACCGCTGTTGGTCAGGACGTCCGCGAGATACGAGCGGTAGTAGATCGCTCCCTGCTGGCTCGTCAGGTACGGAACGAGCTCGTCCGACTCCCGGAGATCCTCGATCGCGCCCTCGAGATCGCCGCGCTGGGCGCGCGCGAGGCCACGGAAGCACAACATGTTCGAGAGCGTCACGAGCTCGCCGCGCGATCTCGACGCGTCGAGCATCCACTCGAAGAAGAGGTCGAGCTCTTCTTCGTGCTCCGCGTACAGCAGCGCCGTCGCGGCGCAGGAGATCGCCACCGACGGCATGCTGTCGATTAAGGCGCCGAGCATCTCGGGCTGCGCGAGATCCCTCACGGCCTCGCGGTCCACGCCACGTCGCGAGTCGAAGTAGCGCAGGGTCGCGAGCATGACCGCCCGGCCGACGTCGCCGACCAGCTTCGTCTCGTCGATTCGCGCACGGCGCTCGCGCGAGACGCCGATGACATCGGAGTCGAAGCCGGCTGAGTTGATCAGCTCCGCCTCGAGTATCTGGCGGAGCTCCGGCTCGTCCTCGCCGAGCCGCTCCACGGCGTCCTCCAGCACCTGGACCGCCTCCGGCCCCCGGTTCAGGCGGAAGAGGGACCGGCCGAGCTCCAGCGCGATTCGCGCACGGCGGAGGGGCACCTCGATCGACCCGATCGCCTCGGCCAGATGCTCCGCCGCGGCCGGCGGGTCGACCCGCTGCTCGGCCAGGCCGAGCTCGCAGAGAGCATCGATCCGGATCTCCTCCGCCGGAGGCTCCGAGAGCGCGCGGCGCAGGTAGCGCACCGCCGCATCCGGGGCACCACGCACCAGTGCCCGGTCGGCCGCGACGCGGAGCGTCTCGACGACGAACGGGTCGCCCGAAGGAGGCACCTGCACGAGGTGGGCCGCGACCCGCTCGGGCTCGGCGCCACCGGTGTGGAGGAGCTCCGCCGCACGGCGGTGAGCGATCACGCGCAAGGCTGGGTCGAGGCTCTCGTAGACCGACGCGCGGACGACGGGGTGAACGAACTCGATCGTCGGCGTCGTCGCGCGGAAGAGGTCGGCCCGCGCGAGCGTCGTGGCCGCAAGAGACGCCAGATGCGGATCGTCGAGCTCGGCGAGCGGGGCCACATCGCGCAGATCCGACCCGTCGCCGAGGACCGCCGCGGCGGTGGCGAGCCGCCGTGACTCTTCGGGCAGGCGCGAGAGGCGGAGAGAGACAGCGCGCGTCACGGACTCCGGGCCGATCTCGTAGACGCGCGCGGCGTTCTCCGCCGTCGGCGCGAGGCCCTCCCCCTGCAAAGCGTCGAGCAGGGCCCGCACGAGCAGCGGATTGCCTCCGGTCGCCTCGTGACAGGCCGCCACGCACTCGGCCTCCGGCTCCATACCGAGCTGTTCCCTGGCGAGCTCGGCGACCGCGGCGTGGCTGAGCGAGAGCGGCCGGATCACCAGCGCGTCGGGATCCGAGATCAACTCCGTCAGGAGCACAGCCTGATCGCTCTGCTCAGGCGGCCGCGACCCGACCACGACCAAGAGCGGCAGGCCCTCGAGGCGTCGTTCCAGGTAGGTGAGCCAGCGCAGCGTCGGAGCGTCGGTCCAGTGGAGATCGTCGATCACGATCGCAGCAGGGCCGCGCTCCGCGAGGTGGGCTGCGAGCCAGTACAGCCCGTGCAGGACTGCGAACGAGACGTCGCCGGAGGCGGCGCCCGTCAGCTCCTCGTCGTCGAACAGGCGCTCGGTCAGCGAGGCCGTTCCCGCGAGCAGCTCGGCGCGATCGGCTTCCGGCAGCGAGGCGAGGAACGGCTCGAAGAGCTGTCGCACGATGCCGTAGGCGAACTCCTGCTCGAGCTCGGCGCTGCGGGCCAGGAGCACCTCGAAGCCGGCGTCGGCCGCAAGCGCGCGCGCTTCCGCGACGAGCCGCGTCTTCCCCATTCCGGCCCGCCCCTCGATCGCCACGAGCCTGCCTGCGCCGGAGGCGGCTGCCTCGACTGCGGCTCCGAGCGCCGCGAGCTCGGCCTCGCGCTCGAGCAGGAGCCCTCGGGAGACCTGGACCTCGGTCCGGCGGCGGAGCGGCCTCGGCTTTGCCTTCGCGCGCTGCCGCACCGAAAGCGAGGGAAACGCCGACGGGAGCCCGTCGACGACGAGCTGGAAGAGCCGGTGCTCCTCGATGTCGCGCAGGTTTGCCAGGCCGAGATCGCGCAGCCCGAAGCCAGACGGGAGCTCGGCGCGAACGAGCTCGGCGGTCGTGCTCGACACGAGTACCTGGCCACCGTGCCCCGCGTCTCCGATCCGGGCCGCCTCGTGGATTGCCAGGCCGATGTAGCCGTCGGTCGAGACCGCCGCCTCCCCGGTGTGCAGGCCCATCCGCACCCGAACCTCGGAGTCTTCCGGCCACTCGTGCTCGGTCAGGGCGAGCTGGACGTTTCCCGCGGCAACTACCGCCGCTGCCGGGTCCCGAAAGACGACGAAGAACGAGTCGCCCTTCGCGTCGATCTCGATGCCTCCGGCTTCGGCGAACGCCGCCCGGAGCAGCCGGTGATGCTGGGAGAGCAGCTCTCCGTAGCGGTCACGGCCGAGGTCCCTGAGCAGGCGGGTCGAGCCCTCAATGTCCGTGAACACGAAGGTCACCGTGCCCGTGGGCAGGGCCGCGGAAGCCTCTCGAACTGCGGAAACGCTCAGTGTCGGTCCTTCTCCTCTACGACCCGGAACCACCGATTGTAGGTCTCGTCTCGCCGCCGCGATAGGATCGGGTCGCGGGGTCGCACGACGGAGAGGAGCCCAGATGAACGTGATCGCAGGGATCGACGCCGCCAGGCGGCGGTGGAACGTCCTAGAGCACCCGTTCTATGTGCGTTGGGAGAAGGGTGAGCTGACGCGCGAGGAGCTGGGGCGCTACGCAGGCGAGTACCGGCACGCGGTCGTCGCGCTTGCGCGGGCGGCCCGAACGGCCGGCCTGCATGCGGAGGAGGAAGCCGCGCACGTCTCGCTGTGGGACGAATTCAGCTCCGAGGTGGGCGCCGACCGGCGCGAGCCCCTGCCACAGACGCGTTGCTGCGCATCGGCATGGAGCGCGGGCGCGGACGAGCTCGACGCCGCTGCGATCCTCTACGCGATCGAGTCCGGCCAGCCCGAGATCTCCGCCACGAAGCTCCGCGGCCTCGTCACGCACTACGGATTCGAGGAAGGCTCGGCCGGGACTGCGTACTTCGAGCTCCACGCCGAGCGCGACCACGAGCACGCCGCGGAGGCTCGCTCGCGGCTGGAAGGCTGCGACGACGCGAAGTTGGTTGCGCTGGCCGAGTCCGCTCTGGCTGCCAACTGGGCGCTGCTCGACGGCGTGTCGGCCTAAACCGGGGGCTGCTGCTCGTCCAGGATCTCGCGTGCGCGCGCGAGGTCCTCCGCATGGACGACGATCTCGCGCGGTCCCGCGGCGCTCGGGAAGCCGTCGGCCGCGCCGATAGCGAAGTTCGTCTTCTGCACCGCGCAGGCGATGCCTTCGCTCCGCAGGAGGCCGCAGATCACCTCGGCCTCCGGCTCCGAGCCGACGACCTCGAGCACAACCGGCTCGCTCGCTTCGGTCACGGCATGAGCCTACCGCTGTGACCGAGGCCTCGTTTCGGGAGTGGATGGACGCCTACGGCGTGGCGTTCGTGCGGCAGGACGCGGACGCAGCGGCGGGGCTCTTCACCAACGACGGGACCTACGAATGGGGGCCATTCGGCGAGCTCCTGCGCGCGGATTTTGCGGTCAAGCTCGAGGACGCCCTCTGCCGCGAGTTCCGCGAGTGGTGGAACGTCAAGGAGGAAGCGCTCTAGGCCCGCAAACAATCATGCGGCGACGCCGGTGAACTGCGGGATGATCTCCTTGCCGTACGCCTCGAGCGTCTCGTCCTGGCCCTTGGTCATCAGGTAGATGTCGAACTGGTCGACGCCGACCGACTCGAGCTCGCGGAGCTTCTCGGTGATCTGCTCGGAGTTGCCGAGGACGCAGAAGCGGTCGCAGATCTCGTCCGTGACGAATTCGCCGTGCTTTGCGCCGACCCGGCTGTGCTCCTTGTAGTCGTAGAACTTCCTTGCCTTGACGTACTCCGTCAGCGCCGCCGGGATCTCGTCGGAGTTCTCGCCGTAGCGCTCGATCAGGTCCATGACGTGGTTCGAGACCATGGCCGGGAACCAGCGCACCTGCTCGCGTGCGTCGGCGAGGTCGTCGGAGACGTGGCTCGGCGCGCAGACGATGCACTGGAGGGCGTCGGGGTCTCGGCCCTCCTCCTCGGCGGCCTTGCGGGCCGTGTCCATGATCCACTGGATGATCTGCGGGTCGGCGAGCTGGATGATCACGCCGTCGCCGACGCGTCCGGCGACGCCGAGCGCGCGCGGGCCGTAGCCGGCGACGTGCATCGGGATGTCGGGAAGCTCCTTGCGGACCCACTTGAGCTCGAGCTCCTTGCCGTTCCACTCGACCGGACGGCCGTTCATCAGGTCCTTGATCATCCGGAGACGGCGCTCGAACTCGTCGACCTTGACGGGCTTGAGGCCGACGACGCGCCGGGACGAGTCGCCGCGGCCGATTCCCATCACCATTCGGCCGTTCGTGATGTCCTGCATCGTCGCGTACCAGCTCGCGGTGATGGTCGGGTCGCGGATCCCGGGGTTCGTGACGCAGTGGCCGAGCTTGACCCGTTCGGTCTGCGTGCCTGCGATCGCGAGCAGCGCGTAGCTCTCCTGCCAGAGGATGTGCGAGTCGTAGGTCCAGCCGTACTCGAAACCGAGTCGCTCGCCTTGCTGGAGCACCTCGACCAGGCGCGTGTGCGGCGGATCCGGCAGGACGGTGACTCCGAAGCTGAGCATGTTCATCTCCCCGTCAGTGGCAGGGGAATGAGCATATCGCCCCGAAATCGGCTCGCAATGGCTTTCGCGTTCGTGCTCCTCGCGCTCGCGGCAGGCGCGGCGCTGCCCGTGCAGGCGGGGATCAATGCGAAGCTGGCGACCTTCGTCGGCGGCCCGCTCCGAGCCTCGATGATCTCCTTTGCGGTCGGCACCGTGGCGCTCGCGATCGTCGCGCTGGTGGCGACACGCGGCCTCGTCTCGACGGCGCGAGGCGGCGACATTCCCTGGTGGGGCTGGCTCGGCGGAGCCGTCGGCGCGGGCTACGTGGCCAGCGTGGTCGCCGCCGCCCCGAGGCTGGGAGCGCTGAACCTCTTCGCAGCGGTCATCTTCGGGCAGCTCTTCTGCTCCGTCGTGCTCGATCACTTCGGCGTGCTCTACAAGGAGCAGGCGATCAGCCCGGGCCGGATCGCGGGAGTCGTGCTCCTCGCCGCGGGCGTCGCCATGGTGCGCTTCTTCTAGCTCATCCGGCAGCAGCGACGCGTGAGATCGTCTTGTCCGCAAGACGATCCAGCGCCCGCACGGAGAGCTCGAGATGCTCCTCCTTCGTGTCCTCCAGCTTCGTGTGCGAAAGCCCGCGCAGGCTCTGGACGAAGAGCATCACGGTCGGCACGCCGGCGCGGGCGACTTCGGCCGCGTCGTGCAGAGGGCCACTCGGCAGTCGGTGCGAGTCGCCCGCGACCTCGCGGATCGCCTCATCCGCGAGCCCGATGAGCTCCTCGTCGAACAGGATCGGCTCGATGTTCCAGATCCGCTCCCACTCGACCTCGACGTTCTCCTCCTCCGCGAAGCGCCGCGACGCCGCCTCCGCGTTGCTCAACATCTCCGCGAGCTTCGTGGCGTCCAGATGCCGCTGATCGAGCAGGCACTCGGCGGTCTCGACTACCGATGTCACGATCCCCGGCCGCGTCACGACGCCGCCCATCGTGCAGACCGCGCCCTCGCCAACCCGCTGAGCGATCTCGCGGATCTCGAGCTCCAGCTTGGCCGCGCCGGCCAACGCGTCCCGCCGCTTGTCCATCGGCGTCGAGCCGGCATGCGCGGCCTGGCCTCTGAACGTGACCTGGTGCCGCTCGACGCCGAACGTCCCGAGCACGACGCCAAGCGGCAGGTCCATCGACTCCAGCACCGGCCCCTGCTCGATGTGCAGCTCGAGGTACCCCGCCGCACCCTCCAGCTGTGCCTGTGCCTGCAGCGCCCGGTCGAGGTCGACCCCGTGCTCACGCAGCGCATCCGGCAAGGCCACCCCGTCGCCGTCCCGCCGCGACCGAAGCTCGTCCTGGTCGTCCATCGACCCCGCAGCCGCCGACGAGCCGAACAGCGAGCGCCCGAACCGCGCCCCCTCCTCGTCGGCCCAGTTCACGAGCCGCACGGTTGTCGCCGGCTCCCCGTCCTCGGCCAGGCGACGCATGACCTCGACCCCCGCGACCACGTTCAGCGCGCCGTCGAGCCAGCCGCCGTTCGGGACCGAGTCGATGTGCCCGCCGATCAGCACCACGCGCTCGGACGCGCCGCGCAGCGTCCACCACTGGTTCCCGGCCTGGTCGATCTGCTCCTCGAGCGGCAGCCCCGCCAGCTTCTCGCGCAGCCATTCGCGCGCCCGCTCCCAAGTGTCCGTCCATGCGACCCGCTGCGCGCCGTTCTCGTCGCCGGTCCGCTCACGCAACGCCTTGAGCTCGGCGACGGTCCTGGCGGGATCGAGCGGCATCGTCCGACTCTAACCCGCCACTGTGGTAAGCATCGCCGGATGGCCGCGATCGCCGTCGAGCCCCCCAAACGCACCTGGGTCGGAGGGGTAGCACAGGGAGCGAAGCGGGTCGGCTTCGTCGTCTTGGGCCTGGCCGTTTTTTGGGGTCTGTGGGAGGTCTATCGCTGGATCGGGGAGCAGGCCCACATCACCTGGCCGTTCCGCGTCGACGAAACCAACATGCCGCACATCCACGACATGCTGAACGCGCTCACGGAGCCGCTCCAGCCTGGCGGCCCGCCTTTGATTCAGCAGGAGTGGCACTGGGCGTTGTTCACCGGCAAGGAGGCGCTCGTCGGCTTCCTGCTCGGTGGGGCGATCGGGTTCGGCCTTGCGGTATTGCTCGCCCATTCCAGGGTCCTTCGCCGCGGGCTGCTCCCGTACATCGTCGTGTCGCAGACCGTCCCCATCCTCGCGGTCGCGCCAATGGTCGTGGTCGGGCTCGGATCGAAAGGCGTCGAGCCCTGGATCTCGGTCTCCGTGATCGCCGCCTACCTGACCTTCTTTCCGGTGGCAGTGAACACGCTCCGTGGACTCCTCTCCCCGGATCCGCGCGCCCTCGAGCTGATGCGCTCCTACGCGGCGGGCGCCACGCCGATCCTTTGGAAGCTCCGCATACCCGCATCGCTGCCATTCGTCTTTTCGGCGCTGAAGATCTCCGCGACCGCAAGCGTGATCGGCGCGATCATCGGCGAGACACCCGCCTCGATCCAGGACGGGCTCGGCGGGGCGATCGTCAACTTCAACCAGTACTACTCAACCGGGCCGGAGCGGCTCTGGGCGACGAACATCGTTTGCGCCGCACTGGGGCTCTTCTTCTTCGTCCTGATCGTCCTCGTGGAGCGGGCTGTCCTGCGCCGCGCACCGGAGCACGTGGCATGAGCGAGCAGGCTGCAGCGGTCGCGATCAAAGGCGTCTCGAAGCAATTCCGCGCCGGAGTCACCGCGCTCTCCGACATCGACCTCGAGGTGCAGCCGCGCGAATTCATCTCCTTGATCGGCCCGTCCGGTTGCGGAAAGTCGACGCTCCTGCGGATCATCGGCGACCTGATCTCGCCGAGTAGCGGCGTGGTCGAGGTGAACGGCAAAACCGCCCACCGCGCCCGGCTCGACCACGACTACGGAATCGTCTTCCAGGAAGCCGTCCTCTACGACTGGCGCACCGTGATCAAGAACATCGCGCTTCCGCTCGAGCTGCTGCGCTGGGACCGCGCGCGACGGAACGAGCGGGTGCAGGAGCTGCTCCAGCTCGTCGAGCTCGAAGGCTTCGAGGACCACCACCCGTGGCAGCTGTCCGGCGGCATGCAGCAGCGCGTCTCGATCGCCCGCGCACTCTCCTTCGAACCGTCACTGCTGCTAATGGACGAGCCCTTTGGCGCGCTGGACGAGATGACACGGGAGCGCCTGAACCTCGAGCTCTTGCGCATCTGGGAGGCCAGCGGCTCGACAATCGTCTTCGTGACGCACTCGATCCCGGAAGCGGTCTTCCTCTCGACCCGCGTCGTCGTGATGTCGCCGCGCCCCGGCCGAATCGCGAGCATCGTCGACGTGGACCTCCCGCAGCCGCGGGCGGCGCGCACACGCGAGGAGCCGCGCTTCTTCGAGCTCGTCACCGAGGTCCGCGAACGGCTCGCCGCGGGGCGCACCGACGCCGTCCCGGCAAAGGAAGCCGGATGACCCTGGCCGTCCGGCGAAGAGCCCTCGAGTGGCTTCCGGCCCTTGCCGTCTTCGTCCTCGGGATCGCCGCCTGGCAGGGGCTCGTAACCGCCTTCCACGTGCAGGAGTTCCTGCTCCCGAAGCCGACCGAGATCGCACGGACCTTCTGGGAGGAGCGTGCGCCGCTCTGGCACGCGGGCATCTACACGTTCAAGGAGGCCCTCGGCGGCTTCGTCCTCGGCTCCAGCCTCGGGATCCTCGTCGCGCTGCTGTTCGCCGCCTACCGGCCGCTCGGCACCGCGTTTATGCCGTTCGCAGTCGCAGCGAACGCGGTCCCAATCATTGCGTTCGCGCCGATCATGAACGATTGGTTCGGCCTCCTGAACCCGTTCTCCAAGATGGCGATCGCGGCCGTCCTCTGCTTCTTCCCGGTGCTGATCAACACGCTCCGCGGCCTGACCTCGGTAAGCCCGCGCGCGATCGAGCTGATGCGCTCATATGCAGCCGGCAACCGGCAGGTCTTCCGACGCGTCCGCATACCGAACGCGCTCCCGCACCTGTTTACCGGCCTCAAGATCGCCAGCGTCCTCTCGATGATCGGCGCTATCGTCGGCGAGTACTTCGGAGGGCCGATCAACGCCCTCGGCGTCACGATTCTGAACGCCTCGGCCTACACGAACTTTCCCGAGGCCTGGGCCGGGATCGTGCTCGCGAGCGCCTTCGGGATTCTCTTCTACGGTGCGGTCGCGCTCGCCGAGCGGCTGACAATCGGTTGGGATCCGTCGCGCAGGGACTTCCACGCGGAGTGAGCACAATTCAGAATTGCCCAGGGACGGGTCCTCGACACGAAAGGAGGGTGGATGAACAAGCGCAAGTTGACGCTGCTCCTAGGCCTGCTCGTGCTCCTTCTCGTCGCCGGCTGCGGCGGCAAGAAGGAGAGCGAGGCCGAGAAAGAGGGACAAGGCAAGGCCGCGAAGGTCACCCTGCAGCTCAAGTGGGTGACGCAGGCGCAGTTCGCCGGCTACTACGCCGCGAAGGCCAAGGGCTTCTACAGGGACCAGAACCTCGACGTCAACATCAAGGTCGGCGGGCCCAGCATCACGCCCGAGCAGGTGGTCCTCGGGAAGCAGGCTGATTTCGGGATCGACTGGCTCCCGAGCCTCCTCGCCTCGCGTGACCACGGCCAGGACCTGGTCAACATCGCGCAGGTGTTCACGCGCAGCGGCATGCTCGAGCTCACCTGGAAGGACTCCGGCATCAGCACGATCAGCCAGCTACGCGGCAAGAAGGTCGGCGTCTGGTGCTGCGGCAACGAGAACGAGCTCTACGCCGCGCTGAACAAGAACGGGATGGACCCGAAGAAGGACGTCACGATCGTCAACCAGCCGTTCAACATGGACCTGCTCCTCAAGCGTCAGGTCGACGCGGCTGCGGCAATGACTTACAACGAGCTCGCGCAGGTGCTCGAGACGAAGAACCCGAAGACCGGCACGCTCTACAAACCCAAGGAGCTGAACGTCATCAACCTCGAGGACGTCGGCACCGGCATGCTCGAGGACGGCGTGTTCGTCCGTGGCGACTGGATCAAGGACAAGGACAACCAGTCGGTCGCCAAGCGGTTCCTGGCCGCGAGTTTCAAGGGCTGGGCGTACTGCCGCGACCATTTCACGGAGTGCGTGGACATCGTTCTGAAGAACGGGCCCACGCTCGGCAAGGGCCACCAAACCTGGCAGATGAACGAGATCAACGCGCTCATCTGGCCGGCGCCGGACGGCATCGGCGTCATGAACAAGGAGGCTTACCAGCGGACGGCGAAGATCGCGCAGCAGTTCGGCGTGATCAAGAAGGCGCCGACCGCAGACGCGTACCGGACCGACCTCGCGCAGGACGCCGTCGACGAGCTGTCGGCGGCGGGCGTCGACGTGAACGGGTCGAGCTGGAAGAAGCAGACGATCAAGGTCACGCCCGGAGGGGCCTAGACATTTGAACCAAAGGAGGGCCTCCTTTCCGGAGGCCCTCCTTTCCTCTACGCTCGCGCTGAGCGAAGGAGGTCATGATGTCCGTACTGATCAAGGGCGGCCGCATCATCACTGCCGCCGACGACTACGCCGCCGACATCTACGCCGAGGACGAGACCGTGACGCTGATCGGCGAATCGCTCGACCAGCCGGCCGACAAGGTGATCGACGCGAGCGGCAAGTACGTGCTCCCGGGTTGCGTCGACCCGCACACGCACCTCGACATGCCCTTCGGCGGCACCGTCACGATCGACGACGTCGAGTCGGGCCAAACGGCGGCCGCGTTCGGCGGGACGACGACCCACGTCGACTTCATCATCCAGCCGCAGGGCACGACCTTCGCCGACGCGATCGCCGAGTGGCGCTCGAAGGCGAACGGCAAGCAGGTGATCGACATGGGCTACCACATGGCGGTCACCGACCTGAAGGAAGGAGGCACGCTCCACGAGCTGGCGTCGCTGCCGGACGAGGGCATCACCTCCTACAAGCTCTTCATGGCCTACAAAGGCGCGCTCATGGTCGACGACGAGACGCTCTTCAAGACGATGGAGGTCGCCGCCGAGACCGGCGCGCTCGTGATGGTGCACGCGGAGAACGGCGACGCGATCGACGTCCTCGTCAAGAAGGCGCTGGCAGACGGCCACACCGAGCCGCACTGGCACGCGCTCACCCGCCCGCCCGAGACCGAAGGAGAGGCGACGAACCGCGCGATCCAGCTCGCGCGCGTGGCCGGCTCGCCGCTGTACGTCGTCCACGTCTCGTGCCAGGAGGCGGTCGAGCCGATCGCTCTCGCGCGCGAGAAAGGCTGGGACGTCTGGGGCGAGACGTGCACGCAGTACTTCTTCGTCGACTACACGTTCCTCGAGCGGCCGAACTTCGAGGGCGCGAAGTACGTCTACACGCCGCCGCCGCGCGACAAGGCGAACCAGGAGATCCTCTGGAACGCGGTCCGCACCGACATCCTCTCGGCGATTTCGACCGACCACTGCGCGTTTCTCTGGGATGGCCAGAAAACGCTCGGCAAGGATGACTTCTCGAAGATCCCGAACGGCGGCCCCGGCCTCGAAAACCGGCTCCAGATGATCCACCAGTTCGGCGTCCGCGAGGGGCGAATCACGCTCAATCGCATGATCGAGCTGCTTGCGACGAGCCCGGCGAAGCTGTTCGGGCTCTACCCGCGCAAGGGCACGATCGCGGTCGGCTCCGACGCGGACATCGTCGTCTTCGACCCGGACAAGCG
>JBKPLR010000090.1:0-5713 GCA_046731695.1 Actinomycetota bacterium
GACCAGAAGAGCGCGAGGCCGAGGTGGAAAGCCACGAGAGCGCTGCGCGGGTGCTGCGCGGCGAGCGTTTGCAACCGCTCGACGGTCCCGCTCGGCCAGTCGGCGACCGCGGCTCCAACCTCCGCCTCGAGCGAGTGGTAGCGCTCGAAGATCCGCTTCGCGGCCTTCTCGTCGTGATTGCGGTCGTAGAGCGTCTGCGCCTTCGCGAGCTCCCGGGCCTCGGGGTCTGCGCGAAGGCCGAGGTCGAGCGCGAGGGGCGGCGACCCCTTGCGTGGCTTCACGGACGGCACGTCGTTCCGCGTGGCGAGGACGCCGATCACGACAACCCCCGACGCGACGACGGCCGCCAGCCCAACCAGGACAAACACGCGGGTGCGAGGGCTCACCCACGCGACGATAGCCGCCTCCGGCGAGACGGCACCGTCGCTATACAATCGAAAGCAATGGCTTCGTACCGAGATCTACTCCAGGGCGTGAAGGCCGAGATCGAGGAGGTCGACGCCAAGCAGGCCCAGGAGTTGGTCGACGACGGCGCCGTCCTAGTGGACGTGCGCGAGCGCGACGAGTGGGAGCAGGGCCGAATTCCCGGCGCGGTCCACGTTCCGCGCGGGTACCTCGAACAGCGCATCGAGCAGGCGGCGCCCGACCGCTCGGCGCCGGTGGTCCTCTACTGCGCGGCCGGCAACCGCTCGGCCTTCGCGGCGAAGACGCTCACCGACCTCGGCTACAAGCGGCCGGTCTCGCTCGCCCGCGGCTACACCGACTGGCAGCGCAGCGGGCTCCCGACGGAGCTTCCGCGGTCACTCGGCCCCGCGCGCCAGATGCGCTACAGCCGGCACCTCCTGATCCCCGAGGTCGGCGAGGAGGGCCAGCTGCGCCTGCTCGACTCGCGGATCCTCCTGATCGGCGCGGGCGGCCTCGGCTCGCCTGCCTCGCTCTACCTTGCGGCTGCCGGGGTGGGGCGCATCGGGATCATCGACGCCGACGTCGTCGACGAGACGAACCTCCAGCGACAGATCGCACACTCGACGGACTCGCTCGGCGAGCCGAAGACCGATTCCGCGCGCCGCCGCCTCGAGGCGCTGAACCCCGACGTCGAAGTCGTCCCGTTCCGCGAGCGGCTGACCTCCGAGAACGTCGACCGGATCCTCGAGCCCGGCTGGGACGTGATCGTCGACGGCGCCGACAACTTCCCGACCCGCTACCTCGTGAACGACGCCTCGATCTGGCACGACATTCCCGTCGTCCACGGCTCGATTTTCCGCTTCGAAGGCCAGGTGACCGTCTTCAAGCCCCGCGCCGGGCCGTGCTACCGCTGCCTCTTCCCGCAGCCGCCGCCGCCCGAGATGGCTCCCAGTTGTGCCGAGGGCGGCGTGCTCGGCGTGCTGCCCGGCGTGATCGGCTCGATCCAGGCCTCCGAGGCGCTGAAGCTCGCGCTCGGGATCGGCGACCCGCTCGTCGGCCGGCTCCTGCTCTACGACGCGCTCTCGGGCGAGTTCACCGAGATGAAGCTGCGCCGCGACCCCGCGTGCCCCGTCTGCGGCGACGAGCCGTCGATCACCGAGTACATCGACTACGTGGAGTTTTGCGCCGGAGTGGGACATTGAGCGTCGTCCGCATCCCGCCCACGCTCCGCACCGAGACCGCCGGCGCCCGCGAGGTCGAGGCACGCGGCTCGACCGTGCGCGAGCTGCTCGACGACCTGATGGGCCGCTTTCCGGCCCTGCGCGCACAGCTCCTGCGCGAGGACGAGCTCGCGCCGTACGTGAACGTGTACGTCGAGGGCGAGGACGTCCGCACGAAGGACGGCCTCGAGACCTCGGTGCAGGACGACTCCACGGTCGTCGTGCTGCCCGCCATGGCGGGTGGCTAGCTCGCTCCTCGACCTCGTCGGCAACACCCCGCTCGTCGAGCTGCCGCACCTGAGCCCGAAGCCCGAGCTCAAGCTGTACGCAAAGCTCGAGGGGCAGAACCCGACGGGATCGATCAAGGACCGCATCGCGTTGGCGATGGTGGAAGGGGCAGACCTCGAGCCGGGCGAGGAGCTGCTCGAGCCCACGAGCGGCAACACCGGGATCTCGCTCGCGCTCGTCGCGCGCCTGAAGGGCTACCGACTCACGTGCGTGATGCCAGAGAACGTGACCGAGGAGCGACGCCGCCTCCTGCGGCTCTACGGCGCGGAGATCGTCGAGAGCCCGGGCGAGGAAGGCTCGAACGGCGCCGTCCGCGTGGCGCTCGAGCTCGCCGAGCGCGAGCCCCGGTACCGCATGCTCTTCCAGTACGGCAACGACGCGAACCCACGCGCCCACTACGAGGGCACCGGCGCCGAGATCGCCGCCGAGCTCGACCGTGTCGACGTCTTCGTCGCCGGGCTCGGAACCGGCGGCACGCTGATGGGAGCCGGGGCGCGCCTGCGCGAGTCGTTCCCGGACGTGGTCGTGGCCGCGGCCGAGCCGTTCCCCGGAGATCCGGTCATGGGCCTCCGCTCGCTCGAGGACGGCTACGTCCCGCCGATTCTCGACGTCACGAAACTCGACCGGAAGCTTCTCGTGTCGAACGACGAGGCCGTTGCCGGCCTGCGCGCGCTGCTCGAGCACGAGGGCATCTTCGCCGGCGTCTCGTCCGGGGCCGTCGTCCACGCCGCCCGCAAGCTCGCGGCCGAGCTCGAAGAGGGCGTGCTCGTGATGGTACTCGCCGACGGCGGCTGGAAGTACCTCTCGGCCGGCTTCTGGGAGGCCGCCGAGGCCGAGGCCGAGATGGAGGCCTCAGTCTGGTGGTGATCCCGCAAGAGATCCGCGCCGCGCTCGCAGAGCACGCGCGGGCCGAGGCGCCGAACGAGGCCTGCGGGCTCGTCGTCCTGCGCGACGGCGTGGCCGAACGCTACATCCCTGGCGAGAACGCGGCCGCGAGCCCCTACCGCTTCGAGCTTCGCACAGACCCCGAGCACTGGTTCCTCGAGGACGAGGGCTTCGAGCTCGCGGTCTTCCACTCGCACCCCGCCTCGGAACCGCGCCCGTCGAGGACCGACATCCAGAACATCGGCCTCTGGGAAGGGCGGCCCTACCTGATCCTCTCCGTCGAAACGGGCGAGCTCGCCGCCTGGCGGATCCAGGACGGCGAGCCCGAACCCCTAAGTCTCTAAGTCGACTTGAAGACGCCCTTCATGCCGAACCTGGCATGGCTGTCGATCGTGCACAAGTAGGGATGCTTCCCCTTCTTCAGCCTCACCGTGAACTGCGCCGACTTGCCGTGCTTCAGGGTGATCGTCTTCTTGCCGGCGATCTTGAAGTCGTGCTTGAGCACGCCCTTGTTCGTGACCTTGAACGTGACCCGGCCGTGCGGTGCGGATTTGCGCGACAGGATGAACTTGTACTCCTTCGCCGTCACCTTGACGGTGGTCGCCTGCGCAGTGGAGGAGCTGGCGCCCGCGAACGGCGAGAGTGCGAAGAACACGGCTGCGGCCGAAAGCGTGGCCATGCCGGCCAAAAAGGTGATGCGCTTCATGTGTCTCCTTAGATTTCGCTGACCCCGACCCGGGTCACGATACCTCTTCGAGCCGGTGCTCCTGCGGTTCATGGGGCAGGAGCTCGACCTCGAGCCGCTCGATGCGCGAGCCCTCGACCTCGATCACCTTGAACCGGCAGCCGTCGTGCTCGACCTCGTCGCCTTCCTCCGGCGCGCGGCCCAGCAACCCGAAGACGAAGCCGCCTACCGTGTGGTAGTCCTCGATCGGCAGGTCGCGCCTGAACTGCTCGTTGAAGTCGTCGATCGGGAACGTGCCGTCGATCCGCATCCGGCCGTCGGGCAGGCGCTCCACCGACTCGTCCGGGATGTCGAACTCGTCTTCGATCTCGCCGACGATCTCCTCGAGGAGGTCCTCGAGCGTGACGATTCCCTCCAGGTCGCCGTACTCGTCGACCACGATGGCCATGTGCTGGTTCGTGCGCCTGAACTCGCCGAGCAGCGCGGCGAGGTCCTTCGTCTCCGGGACGACGTGCGCGGGCCGCAGGAGCTGCTCGAGCTGGACGCCGGCGATGCCGCGGTCGTTCAGCGCCGAGAAGAGGTCGCGCACGTGCAGGACGCCGACGACCTCGTCCATGGATTCGCGGTAGACCGGGTAGCGCGTGTACGGCGACTCGATCACCGCGGCGAGCGCCTCCTCCGGGGGCAGCTCGATGGACAGCGCGACCACTTCCGGCCGCGGGACCATCACCGCGGAGACCTCCTTGTCGGCGAAGTCGAAGACCTTGTAGAGCATCTCCTGCTCCTGCTCCTCGATCTCGCCATGCCTCGTCGAGCGGTCGAGCACCATCTTCAATTCGGCCTCCGAGAGCACGTCTTCCTCCCCGCGCGGCGGCTCGAGCCCGAGCGCGCGCAGGACGATCTCGCTCGAGCGCTGCAACACCCAGATCAGCGGCTTGAGCAGGATGAAGAAGCCGCGGACCGGCGCCGAGACGGCGAGCGCAGTCGTCTCTGAGTGCCTGAGCGCGACGCCCTTCGGAACGAGCTCGCCGATGACGACGTGCAGGAACGTGATGATCAGGAACGCGATCGCGAACGCGATCACCGACGCGAAGACCGGGTCGAACACCTTCGCCAGCGCCTGCTCGCCGAGCGCACCGATGGCCAGGCTCGTCGCGGTCACGCCGAGCTGCATCGCGGCGATGAAGCGTGGCGGGTCCGCCACGATCTGGAGGACGTTGCGCGCGCGGCGGTTGCCCTGTTCCTCGAGCTCGCGGATGCGCGTCTTCCGGGCCGTCACTAGCCCGTACTCGGCCGCGACGAAGAACGCGTTCAGCAGAATCAGCACCGCGACGGCGAGGAGTTCGAGGAAAAGTGTCACGTCAACGCCCCGTCGGGCGGACGTCTAGGAATGTCGTCGTCGTCCAACTGGATCTACGCCTCAGTATAGGTAACCGCGCGGTCGTTTCCCGCGCGCGCAGCCCGCCCCACGCGAACGAGCCGTTCCAGGTGCGCAAGCGTCTCCGCAAGCGCGAATCGGCGCCCGAACGCGTCGAGATCGTCGCCGAAGAGGACGAGCGAGACTTCGTGCGCATTTCGAGGCTCGTCACCGAGCGCCGCGGCTGTCTCGTCGAGCCGGACGCGATGGTGCTCGGCGATCTCGCGCGCGCGTCCCGCCGGGTCGCCGATGGGCTCACCGTGGCCGGGAAGGGCAATCCGGGGTGCGAGCTCGACCGTCCGCTCGAGCGAGTCGAGGTAGTCCCCGAGCGGGTCGGGCCGCGAGGCCGGGTAGAGCCCGATCGTCGGCGTGATGTCGCCCAGGAGCTGATCACCTGCAATGAGAACGCCGTCGCGGAGCAGGCAGATGTGCCCGTCCGCGTGTCCTGGGAGCTCGTAGACCTGCCAGCCGTCGACCGCGTCGCCTTCATGGAGAAGCTCGGGGTCCCGTGCGAAGCGGACGAACGGTGCGAAGCGCTGCGCTTCGTCGCGGAGCTCGACGGCGAGGTGCTCGGGTAGGCCGCGCGTGCGCAGGAAGTCCGCGAGGCGCTGCGACCAGTCCGGAGTCCCCCAGACCCCCTCGCACTGCTCGTAGTCGCGTGCGCCCTGGAGAACGACCGCCCCCGTCGCGGCCTGCGCGTCCTCCCCGCCGCCGGCATGATCCGGATGAAAGTGCGTGACGACGATCCTTGCGATCGGCCCGGCGTCCGCCCACCGCTCGCGCCCGCCGGGGAGGCCGAGCCCGGTGTCGACG
>JBKPLR010000091.1:0-11993 GCA_046731695.1 Actinomycetota bacterium
GCCTCCGCCGACCGGCACGATCACGACGTCGATGTCCGGCTGCGTCTCGAGGAGCTCGATCGTGGCCGTTCCGACGCCCGCGATCAGATGGGGCTCGTTGCCGGAGTGGATGTACCGATAGCCGTGCTCGCGCGCGAGCGCCTCACACTTTTCGCGAGCCTCGTCGAAATCGCGTCCGTGGACGACGAGCTCCGCCCCCAGTCGCCCCATCGCAGCCAGCTTGACCGGATTGGCGCCGTCGGGGACGCAGACGATCGCCCGGACCCCGAAGCGGCCGGCCGCAAACGCAATCGACTGCCCGTGGTTGCCGGTGGATGCGGTGATGACCCCAGTTCGCCGCTCCTCCTCGCTCAGCTGCGAGACGAGATTGACGCCGCCTCGCACCTTGAATGCGCCGATCGGCAGGTGGTTTTCGTGCTTGACGAAGACCGCGGTGCCGACGAGCTCGATCAGCGCGCCGTACTCGTAGAGCGGCGTCGGCTGAAGGTGCGGGGCGATTCGGCGGCGCGCCGCCTCGACGTCCGCGAGCGTTGGGATCTGCTTTTCGATGGGCCCGGCGATCATGCGAGGCCCTTGGCGCGAAGCTCCTCCAGGGCCCGCTCGGACTTCGCGAGGTCGAGGTCCATCCCGCGCAGGATCTCCGGCGCCTTCGTGAACTGGATGTCTTCGTAGCCGACGACCTGGACGTGGTTCCCCCACGGATCACGGAAGTCGAGCCCGCGGCCCGGGGAGATCTCGACGCCGGCGGCCTCCAGCGCCGCCCGGGTGGCCTGCTTGTCGTCGACGACGAGCCCGAAGTGGCGGTGGCGGTCCGGCGGCTGGGTGCGTCCCTTCGAGAGGGCGATGAACTGGTCGCCCATGTCGACGAAGGCCATTCCAGGCGCGCGCCCGCGCAGCTCGAGGTCGAAGATGCGGCCGTACCAGTCGAGCGCCTCCTCGATGTCGCCCACCTCGAGCGCGACGTGGTTGATCCCGACCAAGCGCGGCACGATTCGAGCCTAGCCGCCGCCGCGATCCTCAGGACGAAGCCGGCCCTCCGCTGCACTATCTGCCGCGCGGCGGCGGCCTCAGGTCGGAGCAGCCCGAGCCGGCTTCTCGGGCGACTCTACGCCTATTCAGGAACCCGCGCTAGACGCTGCTCGGGCGCGCGTTGAGCTCCTGGGCGACCTCGAATTTTTCGACAGAGAGGACTTCGCCGCCGACGGCGCTTGCCGCTTCGTTTCGGGCAGAGCGAGCCTTGGGCTCACTCGACTCCAGCGTTGCGAGGTTGTCCCACAGCGTGATGGTCATCGTGCGCCCGTCCTCGTGGTCGACGAGGACGTAGCCCCCCGCAAAGCCATCCATCTCCTGGATCGACTCCGCTGCTTGCCCGAACGAATCGACCGCGTCGTCGATGCGGTCCGAAGACACCTCGTACCGTGCAACTCGTGCCAGCATGGTCGGAACGCTAACGAAGAGTGGGGAGGGGCGGGGCCGGAGCCCCGCCCCTCCGTGTTACCCGTTGCGACGCTTGTAGATCAGCGCTGCACCGGCGAGGACGAGCACGCCGGGAATCCCGAGAAGCGCCAGGCTCGCGTTGGAGGAGCTCGAGGCCTTCGGCGCGCGTTGAGGCAGCCCGAGCGAGACGAGCGTCTGCTTCAGCTCCCACCCCTGGTACCAGCCGCCGCGGGTCGTCATGTCGAAGATCGGCTGACCGGGCTTCATGTAGGTGACCGCACCGCCCCGAGCGTATGGGTAGAAGTCCTGACGCACCCTGTGGGTGCTCGGGCCCGCGGGCACGAGCCAGACGACGGTGTACTTCGGCCCGAGCTTCCTTGGGGGGCGGCCGGAGAGCATCGGATTCGGCTGCTGGCCGACGGCCGCTGGGAAGAAGCCGCTCTGGAGCGTCAGACGGCCGATGGCCGAGGTGTCCCAGTTCTTGAGGTTCTTGAGGTTCTCAACCTTGAGCGTCTTGCTGAAGCCCGGCCCGGAAATCTTGGCCTCGGTCGGCTCCTTGGCTGCCGCAGTGGCCGGAATCAGCAGTGCGGCGCCCACAAGCACCGCAAGAATGAACCGTTTCATCGCAGAGCTCCTTTCTGTCACTGCACCTACACCGGAACGGCGAGGCTGGTTCCGGTGTAGGACCGGCAGTGGTGGACCGGCCACTGGATGAGAAGGAGCTCGTCGAACGAGCACGGCGCGGCGACATCAACGCCTGGGAGACGATCGTGCACACACACCAGGGACTCGCATTCCGAACCGCCTACCTGCTGAGCGGCAACGCGGCCGACGCCGAAGAGGCGGCGCAGGACGCGTTCGTGAAGGCGTACCGCGCGCTGGGCCGGTTCCGGCGCGGGGCCGAGCTGCGGCCCTGGCTGCTCCGGATCGTCGCGAACGAGGCGCGCAACCGGCGCCGCTCCGCGACCCGCCGCGAACGCCTTGCGCTGCGCGCGGCGGCTGAGGACCGCCCGGGGGACGCGGTCCCGTCCCCCGAGGCGGCTTTGCTCACACGCGAGTCGCAAGAGCGGCTTCTCGCCGCCGTCGAGCGCCTCTCCGACGACCACCGCGACGCCGTCGTCTGCCGGTACTTGCTCGAGCTGTCGGAGGACGAGACGGCCAAGGCGCTCGGCGTTCGCCGCGGCACCGTCAAGTCGCGCCTGTCCCGCGCCCTCGAGCGGCTACGTGAGGAGCTGGAGACGTGAACGAGCTCGAGCGACAGCTCACGCAGCTTCCCGTCGCGGTGCCGGAGACGCCTGATCTCGCTCCGGCGGTCCTGGTCAGGCTCGAAGGCCGGCCGTTCCCGTGGCGCCGGGTCGCGGTCGTCGCGCTTGCAGTCGTTGCCGTCGCTGTGATCGCCGCGTTCGCAGTGCCGCAGGCGCGGACGACGATCCTGCGCTGGTTCCATCTCGGCGGCTCGACCGTCGAGCGGGTGGAGACCCTGCCGCGTGCCGGAGAACGCCGAGCAGGTGACCTCGGCAAGCCGCTCTCGCTCGAGGCAGCTGAGCGCGCGATCGGCTTCCGGCTCCGGCTGCCCGCGTTCAAGGGCGGCAAGCCGAGGCGGGTCTATGTGGTTGACGATGCCCTTGCAACCGTGGTCATCCGCGCGTACGGGACCTCAGCGCTGCTGTCGGAGTTCCGTTCCTTCGGCCCCGAAACGCTGCAGAAGCTTGCGACCGACAAGACCGACATCGAGCCGGTCCGGATCAACGGCCGTCCGGGCCTGTGGCTGCAAGGAGGGCCGCACACACTGCGCTGGTACGACGCCAGCACCGGCTTCCGCGAGCGCATGGTGCTGATCCGAGGGAACGTCCTCCTGTGGCTCGACCACGGGCTGATGCTGCGCCTCGAAGGCAAGCTGACAAAAGCTCACGCGCTCGCGATCGCCCGGACCGTTGGGTGATATCCCCCGGCGGGGGGAGATCCAGCAGCGCCTCGCGTCCGAATTACCTTCGTACGATGACCGCTGCGGAGCTACAAGTCGTCCGGGAGACCGAGATGGAACGGGTCGAGCACTGGCGCGCCGAGGAGCTGATCCGCGCCGGCTACCAGCCGACCGACGCAGTTGCGCTCGCAGCGCGGCACGACATCGATCTTCACGAAGCCATCGGGCTGATCAAGCAGGGCTGCCCGTATGAGCTCGCGATCGAAATCCTGATCTAGGAGAGCCTGACGAACCTAGTCTGTGCCGTCGGGCCGGACAAACAACGCAGGCCTACGGGCGCGCGGGCAGAATGTCGAGCCCGTGATCCTCGCGTCCATCCCCTCGCCGGGCACCGGCACGATCGACCTCGGGCCGGTGACGATCCACATGTACGGCCTGATGCTCCTGCTCGCGATCGCGGGGTGCATCTGGCTGACCGGCGTCCGCTGGGTCCGGCGCGGCGGCGACTGGGATCTCGTGCTGCGCGTCGCGGTCTGGGGCGTCGCCTTCGGTATCGTCGGCGCCCGCGCCTACCACGACATCACGAGCTGGAACGAGGTCTCGACCCCGAAGTGGAAGGGGATCTTCGCCGTCTGGGAGGGCGGCCTCGGAGTGTGGGGCGGGATTCTGTTCGGCTGCATCGCAGGTGCGATCGTCGTCTGGCGCTCGGGTGCGCGCGTGCGCGACTTCGCGGACGCGGTCGCGCCGGGGCTCCTGCTTGCGCAGGGGATCGGCCGGTGGGGCAACTGGTTCAACCAGGAGCTGTACGGCAAGCCGACCGACCTGCCCTGGGGGCTGAAGATCGACTTCGACCACCGCGTCTCCGACTACACGCAGTACTCGACCTTCCATCCGACCTTCCTCTACGAGTTCGTCTACGACCTGGCGATGGTCGGGGTGCTGCTCTTGCTCGACCGGCGCTTCCGCTTCAAGCCGCCCGCGCTGTTCTCGCTGTACGTCTCGATCTACACGCTGGGTCGCTTCTTCGAGGAGCTGCTCCGGATCGATCCCGCGCACCACTTCGCCGGGCTACGGCTGAACGCGTGGGTCTCGATCGTCGTGTTCGTGGCGTCTACCGCGTTCTTCATCTGGTGGCAGTTCATCCGCGGCGGCGAGCCCGAGCCCGGCCAACCGTCGCGCCGGCGCACGCCCGAGGGGCCCGCGATGGCGATCCCGCGAGGCCGCGTCCGGCCCTCCCGCTAGGTTCTCGCGCGTGATCGTGCGCGAGCTCGAGCTCGACCTCGACGCCTTCGAAGGCCCGTTTGACCTCCTCCTGACGTTGGTGCTGAAGGAGGAGCTCGACCTGGCGGAGGTGGACGTGGCGGCGATCGTCGTCGCGTTCTGCGAGCGCCTCGCCGAGCGGGGCGAGCTCGATCTCGAGGCATGCGGCGAGTTCCTCGTGCTGGTCGCTGCGCTCCTGGAGCTCAAGGCGCGCGGTTTGTTCCCGGACGAGGACGCGGAGTTGTCGGAGCTCGAGCCGGAGGAGGCCGCGGAGGAGCTCGCGCGGCGTCTGGCCGAGTACCGGCGGGCTAAGGAAGCTGCGGCGTGGCTCGCGGAGCGGCTGGAGGAGGAGGGCGGCCGGTTTTTCCGGCTCGGCCCGGCGCCACTGGCGCCTCGCATCGAGCGGCGGTTGGCGCCGCAGGAGCCGGAGCAGCTCGCGGCGGCGCTGAGGATGCTGGCGGCCGAGCCGCCGTCAGTGTCGCTCGCGCATCTCGAGCTTCGGTTTCCGCCGGTTTCGCAGTTCCTGGAGCAGTTCCGGGCGGTGTTGCGGCGGCGAAGGGTCTTCGACCTCGACGCGGAAGTGGGTGCGATGTCGAGGATCGAGCAAGCGGTCGCTTTTCTCGCCCTGCTGGAGCTGCGGCGCGGGGGAGAGGTGGCCCTCGAGCAGGCCGCGCCCTTTGCGCCGATTCGCGTCCGCCGCACCGCCGAGGAGAGGAGAGAGGAATGGATCGCCCGCTCCGCCTGATCACCGCCGGGCCCGTCGACCGGCTGGCGCGGACGCTTGAGGCGCTGCTCGTGGTCGCGTCGCAGCCGCTGTCTGTTGACGAGCTGGCGGGCGCCGCGAACGACGATCCCGAGCGGATCGAGACCGCCCTGGCGCTGCTCGGCGAGCGGTTCGCCGAGGGCCGGAGCGGGATCGTGCTCGAGCGCGTCGCGGGCGGGTGGGCATTCCGCGCGTCGCGCGAGGCTGCGGAGGCCTGCGGGCGGCTGTTCGAGCGGCCGGTCGAGCGGGGTCTCTCTGGCGCTGCTCTGGAGACGCTCGCGATCGTCGCGTACCTCGGCCCGGTGTCGCGGCCCGAGATCGCGCGGATCCGGGGCGTCGGGGCGGACTCGGTCGTCGCGGGCCTGGTCGAGCGCGGGCTGATCGCGGAGGCCGGGCGCGAGGACGGCGTGGGGGGCGCGGTTCGCTATCGGACGACGCCGTTGTTCGAGCGCGTGTTCGGGCTCGAGTCGCTCTCGCAGCTGCCTCGGCTCGACGATCTCGGCGAGGAGGCGGACGAGATCCGCGCCCGGCTGGAGTCGGTGGCCGAGCGTCGCGGCGCCTGATTTCGGCCGTCCTCTTTAAGGCACAGCCAACCTCCTCCCCGCTGCGAGCCTATCGATGAAACGCGCACGGGTGTGATACGCGACTGTGCCGAATGTGTGACTTCTAGAGGCGGCGGATGATCGCTTCCGCCTCCTCACGCGTGAACGCTCGTAGCGTCTCCGTGTGCTCGGCGCCGTGGCGCTGGAGCTTCATCAGGATCTCCGCGGCGGTGTCGTCGTCGGGCGCCTCGAAGATCTCGACCACGTCGTAGCGGCCGAGCGTCACGTAGACGCCGATCAGGCTCCCGCCCGCGTCCTCGATCACGCGCTCGCCTTCCTCGACGCGCTCGCGCCAGGCGGGGAGGCCCGCGACGCCCTGCGACGTCCAGCGCATCAAGGTCACGTAATGCGGCACGGCCCGCGAATAATGGCGTGGAATGAGGCTGAACGCGTACCTGGCGCGCGCCGGGGTCGCCTCGCGCCGCAAGGCTGACGAGCTGATCAAGGCCGGCCGCGTGACCGTGAACGGCGACCCCGGGCAGCTGAACACGTTCGTGCAGGCGCGCGACCGCGTCGAGGTCGACGGCCGACGGATCAAACTCCAGCCACTCACCTACGTCCTTTTGCACAAGCCGGCCGGCGTCGTCACCACCGCGAGCGACCCGCAGGGCCGTCGCACCGTCGTCGACCTCGTCGCCCACCCAGCGCGCATCGTCCCCGTCGGACGCCTCGACGCCGACACGACGGGCGCGCTCCTGCTCACGAACGACGGTGACCTCGCGCATCGCCTCGCCCATCCCCGCTACGCGGTCGACAAGGTCTACGAAGCCGAGGTCGAAGGCGAGCCCGACGAAGGCGCGCTCGAGCGCCTCGAGTCAGGCGTCGAGCTCGACGACGGCCGCACTGCACCCGCCAGAGCGCGCCGCCTCACGCCCGGCAAGCTCGAGCTCACGGTCCACGAGGGCCGCAAGCACCAGGTCAAGCGCATGCTCGAGGCGGTCGGCCACCCCGTGACGCGCCTTCACCGGAGCCGCTACGCCGGCCTCGGCCTCGACGGCCTCGAGCCCGGCGAGTGGCGGGAGCTGGAGCCGAACGAGATCGCCCGGCTCCAGTCCGCCAAAGAGCGCTAGCTACCCGGAACGAAGAGGGCGTCCAGCTGCCCGTCCTCGCCCACGGCCGAGTTCGGCGTCAGCGCCGGCCCCGGCTGCGGAGCCGTCAGCGTGTGCGCCTGAACGCTCGTCAGCCACCAGCCGCCGCCGAGCAGGTTCCCCGCCCAGATGATCCCGGACGACTCCCACTGGCCGGGCAGGCCGACCAACGTGTTGACCCGCGCCACCGGGGTGAGCGAGCCGTCGTTGAAGTCGTACCGAAGGATGCGGCTGTACTGCACCCGGTTCGGGTTCTCGCGGTCCTCTTGGATCATGAGCGAATGCGGTGAGGTCCCGAGGTTGTCCGGGTTCTTGAAGTCGTCCACGGTCGAGTCGAGCGCCACGGTCACCGACGCCTGCATCGGGTCGGACGGGTCGATGTCCAGCCGGTAGATCCGCCCGTCGAGCGTGGCCTCGCCCGCCTTGCCGGTGTCGGCGAAGTAAAGCCGCCCCGACTTCTGGAAGGAGACTGCCGCGTCCTCGAGCCGCGCGAATCTGAAGGCACCCGCCGCCGTGGCCGCGGCCTTCAGCGTGACGTCGTTCGCGTTCGCACTCTGCGGGATCGGCACGAACTCACCCGGAACCGTGGAGCCCTTCGTCATCCCGAAAGCCGTGTCGGCCGGATTGAGCGCGCGCCACACATAGAGGCTCCCGTTACCCGCGACCGCGTCCTCCCACGAGTCCGCGATGTACGCGAACAGGTACGAGGGGACGCCCACGCGGAAGTTGTCCTCGGTCGTGACGAGCATGAACTTCTTGAATCCCGTCACCGGGACGACGTTCTCGTGCTCGAGATGGCCGAAGTGCGGAGTTTCCGTCCACGTGCCGGTGTCGGCGTTCATCACGATCGAGCTGCCGTCGTGGCCGGTCGGGATCGCCTCCTCACCCGTCAGGTAATAGGGCGTTCCTTTGATCACCTCGAGCGTCGCCGAGCAGAAGCGCTCGAAGCCCTCGAGTCCCGTGAACGCGTACCGGGCGGCGAGCACGCCGTGCGTCTTCCGGTTGATCGTGAGCTTCGAGATCCGCGTGTCGACTCCCGGCGGGATCCCCGGGAACGAGATCCCGAGCTCGTGGTTCATCATCACCTGGAGCGTGTCGCCGCCGTCCTTGAAGGCACCCAGACCGTCCGGGATGCCCGACATCTGATATCCGCCGATCGTGTCTCCTGTCGACAGGATCGGATCAACCGCCGCGCCGGGAACCATCGGGACGAGGTACGGCGGCTTGGCGGTCTTGAAGCCCGGATCGTTTGCGGGCGTCGCACTGCCTGCGACTACGAGCGCAAACGCGCCGATAGTCGCCGCCAGCGCCGCTAGTCGTTTCATCAGAGCCTCCCCTTTCTCTGTGCAACACAACTACGGCGCCGGCACGCTACCGCGTCCGCCGACGATCTTCAATCCGCTATGGAGGAACGAAGGGCCCGAGCGCGCGCTCAGGCCCTTCGCAGTTCGTCAGCTCAGGACGATGCCAGGGCGTGCGCCTGCGCAAGCAGGTCGTTCGACGCCTGGATCCAACCCTTGATCTGGTTCTCGCTGAGCTTCGTCCCGGTCTGAGCCTGGAACAGGCCGTTCCGGATGTCCGCCGCGAGAGCGTCGCGATTGGTGGTCAGCGACTGAATCTGACTCTCCAGCGAGGTGTAAGTCGCATCTCCTGGGTCGTTGCTCGCGAGAGCCCGAGTCGACACGGCCAGCGTATCCATCGCGAACGAGCCGAACGGAGCCATCAGTTGCTTGTACGAGGCACCCAACCGCTGGAGGCTCGGGTGGTGCGCCCGCAGGCTGACGGGCAGGGCGTTCATGCCGGTGATCTCGGTGACCGCCCGGCCGTCCGTCTCGTAGTCGTCCTTCAGGCCGGCGAGGGTCAGTACGGTCGGCCGATGGTCGGTGTGATCCGTCCAGACGCTGTCCACGTCACCGAGGTTCTTGATTCCGGGCCCGACGTAGCCGGCCCAGGTCGTGGCGATGTCGTTCGAGAGCCCGCCGTGGTTCCACGCGAAGCTGTTGTTGCTCCGCGGCGGAATCGTGATGCACGGCGGCGGCGACGAGCAGACCGGGCCGCCGGTGGCGAAGAAGAACCAGTCCGGATCGGCAAACGGGGTGAACGTCGGCGTCCGCGCCGGGTCGGCCGTGACCATGTGCAGCGTCTTCATCTCGGTCTTGTCGGCCAGCGCGACCATGATGTTGTCCTCCACGGCGCCCGTGTACGGGTTGAGTCCGCTGAGCTGGGCCATCTCCCGCTCGAGCTTGCGCGTCACCGGGTCAGTCTGGCTCGGGTTGCCGGTGATGTAGACGTTCGGCGAGACGTCCGAGTGGACGGTGAAGTTCGTCGTGTCGCCGAACTGGGTTCGGACCATCCTCCGCAGGTCGGCGTTGATCTCGCCGACCGGCTTCCCGGTGTAGTCGCACGGCGTCGTCACACCGTCGCAGTCGGGGTTGTTCGGCTGCGAGCCGACGAAGTGGTCGCCCTCCTCGACCGTGAAGAGGAACAACGTGTTCGACTTGTTGATCCCGTCGGCGGCCAGGCGGTCGAAGAACTGCTGGAAGGCCACGTCGTAGTCCTGCAGCTGCTGCACGTAGCCCGCCTCACCAGGGGCGTATGCGAAGTGGATGTTCCCCGACTTGCCGTGGTTGTCGTGCGCGTCTGAGATATACCCGTACGTGACCGGGATTCCGGCCTCCTGCATCTGTGCGATCCACGACAGCGAGACCGAGGCGCTCATGCCGTCGAAGCCCGGGAAACCGATGTGATCGTTCTGGTCCTTGATCACGTTGCCGCCGAGATCCGTCATCGGACCGCTCGGCTTGATTACCGGGTTCACGTACTTCGCGCCCATGAGCGCGTCGAACCCGGCGTACCCACCCGGCTCGTCCGGGAGGATGTCCGGATGCGCGTGCGTCGACGCGCCGCAGATCGACGAGCCCTGCGCGCAGTGCACGCCGATGCCGACGTAGTCCGCGAAGGTCTGTGTCGCGGAAGCGCCCGGGCTGTCGCTTGCGGCCTGGATGGCCTCGGGCGAACCCGGCCCGAAGAACGTCGGGATGTCGATGCCCGTGTTCTCCAGGATCGTGTTCGCCGTCGAGACCTGGCCGACGTCGCAGCCAGCCCGCGTCCACGACACCCACGGCGCCGGGGCGATCTTCCCGTTCTCGTTGATCATCTCCGGTGTCAGGTCGGTCTGCGCGGGCGGCGGGAACGGCGGGCCGCCCGGGTCGTAGAGGGGTGCCGTCCAGTAAGCGAACGAGACGCCGGTCCGGGTGGTGCCGTCAGGCCGGAAGTACCGGAAGCTGTTCGAGACCGGCTGCCCCATGCGGTCTGGGTACGTCCCCGTCAGCGTCGACAGGATCCCGGTCGCAGTGTGCGAGATCAAGACGGTGTGGTCGTTCGTGAGCAGCGTGCCGTTGTCGCGGATGAAGTTGAGCAAGTGCGGCATCTGCTCGAGGTCCGACGGGACGTTTGCGTGGTCCCGCAGGAAATGCGTGTTGTCGAATTGGATCTGGATGACGTGCTTGATGCCGTTGGCGAGGCCGCAGGCATTGCCGGCTGCGGCGGCGGGCTTGCCGCTCGCCGTCTGAACCGTGCCGAGTCCTAGCACCACGATTGCCGTCACCGCGACAACGGCAGCCGAAGCGAGGACGCTCCATGCTCTCCCCTTCATGAGCCCTCCCATTTGAGTTCTGTCCTCGTCGGACGACCCTAAAGGAGCCCAATCCGAGACACAACTCGGATCCGATATTCGTGCCTCAGGGCCTGACGAAACCCATCCGCTCGTACATCCGGTCGAGCATCGGGGCTGATTCCTCCCGGGCTTTGCGGGCGCCGCGGGCGAGGAGGGTCTTCAGCTCGTTCTCGTCGGCGCGGAGCTGCTCGTAGCGCTCCTGGATCGGGACGAGCAACTGCACCACGGCCTCGCCGACGTCTTCCTTGAACTGCCCGTAGCCGCTGCCGTCGTAGCGGGACTCGAGCTCGGAAACCGGGTCGCCGGTTGCGACGGACATGATCTCGAGCAGGTTCGAGATCCCCGGCTTGTCGTCCGGGGAGTGGCGCACATCGGTTCCGGAGTCGGTGACGGCGCTCTTGAACTTCTTCCGGATCGCCTCCGGCGGGTCGAGAACCCTGACGACGCCCTGCGGCGAGCCCCGCGTGGTCGACATCAGCCGCT
The DNA here is from genome assembly GCA_046731695.1 of Actinomycetota bacterium. Taxonomy (GTDB): domain Bacteria; phylum Actinomycetota; class Thermoleophilia; order Gaiellales; family Gaiellaceae; genus AC-32. The sequence goes on from JBKPLR010000091.1 coordinate 11,234, forward strand.
CCGGCTCCTGGAGGTTGCGAACGCGGGCGCCTTCCTCCGGGATCGAGACCTCCGGTACGACGAACGTTTCGCCGAAGCGCTGGTTGAACCGCTCGGCGATGTCGCGCGTGAGCTCGACGTGCTGGCGCTGGTCGTCGCCGACCGGCACGACGTTGGTCTGGTACAGGAGGATGTCGCCGGCCATCAGCACGGGGTAGTTGAAGAGGCCCGCCGAGACGAAGTCCTGCTCCTCGCTCTTCTCCTTGAACTGGGTCATCCGGCGAAGCTCGCCGAAGCTCGTGACCGAGCCGAGCAGCCACGCGGCTTCGGCATGTGGGGTCACGTGGCTCTGGACGAAGATCGTCGAGCGATCCGGGTCGAGGCCGACGGCGAACAGCATCGCGGCGAGGTCGAGCGTCGACTCGCGCAGATCGTCAGGCTCGAACGGCGTCGTAATCGAGTGCAGGTCGACGATGCAGAAGAAGGCCTCTCCCTGGTCCTGGCGCTCGACGAACTGGCGGAAGGCCCCGCTGTAGTTGCCGAGCGTCTTCTCGCCCGAGGACCGGATGCCGCTGAAGATGCGCATCTGAAGTCTCAGTATCGCAACTACCCTTAGAGGTTCTTATGGCTGTGAACGGCTCACCGGAACTGCTGATCGTGATGGGTGCGGGGGCGACTCCTGACCAGACCGAGCACGTGCTCGCGCGCCTTGAGGAGGCCGGGGTGGACGCACGCGTGACGCACGGGCGCGAGGCGACGGTGATCGGAGCGATCGGCGAAC
>JBKPLR010000092.1:0-9829 GCA_046731695.1 Actinomycetota bacterium
CCCCCCCCCCCCCCCCCCCCCTTTATAATGACCCGCCCACCACCGAGAACTACACTGGCTCGCAGTCGTCGGCAGCGTCAGATGTGTATAAGAGACAGGCTCGCGGCCTTCGAGCGTCACGGCGCCGCGACGATCTCGAGCGACGAGATCGTCCATCGGCTGTTGCGTGAAGACGAGGGGGTCCGGAAGGCGCTCATCGACCGCTTCGGGGAGCGGATTCTCGACGAGGCCGGCCAGCTCGACCGGACCGCGATCGCCGACGTCGTATTCCCAGACCGAGAAGCGCTCGACTGGCTCGAACGGCTGCTCCACCCGCTCGTGACGCGCGAGTACCTCGAATGGCGCCAGCGGCTCGCGCAGCAGCCCGATCCGCCTGCGGTGTGCGCGACGGAAGTGCCGCTCCTTTACGAGGTCGGCGGCCAGGATCGGTTCGACGCGGTGGTGGTGATCACGGCGTCGCCCGAGGTGCGGGTCGAGCGCTCCGAGGTTCCGGCAGAGCTGCGCGAACCGCGCCTGATCCCGGACGAGAAGAAGGCCAGGCTCGCCGACTACGTCTACGTGAACGACGGCACCGTCGACGAGTTGGACGCGTTCGTGGCCGACGTGATGCGCAAGCTGACGGAGTGAAGAAGCTCGTCGCCATACTGGTCGTCGGCGCGCTGCTCGGCGGCGCGTTCGCCTACGTGCGCACGACCGAGCCGGGATGGTGGGTGCGGATCTGGTACCCGCTGAAGTACGACACGATCGTCCGCGGCCACGCGCGCAACTACCGCCTCGACCCGGCGCTGCTCGCGGCGGTGATCTACCAGGAGAGCAAGTTCCACGCGCACGCCCGGTCGAGCTCGGGCGCGATCGGGCTCATGCAGCTGCTGCCCGATACCGCGAAGGGGATTGCCGTTCACACCGGCGGCTCCCGCTTCCGCGTCTCCGATCTCGACAATCCCGAGATCAACGTCCGCTACGGGGCCTGGTACCTCCGGCACCTGCTGGACAAGTACGGCGACGAGCGGGAGGCGCTTGCCGCCTACAACGCGGGCCAGGACAACGTCGACCACTGGCGCGCAGACGGCGAGGGGATCGCGTTTCCCGAGACGCGGCACTATGTGAAGCGCGTCGAGCACCTGCAAACCCTTTATCGGCGCGGATATCACGACCGACTCTACGCTAGTGCTTGACAGACTGCATTTGTGATGTCATAGTGATGTCACGATGCAGCTCCAGAGATTCGTCGATTCGCTGAAGGCCGACCTCACGGCCGTCGCCGAGCTCGGCGACGAAGAGACCGCAGAGGCTGCAAGCCGCCTCGTCGTCGCGCTCCAGGCCTCGCTCGGCCTCCGCCTGCTGGACGCCCTCTCTGAAGCGGCGCTCGAGCTGACGGAGAAGCTGCCGAGCGGCCACGTCGAGGTTCGGCTCACCGGGCCGGACCCCGAGCTCGTTTACGTCAGCGAGGAGGCCGGCGAGGCGCCTGTGGCCGGCGCGGACGAGGGCTCTAGCGCCCGCATCACCCTGCGCCTCCCGGAATCGCTCAAGGCGGGCGTCGAGGTTGCAGCGGCGCGCGAGGGCATGTCGGTCAACACCTGGATCGTGCGCGCGCTGTCGCGTGTCTCGTCGGCGGCGCCCGCGACGCAGTCAGGCAACCGGCTCACGGGTTACGCCCGGAGCTGAGAGGAGGAGAGAGCAATGGCGTTCTATCCCATCCCGTTCGGACACGTGGAGGTCCGCATCGACCGGCGCGACCCCAGGCCGCGGCCTAGGCGTGGCGATTCTCGCCGTGCGAACTGAGACCTTCGAGACGCCGGGCCCGGTCCGGTTCAACGTCCGCCTCGGCTCCGGTGAGATCCGCCTGGAGACCGCGGACGTGAGGCACACCACGGTCACGCTCGAGCCGCTCAGTAACAGCGAGGCCGGCGCAAAGGTGGTCGAGAACGCCCGGGTCGAACTGCGGCAGCGGGGCGGAGGGCACGAGGTGCTCGTCGACGTCCGCGACCGCGGGCGTGGACGCAGTCACGAGGTTCTCGTCGAGATACGTGGCCCGGACGGTGCAAGCGTCGAAACGAAATCCGGATCCGCCGATGTCGAGGGAAACGGACGCTTCGGCGCCGTCGAGGTCGAGACCGGTTCCGGAGACGTGCAGTTCGGCGAGATCTCCGAGGACGCGAAGATCAATGCGGCCAGCGGAGACGTCGAGGTCGCGTCGATCGGCGGCGAGGCCCGCATCAACTCGGCCTCCGGCGACGTCGAGGTCGGGTCCGTCGGCGGCGGCGCGAAGGTCAACTCCGCCTCCGGCGACGTCGAGATTCGCGAGGCAGCGGGGGCACTTGAGGTGAACAGCGCGTCGGGAGACGTCGTCATCCGCGTGGCAGGCTCGCCCCTGAGCGTGAACACCGCGTCCGGTGATCAGACGATCGGCGCCGTTTCCGAGGGAAGCGTGTCGCTCAAGTCCGCGTCCGGCGATCTCGAGATCGGGATTCGCGAAGGCTCGACGCTGTGGGTCGATGCCCGCTCCCGCAGCGGAGAGGTCAGCTCCCAGCTGCCGGTCTCGGATCTTCCGCCGGAGGGCGACGCGCCGCACGTCGAGCTCCGCGCCAACACGATGAGTGGCGACATCACCCTCGTCCGCGCATGAGCGACGTCGCTTGCGATGTCGCTGTCAGGCCGAGCCAGCTTTGCTGGTTCGGCCGTCTGCGCCGCTGTCCAGGTGCGATGGGAGAGAAGGGCAACGCATGAGCGAGCTCGCGGCAGCAAGGGCGAGACGGCTCCGGCTTCCGGCGGCCCTCCACGAGCGCGACTTTAGGCGCTTCTGGGCCGGCGAGACGGTTTCGCTCTTCGGCGACCAGATCACCCTGATCGCGCTCCCGCTGGTCGGCGTCCTCGCACTCGACGCGAGCGCTTCCGAGATGGGCTACCTCACGGCTGCTGTGATCGCGCCGGCGCTGTTTTTTTCGCTGCACGCGGGCGCCTGGGTCGACCGCCGCGGGCGGCGTCGCCAGACGATGATCTTCACCGCGCTCGGCCGCACCGCGCTCCTGACCGTGATCCCGGTGCTCTACTGGCTGGACGCGCTGACGCTGACGCAGCTCTACGTCGTCAGCTTCCTCTACGGGACGCTGGAGGTCTTCTTCTTCGTCTCGTACACGACACTGTTCGTCTCGCTCGTCCCGCGAGAGCGCTACCTCGAGGCGAACTCGCTCCTGAACGGGAGCCGGGCGTTTTCCTTCGTCGCCGGCCCGAGCATCGGCGGGCTGCTCGTCCAGGCGTTCTCGGCTCCGGGAGCGCTGCTCGCGGACGCGGCGTCGTTCCTGGTCTCCGCGTTCACGCTGTCGTCGATCAAGCCCGAAGAGCCGCCGACCGAGAAGGCCGAGCGCGGCCACGTAAAGGCCGGCATGCGCTACCTGTGGCACTCGCCGATCATCCGCGCCTCGCTGCTCGCCACGGCGACGATCAACTTCTTCAACTTCGTCTTCTGGGCGCTCTTCATGCTCTATGCGGTCCGCGAGCTCGACGTGAGCCCGGGGCTGCTCGGGCTCGTGCTCGGGGGCGCATCGGTCGGCGGCGTCCTCGGTTCGATCCTCACCGGCCGGATCAGCCGCCGGATCGGGGTCGGCCCGGCATTCGTGCTCGGCTGTGTTGTGTTCCCCGCTCCGCTCGTGCTCGTGCCACTGGCCCGCGGGCCGGAGTGGGCGGTTCTCGGCTGCCTCTTCGCCGCCGAGTTCCTGTCGGGCTTCGGGGTGATGATCCTCGACATCACGGGCGGCTCGATCAAGGCGGCGCTCGTGCCTGATCGCCTGCGCGCCCGCGTCTCCGGCGCGTACATGGTCGTCAACTACGGAGTGCGGCCGCTCGGCGCCCTCGTCGGCGGCGCGCTGGGCGCGTGGATCGGGCTCCGGCCCACGCTCTGGATCGCGACCGTGGGAGCGATCCTCGGCGCGCTCTGGCTCGTGCCCTCTCCGCTGCCGCGCCTGCGCGAGCTTCCGGAGGCCGACGAATGAGCCGAACCGACCTCCTGCGCCAGCGTTCGATTCTTGCGCTGCTCGCGGCCGAGGTGATCTCGACCACCGGCGCCCAGATGACCTGGCTCGCCCTGCCGTGGTTCGTCCTGGTCACGAGCGGCTCGGCGACGCAGACGACCTTCGTCGTCGCCGCTGAGGTGATCGGGCTCGCGCTGCTCGGCCTTCCCGGCGGGCGGGTGCTCGGCCGACTGGGCTCGCGCCGGACGATGATGCTCTGCGACGCCGCGCGTGCGCCGGTGATGCTCGTTATCCCCGTCTTGCACTGGGCCGGCGGCCTCTCGTTCCCGATCCTGCTTACCGTCTCGTTCGCCCTCGGAGCGCTCGCCGCACCCTACTTCGCCGCGCAGAAGGTGATCGTCCCCGAGCTGATCGGCGAGGACGAGGAGCAGGTCAGCGAGGCAAATGCGCTCTTCCAGGCGGCGACGCGCGCGACGCTGCTCGCCGGCCCGGCGCTCGCCGGATTGCTCGTCGGCGCGATCGGTGCACCCCCGGTGCTCGTGATCGACGCCGCCACCTACCTTGTTTCGCTCGTCCTCGTCGCGGCCTTCGTGCCGCACCGGCCGCCCACGCCGCAGGAGGACGAGCACCGCGACCTGCGCGCGGCGCTTAGCTTCATCTGGCGCGACAGGCTGCTGCGGGTGTGGTGGCCGACTTTCGCGCTCGGCGACGCGGCCTGGACGGCGTTCTTCATCGCCGTCCCGGTGCTGGTTCTCGACCGGTTCGGCCACCACCCCTTCATCGCCGGGATGCTGATCGCCTCGTTCGGCGTCGGCGCACTGATCGGGAACGCGATCTCGTTCCGCTTCCTCACGCGGAGGTTCGCGGGGCTCGCCGTGATTGCGACGTTCGCGATGTTCCAGGCCCTCCCGCTGTGGCTCCTCTGGCTGCCGCTTCCGGCGCTCGCGCTGGCGGCGCTGATCCTGGTCTCGGGGATCGCGAACGGGCTGGTGAACCCGAGCCTGCACACGATCACCACGCTGCGCGTGCCGCCGCCGCTGCGGCCGAACGTGCTCACGACGGCCATGGTCGGCTGGGCGGTCGTCAACCCCCTCGGGCTCTTCGTCACCGGCCCCGTACTCGACGCGTTCGGGACGACGCCGGTGCTCGTCGGCTTTGCGGCCGTGCAGACCGCGATGATGGCGGTCGTCGTGCTGTCGTCCCTCCGCGAGCTCGGGCGGCAGCAGCTCGAGCCGGTTCCTGCTAGCTGAGCTCGTTCGCCTTTTCCGACAGCGCGGTGAAACCGGCCTGCAGGAAGTCGTTCGCGGCGGCCGCCCCGAGCGACCACGTCAGCAGGCGCCCGAAGCGCGGCGCGAGCACCTGCGTCACCGCGAGGCCGGCCGCGACCCATGTTCCCGCGCACCGCGAGCAGGTCACGAGCTCGCCGATCGCCTGCTCCATTCCGCCCTGCACGGGCTCTTCGCCCTCGCCGGTGTGCGCGTCGCCGCGAACGAACGGCTGGCGGACGAAGCTCGTCACCTCGTCGTGCGAGAGCGTCCGCGACGCCTTGAATGCGGCCGCGCTGAGCACGGCGAAGTCAAGCGCCGTGTGGCACTGCGGGTCGCGGTCGAGGGCGCGCGCGGCGGCTCCCGCGGCGACGAGCCCGCTCACGAAGGTGCCCATGATCGCCGCGTAGGACTCATATGGCGGCCGTTCGGACGCCGATTCCATGACGGTACCCTTGGCTCGATGGCGGAGTTCAAAACATCCGAGGCGTACAAGCCGACCGGCGACCAGCCGCAGGCGATCGCCGAGCTCTCGGAGTCGCTCGAGGCCGGCGAGCGCTATCAGACACTGCTCGGCGCAACCGGCACGGGCAAGACCGCGACGATGGCCTGGATCATCGAGCAGATCCAGCGGCCGTCGCTCCTGATCGCGCACAACAAGACGCTCGCGGCCCAGCTCTGCAACGAGCTGCGGGAGTTCTTCCGGGACAACGCCGTCGAGTACTTCGTCTCGTACTACGACTACTACCAGCCCGAGGCGTACGTCCCGCAGGCCGACCTCTACATCGAAAAGGACTCTTCGAGGAACGATGACATCGACCGGCTCCGCCACGCGGCGACGGCCGCGCTGCTGTCACGCCGCGACGTCGTCATCGTAGCATCGGTCTCCTGCATCTACGGCCTGGGCTCTCCCGAGGAGTACGAGAAGCGCGTCGTCCTGCTCACGGTCGGCGAGGAGCACGATCGCGACCTCGCGCTGCGGAAGCTGATCGACATCCAGTACGTCCGCAACGACACGCTGCTCGGGCGCGGCCGCTTCCGCGTGAAGGGCGACGTCGTCGAGGTGCAGCCGGCCTACATGGAGTCGGCGTACCGGATCTCGTTCTTCGGCGACGAGGTCGAGCAGATCACCCACTTCGACCCGCTCACCGGCGAGGTCTACGCCAAGCTCGAGCATCTCGCGGTCTTCCCGGCGACGCAGTACGTGACCTCGAAGCCGACGATCGAGCGCGCCTCCGACGCGATCATCCACGAGCTCGAGGAGCAGGTGAAGCAGTTCGAGTCGCAGGGGAAGATGCTCGAGGCGCACCGTCTGCGGCAGCGCACCGAGTACGACCTCGAGATGATGCGGGAGCTCGGCTTCTGCTCCGGGATCGAGAACTACTCGCGCCACCTCGACGGACGGCCGCCGGGCTCGGCACCGAACACGCTGCTCGACTTCTTCCCGTCCGACTTCGTCGTCTTCGTGGACGAGTCGCACCAGACCGTGCCGCAGCTCGGCGGCATGTACGAGGGTGATCGCTCGCGGAAGGAGACGCTCGTCGAGCACGGCTTCCGCCTCCCGTCGGCGCTCGACAACCGGCCCCTGCGGTTCGACGAGTTCCTCGGCAAGGTCCCGCAGCTGGTCTTCGTCTCGGCGACGCCGGGGCCCTTCGAACTGCGCCATTCGAAGCGGGTCGCGGAGCAGTTGATCCGCCCGACGGGGATCGTCGACCCGGAGGTCGAGCTGCGCGCGACGAAGAACCAGATCGACGACCTGCTCAACGAGATCCGCCGCCGCGAGGAGGCCGGCGAACGCGTGCTCGTCACGACCCTGACCAAGAAGATGGCCGAGGACCTGACCGACTACCTGCTCGAATCGGGCGTGAAGGCGCGCTACCTGCACTCGGAAGTCGACACCCTCGAGCGGATCCAGATCATCCGCGAGCTTCGGCTCGGGGAGTACGACGTGCTCGTCGGGGTGAACCTCCTGCGCGAGGGGCTCGACCTGCCCGAGGTCTCGCTCGTCGCCGTGCTGGACGCCGACAAGGAGGGCTTCCTGCGCGGCAAGACGGCGCTCATCCAGACGATCGGCCGCGCGGCCCGGAACGTGAACGGCAAGGTGCTGCTCTACGCGGACAAGCTAACCGAGGCGATCCAGGGCGCGATCGATGAGACCACCCGCCGCCGGGCGAAGCAACTGGCGTACAACGAAGAGCACGGGATCACGCCAGAATCGATCGTCAAGGGCGTTTCCGACATCGCCGAGTTCCTGGCGCTCGAGTCGCCCACCGTGCCGGGCCGTCGGCGCAAGGGCCGCGCCGAAGTCGAGGGCATGTCACCGCCCGAGCTCGAGAAGCTCGTGATCCAGCTCGAGGAGGAGATGTTCGCGGCCGCCGAGGAGCTTCGGTTCGAGTACGCCGCGAAGCTGCGCGACGAGATCAAGGATCTCCGCCGGGAGCTCCAAGCGGCGGCAGAAGCCCCCGCGTAGGATCTCGCCCGTGCTCGGCGCGATCCTCGCGGCCCTCGTTACCGGCTTCGTCATCGGCGGGCTCGCGCGCTGGGCGGTGCCGGGCCCTGACCCGATGCCGGTCTGGATGACGATCCTGCTCGGCCTGCTGGGGTCGTTCATCGGCGGCTCGATTGCGGTCGCGGCGTTCGGCTCGAAGCTCGACTCCGGGACGGCGTTCGCCCAGCTGCTGTTCTCGATCCTGGCGGCCTCTGGGCTCCTGATCCTCTACCGCCGCTACGTCCAGCACCGGCCGATGACGGGGCCCGGCGCGTACCGGCCGCCTGCGCAGCGCCCGGGGCGGCTGGGGGACATCTTCCGGTCGCCGGCCAAGCGCGCCTACGAGAAGGAGGACGCGGCCGAGCAGCTTCGGAAGCTCGGCGAGCTGCGCAAGGAGGGTGTCCTCACCGACGAGGAGTACGAGCGCAAGAAGGCTGATTTGCTGTCTCGCATGTAAACGTTTGGGGCGGGGCGCGGTGGAGAGAAGGCAGCCATGCACTGGATATGGCTAATCCTCGTTGGTGCGCTTGTCGGCGCCCTCGGCCGTCTCCTGCATCCAGGGAGGGATCCGATGGGCTGGATCGTCACGATCCTGATCGGCATCGCATCGTTGGTGATTGCAGGCCTGATCTTCTCGAGCGGCTGGCTCGAGTTCCTCGTCGGCGTGATCGTCGCGATCGTTCTGGTCGCGCTCGTCGGCCGGTTCTTCGGCGAGCGTCGAACGGGGCTCGCGACCTAGCCAGCCTCGGCAGGCTCTATGTTCAACGGCTCACGGCCGCGCGGGAAGGTCCGTGCGGCCGTGAGGCCCCAGTCGTCCTCGCGCCAGACGTAGGTCTGAACCGAGAGCGAGTCCGCGGTCGCTTCGTAGACGTGCAGGCCGCGCGCCTCGCCGCGGCGGTTCGGCCGGGGCTGGCCGAGGCCCGGCGCGACCGACACGGTCACGCCGCGCAGCCCGTTGCGCTCGACCTCGAACTCGTGCCGTTCGCTGACGGCAGCCTGGTGGATGTGTCCGGCGAGGATCAGCTCCGCGCCGGCGTCGACGAGGCCGGCCAGGACTCTCGAGCGACCCGACACCGGCCGCTTGCGGCTCCGCCAGGGTGCGCCGATCAGGTGGTGGTGCAGGCACACGACGCGGAGGACGCCTTCGGCCGCGCCGCGCAGCAGCTCGGCCGCGCGGGCGATCTGCGCTTGGCGGATGCCGCCCGACTGGTGGCGCCACGGACGGACGGAGTTGAGACCGACAACGAAGAGCTCGTTCGAACGAAAGACCGGCTCGACCGTCTCCCACTGCCGCTCGAACTCCGCCCACGGCCGCGTGAACCGCGCAGGGAAGGAGTACGGGATGTCGTGGTTCCCCGGAACGACGAGCAACGGGCGCCCGAGGCCGCGCAGGAACGTCGCGGCGCGCTCGTGCTCGAGGCGCCGGCCACGGTGCGCGAGGTCGCCCGTAACGGTGATCAGCTCGGGGTCGATCCGCTCGATGAGTGTCGCCAGATTGCTCTCGACAGCGGCCTCTTCGACGCTCCCGGCATGGAGATCGGAGATGTGGAGGAGCCGCACGGGCAACGCCGAAGCAGGCTATACACTGGGATTCATGGCGGATGAATCGACCGAGATCTTCGACGACCTCTATCTCGGTCTTCGAGCGGGCGGCGCCCTCCGCAAACGGCGGCGCGGCGAGCAGTTGACGGCCGAGGAGCAAGAGGCGCTCGGCCGCTGGGAGCGGCTTTCCACCGTGCGCAAAGCGTTCGCCATCGGCGCCTTCTCGGTCGGTACGTTCGGCCTCGGCTTCACTCTCGGGGGCCTGATTTTCGGGCGCTGGCGCAAAGCCTGAAGCCGAGCCCAAACGAAAACGGTCGTACCGGCAAAGCCGGCACGACCTCTTAAGCGGCGTCGCAAGCGACGCCTTTGGCCTGGGCTTCACGTTGGGCGGCCTGATCTTCGGCCGCTGGCGCAAGGCCTAGGTTCTAGGTTCTCGACTCCTTCGCAAACAGCACGGCCGGCACGTCCTCCTTCGCCGGGTCGCGGTCGCGGACGATCACATCCAAGAGCGTCGCGAGCACTGCGAGGACCGGCGTCGCCAGCAGCACGAAGAACCCGCCGAAGAG
>JBKPLR010000093.1:0-13918 GCA_046731695.1 Actinomycetota bacterium
CCACGGCGCTCACCGAGGCGGGCTACGTCGGCGAGGACGTCGAGAACATCCTCCTGAAGCTGATCCAGGCCGCGGACTTCGACATCAAAAAGGCCGAGACCGGGATCATCTACATCGACGAGGTCGACAAGATCGCGCGGAAGGCGGACAACCCGTCGATCACGCGCGACGTCTCCGGCGAGGGCGTCCAGCAGGCGCTCCTGAAGATCCTCGAGGGAACGGTGGCATCAGTGCCGCCGCAGGGCGGGCGCAAACATCCGCACCAGGAGTTCCTCTCGATCGACACGACGAACGTCCTTTTCATTTGCGGCGGCGCGTTCGCCGACCTCGAGAAGATCATCGGGAAGCGGATCGGCAAGCACGCCGTCGGCTTCGGTGCCGAGATCCGCTCGCGGAACTCGTTCGAGGCCTCGGAGATGCTCTCGCAGGTCATGCCCGAGGATCTGCTGGCGTACGGGCTGATCCCCGAGTTCATCGGGCGCCTGCCCGTCGTCTCGGCGGTGCACCAGCTCCAGCGCGAGGACCTCGTTCAGATCCTGACCGAGCCCAAGAACGCCCTGGTGCGCCAGTACCAGCGCTTCTTCGCGTACGACAACATCGAGCTCGTCTTCACGGAGGAGGCGCTCTGGGAGATCGCGGAGAAGGCGCTCGAGCGCGAGACCGGCGCCCGTGGCCTGCGGTCGATCATCGAGGGCGCGCTGCTCGACGTGATGTTCGAGCTGCCCTCGCGCAAGGACGTCGTCAAGTGCGCCATCACGAAGGAGACGATCGAGAAGGGCATCAAGCCCACGCTCGTCACCGAGGCCGGCGCCGACGACGAGCACGAAGAGCTGGCCGAAGAGTCCGCCTAGCTACCTGGGGATAGCGTTTCGGGCGACATTCCGCTGACGCAGCCGAGGGTCGGCTTGGCGCTAGCGTTCAGGCGTCACGGTGAGGGTGCGCGACCTCAACTGGATGCAGCTCGACGCCTACTTGAGCGGAGACGACCGGATCGTGCTCCCCGTCGGCTCGACCGAGCAGCATGCCTACCTCTCTCTCGAGACCGACAACATCCTCGCCGAGCGCGCGTCGATCGAGGCCGCCGAACCGCTCGGGGTCCCAGTGCTGCCGGTACTGCCCTATGGTGTGACCGGCTTCACCGCGTACCCAGGTAGCCCCACGCTTCTGGAGTCCACACTCCTCGCAGTCCTATCGGACGTCGTCGATTCGCTACTCGGCCAGGGGTTCGCGCGGATCCTCGTTGTGAACGGTCATAGCGGAAACACCGAGTCGGGTAAGGCGTTGGCACGACGCCCCTCAGGCACGGCCGTGGTCTGGCATGAGCTTTGGGAAGGACGGCCGGACGAGGTAGCGGCGGCAATCGATCCCGACTACGACCATGCGTCGTGGTCGGAGAACTTCCCCTGGACGCGGCTCCCGGGAGTCGTGATCCCGGCAAAACGTAAGCCACCCGTTGAGTGGCCCGAGGACGGAAACCCCCGGACGTGGAGGGAAGCCCTCGGCGACGGCTCGTTCGGTGGCCTTTATCAGCGGTCATCGGAAGACGAAAGCCGGCTGTGGGAGGCGGCGGTGCAGGCGATCCGTACGCGTCTCGAAGGCTGGGGTAAAGAGGCGGCGAGTGGCTGAAGCGCAGCTTGAGGACCGTGGGTCGGGGCTTGCCCCCGTCACGGATGGCTGGTTCGTCGTCAATGTGCGCGATGCCGAGTGGTGGTTCGCGGACAGCAGGGGAGCGGCCTGCTGGTTCGAGAGCGAGTATGGCGATCCGCCGGTCGAGTTCACGCAGCTCGGGATCAACCTCACTGTTCTCCAGCCGGGCCAGAGCAGCGTCTATCACGCCGAATCGAATCAGGAGGCGTTCCTTGTTCTGGCCGGCGAGTGCAGGCTGCTCGTCGAGGGCGAGGAGCGACGCCTCCGGCCCTGGGACTTCTTCCACTCGCCCGCCTGGACAGAGCACGCCTTCGTGGGGGCCGGCGACAGGCCCTGCGTGATCCTGATGGTCGGCGCACGCTCAGGCCCGGAAGTGCGGTATCCCGTATCGGAGCTCGCGGGGCGCCACGGCGCGAGCGTGGACAAGGAGACATCCGATCCGGAGCAGGCCTACGCGACGATCGAGCGGTTCCGGCGGGAGCGGCCGCCGAGCTGGTCCCGCCTGCCCTGGGCTAAATTCACACGCTGGCCCAACGTCTAGCGGCTCAGGCGAAGTCGTCGGCGAAATCCCACGCGCGCAGCTTGCCGGGCTCCAGGCGGATGAGCAGTTCGTCGCCTGAACTCTCGGTGTACTGCTCACCGCCTTCCGGGCCGAGGTACCGCGTGGCTATCCGGCGGACGATCGACCGGTCCGGCGCGCTCAGGCGCGCTGTCGCGCGAAGCTCGATGCCGCGGTAGGGAGGGCCGTCGTCGTACACGACGATGCTCGCGCGGGGATCTCGACGGAGGTGCTGCTCTTTTACGCCGCGGGCACCGGTCACGACGTTGAAGCCATCCTCGCGCCACTCGTGCCAGACCGGCGACAGAAGAACCGAGCCGTCGCGCCGGTACGTCGCGAGGACGGCAACGAGCGGCAGGTCCAGCAGGTCTCCCAGGTCGTCTGGTGTCAGCCCCTTGCGCACGTCTGGCGTCAGCGTACGTGTCCTACGACCCTCCGGGCTCGGCGGCTTTCGCGCGGCCGAGGATCTCGCTTAGCCGGAGCGTCCGCAGCATCAGGAAGACGGCGATCGCGCCGAGGATGACGTTCACGATCGTCACCACGACGTAGATCCCGATGCTGAACGCGAGGAGGCGCGACGTCGACGCTTGCCCGTGGAGGATCGCGACGAGGAAACCTTGCTTCGTGCCGGCTCCGCCCGGCGAGAAGGGGAGCAGGGTCGAGAGGCTGTCGGCCACCTGGGAGAGGAGCGCGTTGTGCAGCGTCGCCTTGACGTGGAAGGCCCGCAGGAACCAGTACAGCGACGCGATCCGGCAGACCCAGCTCGCGAGCTGCCAGCTGGCGACCTCCCGCACGTAGCGCCGCCGGTCGCGCAGGATCGCGAAGCCCGCCCCGACCCGGCTCTTGAAGCCTTCGCTGTGCGACAGCTTCCACGAGAACCAGATCGCGGCGAGCGTGAGCAGCGCGACCACCGTCGCCGTCGCCTTCCCGTGGCGGAAGAGCCAGCCCCAGTCGAACGACGGCGTGTGGATACTCGGCACGACGCCGATGGAGAGCGCCCAGAGGAAGAACGCCGTCGCGAGCAAGAAATCGAGCAGCGTCTCGGTGAACAAGGTGGACGCCAGCGTCGTGTAGGTCGCACCCGGCAGCCGCCGGTGGACGAGGTAGAGCTTCACGAGGTCGCCTCCTCGCCCGGGCACGATCGAGTTCACGCCGACGCCCGCGAAGTATGCGCCCGCCACGGGAGCGAGTGGGACCCGCTCGCGTGGAAATGCGGCCTGGAGGATGTTGCGCCACGCGACCGTGCGCAGGAGCACCTTCGCGATGTGGAAGGCGACGGCGACCGCAAGCGCGCCCCAGCTGACCGAGGCAAGTTCCCCGAAGAAGACCGAGACGGCGTGAAAGAACTCGTGCACGTCTTCGTAAACTTGCCTCATGGAGCCGCTGTACGACCCGAAAGTCGTCGAACCCAAGTGGCAACGCGCGTGGGAGGAGGAGGGCCACTACCACGCCGAGCCCGGTCGCGGGGGCGACTCCTTCGTGATCATGCACCCGCCCCCGAACATCTCCGGCTCGCTCACGATTGGCCACTGCCTCCAGCTTTCGCTCGAGGACGCGCTCGTTCGCTGGCACCGGATGCGCGGCTTCAACACGCTCTTCCAGCCAGGGTACGACCACGCAGGGATCTCGACCTGGGCCGCGATCGGGCGCGAGCTCGCAAAGGAAGGGAAGACGCAGCGCGACCTTGGCCGCGAAGCCTTCGACGAGTACGTCCAGGCCTGGTTGAAGCGCTACGGCGGCACGATCATGAGCCAGTTCCGGCTCCTCGGCGCCTCGCTCGACTACCGGCGCGAGCGCTTCACGATGGACCCCGGCTACTACGCGGCAGTGATGCGCTGGTTCGTGCACCTCTACCGCAAGGGCTGGATCTACCGCGGGAACCGGATCGTGAACTGGTGCCCGAAGGACCAGACGGCCCTCTCCGACCTCGAGGTCGAGCACGAGGAGCGCGACGATACGCTCTCGTACGTCCGCTACCCGCTCGCGGAGGGCTCAGGGCACGTCACGATTGCGACCGTCCGGCCCGCGACGATCCTGGCCGACGTCGCGGTCGCGGTGCACCCAGACGACGACCGCTACCGCGCGCTCGTCGGTGAAGAAGTGATCGTGCCCTTCGTCGAGCGGCGCGTGCCGGTCATCGCCGACGAGCGGGTCGAGCCCGAATTCGGCACGGGCGCGCTCAAGGTGACGCCCGGCCACGACCCGACCGACTTCGAGATCGGCCGCGACCACGAGCTGCCCGAGCTGGCGGTGGTCGGCCTCGACGGGCGCATGAACGAGGAGGCGGGCGAGCTCGCAGGGCAGACGCAGGAAGGGGCCGGCAAACGCGTCCTCGAGTGGTGCGAGGAGCAAGGCCAGCTGGAGAAACAGGAGCCGTACCGGCACTCGATCGGAACCTGCCAGCGGTGCGGTACGCAGGTGGAGCCGCTGATCATGCTTCAGTGGTGGTGCGCGATGGAGGAGCTCGCCGCGCCCGCGATCGAGGCCGTGCGCAGCGAGCGCGTCCGCTTCACGCCGCCGCGGTTCGCACGGGTTTGCCTCGACTGGCTCGAGAACATCCGGCCCTGGTGCATCTCGCGCCAGATCTGGTGGGGGCACCGGATTCCGGTCTGGTACTGCCCGGACGGGCACATCACCGTCGCCGAGACCGAGCCCGACGCATGCGAGGAGTGCGGCTCCACCGAGCTGCGGCAGGACGAGGACGTGCTCGACACCTGGTTCTCCTCGGCCCTCTACCCGTTCGCGACCCTCGGCTGGCCCGAGCAGACGCTCGAGCTCGAGGCGTTCTACCCGGGCGACGTCCTCACGACGGCCCGCGACATCATCTTCCTGTGGGTCGCGCGGATGATCTTCTCCGGGCTCGAGCTCATCGGCGAGGACCCGTTCCACGACGTGGTCATCCACTCGTACCTGATGAACCCGGAGGGCAAGCGCATGTCGCGGACGCTCGGGACCGGCGTCGACCCGGAGGACGCGCTCGAGCCCTACGGCACGGACGCGACGCGCTACGGCCTCCTGAAGATGACCTCGAGCCAGGACCCGCGCTTCTCGTTCGGCTCGATCGAGGAGGGCCGAAAGCTCGCGATCAAGCTCTGGAACGTGTCACGCCTGATCCTCCAGAACGCCGGCGACGCGAGGCCAGAGGCTCGGCCGCAGGCCGTCGAGGAGCGCTGGATCCTCGCGCGGCTCGACGCGGGCCGGGCGGAGCTCGACGACGCGCTCGGCCGCTTCGACTTCGCGGGTGAGGTGAAGCTGCTTTACCGGCTCACCTTCGACGACTTCTGCGACTGGTACGCGGAGGCGATCAAGCCCCGGCTCTACGACGGCGACGAGGACGCGCGCGCGACGGCACTGGCCGCGCTCGAGCTGCTGCTGAAGCTCCTCCACCCCGTGACCCCGCACGTCACCGAGGAGATCTGGTCCCAGTTCCACGACGACCGGCTGATCGTGGCGCCCTGGCCGGAGCCTGACGAGCGGTTCGCCGCAGACGCGGAGGCGCTCGACCGCGTGCAGGAGCTCGCGACGATCTTCCGGCGAAGCGGCGCGCTCGTGGAGCTCCAGGGGGACGAGAAGCGGATCTTCGAGTCGGTCGTCCGGCCGGGGCGCGTCGAAGCCGACGGGAACGTCGAGCGCGAGCTCGAACGGCTCCGTGGGGAGATCGCCCGGGCCGAGGGGATGCTCGCCAACGAGCGGTTCGTCTCGAACGCGCCGGCCGAAGTCGTCGAGGCGGAGCGCGAGAAGCTGGAGCGTTACCGTCGCGAGCTCGATGCGCTCTCATCTTGAGTGGCTCGAGTCGCTCTCGCCCTGGCCTGAGGAATTCGGACTGGGGCGGATGCGGGCGCTCCTCGCCGAGCTCGGCGAGCCGCAACGCGCGTTCCCGGCGATCCACGTCGTTGGCACGAACGGGAAGTCGACCGCGACGAGGCGCGCCGCAGCCTTCCTGTTGCGAGAGGGACTGAGGGCCGGCGCCTACACGTCGCCGCACGTCGCCGGCTGGAGCGAGCGGATCCAGGTCGACGGCGAGGACGCCGACATCGAGCAGGCGCTGGAGCGCGTGCGCGAGCGTGCGGAGCGGCTCGAAGCGACGCAGTTCGAGGTGCTGACCGCGGCGGCGTTTGCGGAGTTCGCGGCGGCGCACGTCGACGTGGCCGTCATCGAGGCCGGCCTCGGCGGACGGCTCGACGCAACCAACGTGCTCGACGCCGGGATCGTCGTGCTCACGAACGTCGGCCTCGACCACACCGACGTGCTCGGCGACACGCGCGAGCAGATCGCAGCCGAGAAGCTGGCCGTCGTCTCGCCGGGCGCGACGCTCATCGTGGGCGAGCCGGAGTGGGGCGGCGTGTATGCGGAGGATGTCGGGCGGGCGGCAGCCGAGGCATTCCTCAGGCGCGAGCTGGACGGAGACGTCGAGATCTCGCTCGCCGGGCGCTTCGAGATCGTGGGCGAGAATGTCTTCGCGGGGGCGCACAATCCCGCCGGCCTCGAATGGCTGTTTCACCGCCTGCCGCGGAGGGATTACGTGATCGTTGCGTCGATCCTCGCGGACAAAGACGCCGAGGCGATGCTGCGCCTCCTCGCCCGTGCCGGGCGGTCATTCGTCGCGACCTCGTCGAGAAGCGCGCGCGCTCTCCCGGCCGGCGAGCTCGCTCGCCTCGCCGAGCCGTTCTTCGAGCGCGTGGAAGCGGTGCCCGACCCAGAGCAGGCGCTCGAGCGCGCTCGAGAACAAGGCGCCGTCCTCGTCACCGGGTCGCTCTATTTACTCGCGGACCTCAACGTCCGATCTAAGCGAATACCATGGGAAAGCTCGGCGAGCGGCTGAGCGTCTTCGCGGTCGCCGCGATCGTGGTGTTGACGATCATCGGCCTCGCGTTTGCCGCCGGCTATATCGTCGGGAAGATCCTCCTCTGACGGAGGGGCTGTGCTGCTAGCCGACAACGGAATCTTCGACTTCCTCTCCTCCGGCACCTGGGCGGTGATCCGGAACCTGACGCTGTTCTTCGTCGGCGTGTTCTGGCTGGCGACCGCCTTCTGGGTCTACAAGGACGCCCGGCGACGGATCGAGGACCCGTGGCTGGTCGGGATGGCGACGGTGCTCGGGCTCGTGCCGCCGTTCATCGGCCCGCTGATCTACATGCTCTTCCGCCCGCCCGAGTACCTCGAGGACGTGCGCGAGCGCGAGCTCGAGATCCGGGCGATGGAGGAGCGCCTCTCGCGGCGCGAGATGCACTGCCCGGTGTGCCGTGCGGACGTCGACCCGGCGTTCCTCGTCTGCCCGGTCTGCACGACTCGCCTGCGCCAGTCGTGCGCGAACTGCAAGGCGCCGCTCGAGGCGCTCTGGCAGGTCTGCCCGTACTGCGAGACGCCGGTGCAGCCGGCCGCGGTCCAGCTCGGCGAGACACAGGCCCTGACGCCTCCGCGGCGCGAGCGCAGCGCGTAGTCTCCGCCGTCGATGGCGGTTGAACGAACGCTGGTCCTGATCAAGCCGGACGCGATGCAGCGTGGTCTGGCCGGCGACATCGTTGGGCGCTTCGAGCGGCGCGGGCTCGCGCTGCGGGAGGCCAAGCTCCTGACCGTCGACCGAAGCCTCGCGGAGGAGCACTACGCCGAGCACGCCGAGAAGCCCTTCTACGGCGAGCTCGTGGAGTTCATCACTTCGGGCTCGACGCTGGCACTGGTGCTCGAAGGCGAAGGCGCGATCGCCGTCGTCCGCACGACGGTGGGCGCGACGAACCCGGCCGACGCAGGCCCCGGGACGATCCGCGGGGACCTTGCGCTCTCGATGCCCGACAACCTCGTGCACGGCTCCGACTCACCCGAGTCGGCCGAGCGCGAGATCGCCCTCTGGTTCAGTGACTGAGCCCGACTACGTCAAGGTCAACCGCGACAGCTGGACGCAGGCGAACGCGGAGTACACCCACCGGCAGGCCCAGGGCGCGTGGGCGCAGGAGGAGATCACGTACGGCAAGTGGTCGGTCCCCGAGAGCAAGCTCAGAGTCCTCCCGGACGTCAGCGGCAGGGAGGTGATCGAGCTCGGCTGCGGGACTGCCTACTTCGGCGCGTGGCTCAAGCGCGCCGGAGCGAAGCGCGTCGTCGGCGTCGACGTCACCCCAGCGCAGCTCGAGACGGCTCGCCGCATGGACGAGAAGTTCGGGCTGGGACTGGAGCTGATCGAAGCCAATGCGGAGGACGTGCCGCTCCCCGACGAGTCCTTCGACGTCGCGGTCTCGGAGTACGGCGCGTCGATCTGGTGCGACCCCGCGAAGTGGATCCACGAGGCTGCGCGGCTGCTTCGTGACGGCGGCGAGCTGTTCTTCCTCCGCGGCTCGACCCTCCAGATGCTTTGCATGCCCGATGACGTCGACGGCAAGGTGAGCGAGCGCCTGCTTCGGCCGCAGAGAGGGCTCTACAAGCTCGAGTGGTACGACGAGGATCCGGGCGTCGAGTTTCATCCGCCGACGTCGGAGATGTTCCGGATCCTGCGTGAGAACGGCTTCGAGCTGCTCGACTTCCGCGAGCTCTTCGCGCCCGACGACGCCGCCGACCACGAGTACTACAACACGGTCCCCGCGGACTGGGCCAAGCGCTGGCCGGACGAGGAGATTTGGCGGCTCCGCCTGCACCGCCGCTGATCCTCGCCTCGACGTCGCCGCGACGGCGGCAGATCCTCGAGCAGCTCGGCATTCCGTTCGACGTCGTCCCTCCGAGCTACGACGAAAGCGACGAGGACCCGATCGCACATGCAATCGGGAAGGCACGCTCAGTCGCGGGCGACGCCGGCGATCGGCCGGTCCTCGGTTGCGACACGGAGGTGGTCTGCAACGGTCGGGTCTACGGGAAGCCCGAGAACGAAGCGGACGCCGAGGCGATGCTGGAGAGCCTCGCCGGAAAGACGCACGAGGTCGTGTCGGGCCTCGCGCTGATCACGCTCGCCTGGGAGGAGGTGCACCGCGAGGTGACGCGGGTCACGTTCAGGCCGCTGACACCGCGCGACCTCGCGCACTACGTCGCGAGCGGCGAGTGGGAGGGCCGCGCCGGGGCCTACGCGATCCAGGGGCTCGGCGGCTCGCTCGTCGAGCGGATCGAGGGCGACTACCTCAACGTCGTCGGCCTTCCCGGTGCCCTGCTCGTCCGGCTGTTGGCCCGGCGCTTCCCGGGCACGTACGGATTCGGCTAGAGACAATTCACAGCGTGGAGCGTGAGCTTCCGACGGGAACTGTCACCTTCCTCTTCACCGACGTCGAGGGATCAACGAAGCTCCTGGACCGGCTCGGGGCCGAGCGTTACGCGGAAGCGCTCGCAAGCCATCGCCGCGCGCTGCGGGACGCCTTCGGCCGCAACGGAGGCGTCGAGGTCGATACCCAGGGGGACGCCTTCTTCGTCGCCTTTGCAACCGCTCCCGCCGCGATCTCCTCGGCCCGAGAAGCCCAGGAGGCCATGGAGATCCCCGTGCGGATGGGGCTCCACACGGGCACCCCGTTCCTGACCGACGAGGGCTACGTCGGGACCGACGTCCACAGGGCTGCTCGGATTGCAGCGGCCGGCTCCGGCGGACAGGTGCTCGTCTCGTCCGCGACGGCCGCGCTGACAGGGTTGGACGACCTCCGCGACCTGGGCGAGCACCGGCTCAAGGACCTCTCCGCGCCGGAGCGCATCTATCAGCTCGGCCACGAGGAGTTCCCTGCGCTGAAGACGCTCTACCGGACGAATCTCCCGGTGCCCGCGACGCCGTTCCTCGGTCGCGAGCGAGAGCTCGCCCAGGTCGCGGACCTGCTCGTGGGCACACGGTTGCTCACGCTCACCGGGCCGGGTGGCACAGGCAAGACAAGGCTCGCCCTCCAAGCAGCCGCCGAGACCTCGGATCGGTACCCCGACGGGGTGTTCTGGGTTCCGCTCGCGCCGTTGAACGATCCGCGGCTCGTGTTCGAGCAGGCCGCGCAGGCCGTGGGGGCGAGGAACGGACTCACCGACTACGTCGCCGACAAGCGCCTCCTCCTTCTACTCGACAACTTCGAGCACCTGATCGAGGCGGCGACCGACCTCGCGGAGCTCACGGCCTCGTGCCCGAACATGCGGGTGATCGTGACCAGCCGCGAGCTGCTGCGCCTGCCGGGCGAGCAGGCGTACCCGGTGCCACCGCTCGAGGCCGACGACGGAACGCAGTTCTTCCTCGCCCGCGCCCGCGAAACGGAGCCGGACTTCGAGCCCGACGAGAGCGTCCCGGAGCTCTGCGCGCGACTGGAACAGCTGCCGCTCGCACTCGAGCTGGCCGCGGCCCGCGTCCGCGTGCTCTCCCCGGCCCAGCTTCTCGAGCGGCTCTCCGGCCGCCTTGACTTGCTCAAGGCGGGCCGCGGCGTCGATCCCCGTCAGCAGACGCTCAGGGCCACCATCGAGTGGTCGCACGACCTTCTGGACGCAGACGAGCAGCTCCTGTTCGCGCGCCTCGCAGTCTTCTCAGGCGGCTGCACCCTCGAGGCTGCGGAGGCAATCTGCGCGGCCGACGTCGACACGCTGCAGTCGCTCGTCGACAAGAGCCTCGTCCGCGTGCGCGAAGGGAATCGCTTCTGGATGCTGGAAACGATCCGCGAGTACGCGCTCGAGCAACTCGAGGCCTCGGGCGAGGCGTATGAGCTGCGGCGCGGTCACGCCGAGTACTTTCTCGCCCTGGCGGAGGAAGCCGAGCCGCACCTCCACGAGTACGAGGCATGTTGGCTCGACCGACTCGGGCAGGAGATGCCCAACGTGCGGGTGGCTCTGGACCACTTCGAAGCATCCGGCCGACACGAGGAGCTCCTCCGGCTCGCCGCGGCGTTCTCACCGCTTTGGGGCATCAGGGGCTCGATGAACGAAGGACGCCGGCGGCTCGAATCCGCCCTTGCCGCCGATGACCGGCCGACAGCTGCTCGCGCGAAGGCGCTCACATCCGCGGCGGATATGGCGCTGGGTCAGGGCGACGACGAGCGGGTCGACTCGCTGGCGGGGGAAGCGCTCCCACTTCACCGCGATCACGGCAACGAGTGGATGGCAGTCGAGTCACTGCTCCTGATGGCGCATGCTGCGGCCGATCAGCACGACTACGAACGGGCCCGCGTTCTCGCCGAAGAAGCGGCAGAGGCGAAGCGGTCCGACCCGGGCTCGACGCAGGCGATTCACGCGGTGTGGCAGCTGGGCTGGGCCCACATCGGCCTTGGTGACCGCGAACGCGGGCGCGTGCTCTACGAAGAGACGCTTCGGCGGGCCCGGGCAGCCGGCTCCGTCAACATGGAATCGATGGCGCTTAGCGGTCTGTCGCAACTCGCGATCGGTGATGACCGGCCGGACGAAGCCCTTCCGCTCCTCCAGGAATCCTTCCGCCTGAACGTGGAGCTCAAGGATCGCTGGCGAATCGCGATCGATGCCTGCCGCCTTGCTCGCGCGCTGGCAGCCGTAGGTGAGCCGCGGCCGGCGGCTCGGCTGCTCGCGAGTGGCCAAGCGCTGTTCGAGGAGATCGGCGGCGCGCCGAGCTGGCGAGTCGGCGAGGACGACGAGACGCTCGAGCTCCTCAGCGAGCAGCTGAGCGAGGCCGAGCTCGCGGAGGAAACCGAGCTCGGCTCGAAGATGCTTCCTGAGGAGATCGTTGGCTAGCGACGTCGTTCGCGGTCCCGACGGCAACCGGCGCTGCCGCTGGGGCGACAGCGACGACCTCTACCGGAGCTACCACGACACGGAGTGGGGCCGGCCGGTCACCGAAGAGCGCGGGCTTTACGAGAAGCTCTGCCTCGAGTGCCTCCAGAGCGGCCTTTCCTGGGCGCTGATCCTGCGCAAGCGGGAGGGAATCCGGGACGCGTTCGCCGGCTTCGATCCGGACGCCGTCGCCGCGTTCGGGCCGCCGGAGGTCGAGCGCCTGCTCCACGATGCGCGCGTGATCCGGAACCGGCGCAAGCTCGAGGCGATCGTCCGGAACGCGGAGGCGACGGTTGCGATGCGCGACGACGTCCCGCTGTCGGAGCTGATGTGGAGCTTCAGGCGCCCGACCGGGGCCGCACCGAAGAGCTATGCCGACATGACGCCGACGACCCAGGAGTCGAAGGAGCTCGCGAAGGAGCTGAAGAAGCGCGGCTTCGTCTTCGTCGGCCCGACGACGGTCTACTCGACGATGCAGGCCGTCGGCATCGTCAACGACCACCTCAGCGGCTGCTTCGTGCGCCGCGAGGTCGAGGCCTCCCGAAGCTCAATCTGAGACTTTCGGCTCATTGAGACGGCCCGTCGACTGTGGACCGCCGACACGACCGTCGGGGGGCGCGACCTCAACTTCATCACGTACGTCAACCCGGGCTTCGCGAGCTCCGGCACGTTCGTCCCGCCGTGGGCGTCTACTGGGTCCGCGTGCAGGCCTCGAATGGGCCGAACACCTTCACGGTCAACGAGGTGATCACCAGCGGCAACTTCACCCGGATTTTCGATCTCGATTCTGCCTCCGTGTTCACCTCGGCGTGCGGCGCGGGCCCGGCGGTCACGGCAAGCCAGGGCTCGAACGGCGCGATCACCGTCGGCTTCAACGCTGCCGTCTCGGGGACGTACTTCGTGCGCGTGCGGGTCAGCACTCTTAGCGTCAGGGGGCAGAGGGCGCCGACACCCTCGACGGTGCACTACGACTTCTCGACTGCGGGCGTGTCCGGCTCGACGAGCGGGGTGGACCTGGTCCCGGTCCCGAACTCCGCTCACCCGGCGAAGCGCGTCCAGCGCTTCTCGTGGCGCTGGCGCCTCCGTCGGTAGGACGTTCGGTCTAACCTAGCTACACTCGTCCGGGTCGATGGGTCTTTTGGGCTATTTCAACGGATTCGGCGGGCGTGACATGGCCGTCGATCTCGGGACCGCAAACACGCTCGTCTACGTGCGCGGGCGCGGAATCGTGCTCTCCGAGCCGAGCGTCGTCGCGATCGACCAGCGCAACGGCGAAGTGCACGCCGTGGGCGTCGAGGCGAAGCGCATGCTCGGCCGCACGCCGGGCACGATCTCCGCGATTCGGCCGCTGAAGGACGGCGTCATCGCCGACTTCGATGTCACCGAGCAGATGCTCCGCCACTTCATCCAGAAGGTCCACCAGCACCGCTTCGCGCACCCGCGTGTCGTCGTCTGCGTCCCGTCCGGCGTGACCGGCGTCGAGAAGCGCGCGGTCGAGGAGGCGACGCTCAGCGCCGGCGCGCGTCAGGCCTACCTGATCGAGGAGCCGATGGCGGCCGCGATCGGAGCCGGCCTTCCGGTCGCCGAGCCGACCGGGAACATGATCGTCGACGTCGGCGGCGGCACGACCGAGGTCGCGGTCATCTCGCTCGGCGGGATCGTCGTCAGCCAGTCGTTGCGCGTCGGCGGCGACGAGATGGACGAGGCGATCATCAGCCACATCAAGACCGAGTACAAGCTGCTGATCGGCCAGCAGACCGCCGAGGAGATCAAGCTCGAGGTGGGCTCGGCTTTCGACCTGAAGGAAGAGGTGCAGGCGGAAGTCCGCGGCCGCGACATGCTGACGGGACTGCCGAAGACCGTCATCCTCAGCTCCGAGGAAGTCCGCCGCGCCCTCGACGGCCCGGTCGTTCAGATCATCGACGCGATCAAGTCGACGCTCGACAAGACGCCGCCCGAGCTCGCGGCCGACATCATGGACCGCGGCATCGTCCTCGCCGGCGGCGGCGCGCTCCTGAACGGCCTCGACGAGCGCCTTCGCCACGAGAC
>JBKPLR010000094.1:0-11314 GCA_046731695.1 Actinomycetota bacterium
GTCATGTGGTGCTCCTCGAAGCTGCCGAACGTCGGCGAGTCGGCCCGGCCGTCGTAGAGGACGGTTCTGACCGACCCCGACACGAGGAAGTATCGGTCGGCCTGAAGCTTGTGCATCCCCCAGCCCTTGATCCGGCCGGGCTCGATGGTGAAGCGATACGCATAGACGACCTCGTCCGCCCAGAACGGATGGTCGAAGTTCACGACCTCGGTCAGCGAGCCGCGATGATCGACGTACGGGCTGAGGCGTGCGAAGACGACGCCGTCGATCAGCCGCGCCGGCTCGTCCCGCGGCGCCGGAAGCAGGACTTCGAGGCCGCTCGTCGTCCTATCCTCCACCTCGGCAGTGTATGCAGTCACGAGAGCGGCTCTCCTGGTCGTGGCGGCCCTCGCGGCGTGCGCAACGCCGAGCGGAGACGCGGCTCGGCGGCCGCCACGGTGGTCGCCTGGAGTCCAGGCGGCGATCGAGTACGCCTCGCATCGGCACGGCGTGATCGCCTTCGCGGTTCGCACGCGGAGCGGCGCCTGGGGCTGGCACCGCGCCTGGAGCTTCCACTCGGCGAGCGTCGTGAAGGCGATGCTGCTCGTCGCGTACCTCAACGAGCCGTGGGCCCGGCACCGGGCACTGCGTCACGACGAGCTCAGGCTGCTCGGCCCGATGATCCTCTGGTCCGACAACGATGCCGCCGACCGCGTGTTCTCGATCGTCGGCACGCAGGGCCTACGGGACGTCGCCTATCGCTCGGCGATGCGCAACTTCACTCCGGTCGAAGGCGCCTGGAGCTGGACGGGCATCACCGCCGCCGACCAGACCCGGTTCTTCCTCCGGCTCCCGCGGCTGCTCCCACCACGCCACAGGCGCTACGGAATGCACCTGCTCGCGTCGATCGTGCCGTCCCAGCGCTGGGGGATCGTTCGCGTACGGCCGCCGGGGTGGAAGCTCTACTTCAAAGGCGGCTGGACGGAGGAGACCTGGATCGACCACCAGGTCGCGCTGCTGACGCACCGCCGGCGGGCGGTCGCTGTCGCGATCCTGACCCAGTACAACGGAAACCACGGCTACGGCCGGGAAACGCTTCGGGGAATCGCAGCCCGGCTGCTGAACGGCCTGGGCTACTCGCCGCCGTAGAGCAGGTACTCGTGGCCGTCGAGCTTGACGGTGGCCACCGCTCCGACGTCGCCGCCGAGACTGCGACGGACCGCGTCGAGGAGGTCCACGACGAGACGGTCATCGACCTTCCCGCCGATCACGACCTCCCACGCGCCGTCGACAGCCTCGACGTCGACCCTCGGCAGGCCGATGAGCTCTTGGGCGAGGGAGTTCGCGTGTGGCTCATCCGAGTACGAAACTCGCACGGGTTCGGGTGTCCGTGGGCCTAGCGAAGCCATGGGGCAAGCAACTTCTCGATCTCGCGGCAGCCGCGAGGTGACTCGAGCCGGCCCTGGACGCGCTTGTCGTCGACGACGACAAGGGTCGGCACGGTGTCGATCTGGAAGCGTTCGACGAGGTCGCCGTCTTGCTCGACGTCCACGCGGTAGACCCGGAACGTGTCGTGATTTGCTCGCCGTTGGAGCACCTGGGCGAGGAACCCGTCCACGCGCCGGCACCGTCCCGATGACGGGATCTGGAAGAAGACGAGCTGCGGCTTGGAGCCGTTGTCGCTCACGCCGCCGCCCCTCCTTCTCCGGCGGACGTCAGCTCGTCGAGCGCTTCGTGCAACGTCGCGCGCGTTGCAATCCGCTCCTGCAGGCCGGTGATCTCCAAGAGCCGCGAGACGCGCGGGTCGTTCGAGACGACGATCAGGCGGCCGCCGCGCGCAGCCAGCCGAGCCACGTGCGTGAGCAACACGCCGAGCGCAGTCGAATCGATGAAGCTGATTGCGGAAAGGTCGACGATCAGTTTCGGGCCCTGCCCTTCCGATGCCGACTTGATCGCAGTTTCGAGCTCCGGAGCCGTGAAGTAGTCCAGCTCGCCCGAGACGGCGACGAGCCCTACGTCATCCGCGAGTTTCCCCGCGGTCGCCCGGAACGGGGGAAGTTCCGACAGCTGCCGCACATCGTCAACCTACGCCTGCATCGATAAGCGATGTGACCGATTTTCCTGTGGGTTTCCCTAAATAGGCTGCAGCTTGTAGCCGGCGCCGCGCACGGTCAGCAGGCGTTCCGGGCGGTCGGGGTCGCGCTCGATCTTTCGCCGGATGTTCGAGACGTGGAGGTCGCAGGCGCGCTCGTCGCCGACGAAGTCGCTGTCCCAGAGGTGCTGCATGATCGCCCGCCGCGAGAAAACGCGCTCCGGCTCCTGCGCGAGCAAGGCCAGCAACTTCAGCTCCGACGGCGTCAGGTGGATGGAACGGCCTTCGACGAGCACCTCGTACCGCGCGAGGTCGATGTGCAGGCCGCCAACGTCGTGCACGGCCGCCTCTCCGGCGTTTTGGGCATCGAGCTCGCGCCGTCGGAGGATCGCACGCACCCGGGCGACGAGCTCTGGCATCGAGAACGGCTTCGTGACGTAGTCGTCCGCCCCGCTCTCGAGCCCGACGACTCGGTCGACCTCCGCATCCTTCGCGGTCAGCATCAGGATCGGAACCGCGCTTTCCTTGCGCAGGCGCCGGCAGACCTCGACGCCCGAGAGGCTCGGCAGCATCAGGTCGAGCACGAGCAGGTCGTACGGCTGCTGCCTTGCCGTCCCGAGAGCGTCCTCTCCGTCTGCGACCGACTCGACGTCGAACCCCTCGGCGCGCAGCGCGTAGCCGATCGCCTCGGCGATGGCGGCTTCGTCTTCGATCACCAGAATTCTCGGCATCAGTGCGTGAGTCGAGCGCTCGGGAGCCAGATCCGCACGGTGGTCCCGCCCGGACCGGACTCGACGGACATTGTGCCGTCCATGGCATGGACGGCATCGCGGGCAATCGCCAGGCCGAGGCCGAACCCGGCTGAGTTCGGCGCGCTCGAGCGGTAGAACCGATCGAAGGCGTGCTCGACGTCGTGTGCGCTCATCCCGGAGCCGCTGTCACTGATCTCGATCTCGGCGCTCAAGCCGACGTCGCGAGCGACGAGAGCGATTCTTCCCTCGTGCGTGTGCTGGACCGCATTTATCGCAACGTTGCCCAGCGCGTGATGCAGCAGGTCGCGGTCGGCGAGCACGGCCAGATCGGCCGGCGCCTCGAGCTCCAACTCGACCCCCTCGATCGGCCGGAGGTCGGATACGACGTCCTCCAGCAACAGTTTCGCAGGAACCAGATCGAGGCGCACCCGCTCCTCGCCCGACTCGAGGCGCGCGAGCGTCAGCAGCGACGTCGACAGCCGGCGCAGCCGCTCGCTCTGCACGCGAATGTGGCCGAGGAACTGCGCACGCGTATCGACGTCCTCTGCCGCCCCTCCTTCGAGCACGTCGATGGCACTGGCGATGGCGGACACCGGCGTGAGCAGCTCGTGCGCGGCGTTCTCGACGAACCGCCGCTCCGCCCGGCGGCCCCGCTCTCGCTGCGTCACGTCTTCGAGGAGCAGGGCGACCGTCGACCCATGGGTGTCCTGCAGGCACTCGACCGAGATCGTCCGCTCGCCGTCCGGGACCAGATGCCTGCCGATCGCGGGCTTGGAAGTGAAGAGCGAAGCGCCGAGCTCTCGAAGAGACGGGTCGGCCCAAGGGTCCCGTAGCGGTTCCCCGACGCGAACGTTTCCCCCGCCGAGCAGCCTGCGGGCTGCAGGGTTCGCATACTCGACGCCGAGGCGCTTGTTGAGGACGACCACACCCTGGGGGAGCCGGGTCAACAGCCGCTGGAACTGGCGCTCCCGCAGCAGCACGACGCGGTCGACCTCAGGGCCGTCGCTCGGCGGCTCGCTGACCTCCTCCTCCTCCTCTCCCGGTCGTCGATTCGGCCGGGATCGATGATAGCCCCGCGGCACGGCTAGGACTACTTCGGCTGCGGCACCACCCGGATGTACGGCTTGGGCGACTCCCACTCACCGAAGACTTCCTTCGCCTCGTCGTCCGAGACCGAGCCGGCGATGATCACATCCTCGCCCTGCCTCCAGTTGACCGGCGTCGCCACCTTGTGGTTCGCCGTCAACTGCAGCGAGTCGATCACGCGCAGGACCTCGTCGAAGTTGCGCCCGGTCGTCATCGGATAGACGAGGATCAGCTTGATCTTCTTGTCCGGACCGATGACGAACACGTTCCGAACCGTTTGGTTGTCCATCGGCGTTCGTGAGTCGGCCTCGCCCGAGGTCTCGGCAGCGAGCATCCCGTAGAGCTTCGCCACCGTCAGGTAGGGGTCGCCGATGAGTGGATAGTTGGGCGCGGCGCCCTGCGTCTCCTCGATGTCCTTCGCCCACGCCTCGTGGTCGCCGGCCGAGTCGACGGAGAGCCCGATGATCTTCACTCCCCGCGCGTCGAACTCGGGCTTGATCTTCGCCATGTAGCCGAGCTCGGTCGTGCAGACCGGTGTGAAGTCCTTGGGGTGCGAGAACAGCACCGCCCAGGAGTCGCCGATCCAGTCGTGGAAGTGGATCGTCCCCTCGGTCGTCTGAGCTTCGAAGTCCGGCGCAGTGTCGCCAATCTGTAGTGCCATGCTGTCCCTCCTCCCGGTGTTGGGCGAATACTCGCAGGACCGGGGTAGCCTACGGCGGAGGGTGCCTGTAAAACTCCGTTCATGGCGATCGCAGCCGAGGTCAAGCTCGACGAGACGGCCGTCGCGGAGCTCGAGGGCACGCTCCGCGGCGAGCTGATTCGGCCCGAGAGCCCGTCGTACGACGCGGAGCGGCGGATCTGGAACGGCTCGATCGACCGGCACCCAGCGCTGATCGCGCGCTGCACCGGTGTTGCGGACGTGATTGCGGCGGCGAAGTTCGGGCGACGCACCGGCGCTGACGTCGCGGTTCGAGGCGGCGGTCACAGCTTCCCGGGCTACTCGACCGCCGACGGCGCGCTCCTGATCGACCTCGGCCCGATGAAGGGCATCCGGGTCGACCCGGATAAGCGAATCGCCCGCGCGCAGGCCGGCGTGCTCCTCGGCGAGCTCGACCGGGAGACGCAGCAGTTCGGCCTCGCCGTGCCGGCCGGGATCGTTACCCACACCGGGCTTGCGGGCCTGACGCTCGGCGGCGGAATCGGGTGGCTGATGCGCAAGTACGGCCTCACGGTCGACCAGCTCGTCTCGGTCGACGTCGTGACGGCGGACGGCGAGCTCGTGACCGCAAGCGACGACGTGAATCCCGATCTCTTCTGGGGCATCCGCGGCGGCGGCGGGAACTTCGGGATCGTGACCGAGTTCGAGTTCCGGCTGAACCCGCTCGGCCCCGAGGTCGTCGCCGGTCCGATCTTCTGGCGCATGGAGGACTCGCCCGAGGTGCTCCGTCATTACCGCGACTGGCTGGCCGACGCGCCGGATGAGCTGATGACGATCGTGATCCACCGCAAGGCACCGGCGCTCCCGTTCGTGCCGGAGAAGTTCCACGGCGAGCCGGTCGTCGCGGTCGTCTGCTGCTACGCGGGGCCGGTCGAGGACGGCAAGCGGGTCGTGCGCGCGATGAAGGAGTTCGGCTCGCCGATCGTCGACCTGTGCGAGCCGAAGCCGTTCCTGGTCCACCAGGCGATGTTCGACCCGAGCTTCCCGCACTTCCGCTGGTACTACTTCAAGTCCTGCGACGTGGCCGAGCTGACGGACGACGTCATCGACCTCACCGTCGAGCACTCGCTCCGCATCGAATCGCCGTTCACGGCCTTTCCGATCTGGCAGATGGGCGGCGCCGTCTCGAAGGTCGGCGAGGACGACACGGCGTTCACCGGCCGCAACGCCGGCTTCACGTTCAACATCGGTGCCTGCACCGAGGGCCCGGACGGGTTCGAGGACGAGCGCGAGTGGGTGCGGACGTTCTGGTCGGCGCTCGAGCCGTACCACACGGGCGTCTACGTGAACTTCCTCGGCGACGAGGGCCAGGAGCGGGTGCAGGAGTCGTACGGGCCGGAGAAGTACGCGCGGCTACGGGAGCTGAAGCGCCGCTACGACCCGGACAACCTCTTCCGGATCAACCAGAACATCCCACCGGCTTGAGCGGCCAGGAATCGCAGGCGCACGCGCGCCTCGTACGTAAATCGGTTTAGAGGCCAGGCGGGACGGCGAGCACCACTGGGTGCGATTCCGGCGCAACGTCCGGCTCGATCCCACGCAGGTCGAGGACCGTCGCGGCCAGGGGCCGATCGCAAGCCTGCCCGGCGGCGGGCTCACCGTCGGGGGCGGCGGCCTTGGCCTCGCGGGGCTACTGATCTACCTCCTGGTCGCCTATCTCACGAATAGCGGCGGGCTGTCGGGGCCGCTCGGGAACCTCGACGGCTCGACCGTCTCGGAGGCGCCGCCGGCGCAGGTCGTCGACCAGTGCAAGAGCAGCAACCAGGCGCAGACCCGCGCCGACTGCCGCCTCGTCGCCGACATCAACAGCGTGCAGCAGTACTGGACGACCCAGTTCGCGGCGGCCAACCGCACCTATGCGCCCGCGAAGACCGTCTTCTTCACCGGCTCGACCGACACGGGCTGTGGGCCGGCGAGCACCGAGGTCGGGCCGTTCTACTGCCCCGTCGACAAGCAGGTTTACATCGACCTCGGCTTCTTCGACGAGCTTCGGACGCGCTTCGGCGCGCGCGGCGGTCCCTTCGCCCAGGCGTACGTGCTCGCGCACGAATACGGCCACCATGTCCAGGACCTGCTCGGGATCCTCGGCCGCGCATCCGGCGAGCAAGGAGCGACCGGCGCCTCCGTCCGCACCGAGCTGCAGGCGGACTGCCTGGCCGGCGTCTGGGCGAACCACGCGACGCAGACCGGCTCCATCGCCGACCTGACCCAGGCCGACATCGCGGACGCACTCGACGCCGCGGCCGCCGTCGGCGACGACCGCATCCAGTCCGAGATCCAGGGCCAGGTCAACCCGGAGACGTGGACGCACGGCTCGTCGGCGCAGCGCGACCGCTGGTTCAGCGTCGGCTACCGCACCGGCAAGCTCGGCGCCTGCGACACGTTCAGCGCCCGGCTCTAGGACTTCGCGGGCGCCTGGATTTCGACCTCGGCCGGCTCACCGCGCCGGAGCTCACGGCTCCGCTCGGCTTCCGCGTTCACCTCGGCTCCCAGCAGCAAGGCGACGCTGCTCAGCCAGAGCCAGGTGAGCATCACGACGACAGCCGACAGCGTGCCCCACGTCTTGTTGTACGAGCCGAACCTGCTGACGTAGAACGAGAAGGCCGCGGAGGCGATCAGCCAGATGAAGATCGAGACGAGCGCGCCGAAGCTGAGGAACTTCCAGCGCGGATGCTTGACGTTAGGCGCGAGGTACATGAGGCCTGCGAAGGCGAACAGCAAGCCGGCGATGAGCACCGGCCATTGCCCGATCCACCAGCCGAACTTCACGGCGGTCTCCGCTCCCACCGCGTCGCCGACCCAGTTCGCCAGGTGCGGACCGAGCACGAGCAGCCCGAAGGCGAGCGCGAAGCCGATCAAGGCGAAGGCGATCATGAGCAGCCCGGTGATCCGCCGGCGCACGAATCCGCGCTCGTCTTCCCGGTCGTAGGCGATGTTGGTCGCCCACATGACGTTCTCCATCGCACCGGTGAGCGACCAGAGCGCCAGTACTCCCCCGATGCCGAGCAGGGCGATGCTGCTCCCCTTGTTGTGGGTGATCGTCTGCAGGCTTCCGTCGAGCAGGCTGGTCGCCTGGCCGGGCATCACGTGGTTGAGCTTGTCGATCACGGTCGAGATCGCATCTGGGCCGGCTAGAAGGCCGAAGGTGCCGACCGCGATCAGCAGCGCCGAGGGAATCGCGAGGAAGGCGTAGTAGGCGAGCGCGGCCGCGATGCTCGTCATGTGGTCGCGGTTGAACTTCGTGAACGCCCGCCTCACGATCGCCACGTAGTCGCGCTTGGAGAGCTCGCGGATGCCGGGATCCGCGAGGCGCGGCTCCTCGTGCTCGGGCTGCGGCTCCGGCGCTTCGTCCGGCAGCGGCCGCCCGCCGTCCTCATGCTCGCGAGCTTCGGCCTTGTTTCTCTGGAGCAACTTCATCGCGCTGAGCGGTACCCACTCACGCGAGACGTAACCCGCAGTTACTCGCGGACGAAGGAGCTCAGGCGGGCGAACGAGTAGAAAGCGAGGTAGCTCGCCAGCAGAAACGCGGTCAAGAGTACCGTGAGGGCGATCGGGCGGGCGTGCAGCCCGTCGGCGAGATCGCCGAGCAACGCGCCGGGCCGCACGAACACGTCCCACGAGTTCCAGCGCTGGACGCGCCCGAGGTAGATCCCGAAGGAGCTGAGGACGAGCACGCCGACCACGAGCGCCCAGGCGTTCACGATCCCGAGCAACCGCCGAGCGACTGCGTGGATCAGGAAGAGCGAGGTGAGGCCGAGCAGTAGGCCGGTCCACGCGGCGGCCGACAGGAAAAGCACGTCGTAGAGGAGGGGCACGCCGCCGGCGCCGCGGTCGATGTACTTCAGGTCGGTGAGGATGTACGGCGCGTTCGGTAAGAACAGGAGCCACAGCGCGCCGAGCCCGGCCAGGGCCGGCCCGGAGGCGCCCGAGCGGGCCTGCGCGTAGATCAGAAGGGCGAGGCCGAACGGAACCCATGCAAGGACGAGGTTCCACGCGATCCCGGCGTGCTCGCCGGTCCTCGTGTAGGCGACGCGGAAGGCCAGCATCCCGAGCACGAACAGGGAGAGGACGGCGAGCGACCCGACGACGGCGATCCGGCGGTCGCTGAACGATCTACGGAGCCGGTCGAGCATGCTCCGAGCTTAGCTCGTGGAGCAGGCCGGCCCTGGACACGCGACCGTGAGGTTGTCGGTCTCGAGAGCCCGCTGAACGAGGCGACGGCCGTTCATTGCGCCGTCGTCGTGCCCGAAAGCGTCGCGCCAGTCGGATTCCTGCCGAGCGCGAGCGTCACGTCATACGACGGTGCCGTAGTCGTACGACGACGAGCAGCCCGAGCCGCAGGCGATCCCGCCAGGGGCGCTCGTGACCGTCCCGGTGCCCCGCCGCTCTTGCCGACGGTCAGCGCGTACCGCTTCTCTTGAAGAGTGCCTGGACGGCCCTCGCTCCGTTCATCGTCACGGTGCAGAGGCGAGCGGCTCCGGCGCAGGCGCCGGCCCACCCGGAGAAGACCGACCCTGTGGCCGGCGTTGCCGTCAGGATGACCATCGAGCCGTAGGCGAAGTCCTTCGAGCATGTCGCGCCGCAGACGATCCCAGGCACGTTGCTCGTCACGACGCCCTGGCCGTTCCCGGTGCGCTGGACGGTCAGCGTCGCCGCCTGCTGATCGACGCACAGGGCACCCCAGTCGACGCCGTAAACCCGGTTGAACGTGAAGCAACTGACTCGTGAGGAGACGAGCGTGCGGGCGCCCTGCTCGACGAAGAGCGGGACGATGGGCGCCGAGCCCTTCATCACGTCGCGGTCGAGAGTCGAGTAGGCCCGCCGTCGGGCGGCCCCCGACTTGCCCGCGGCCGCCGACAGCAGCCGGTTCACCTTCGCGTCATCGAAGTACGAGAGGTTCGCGTTGTTGCGGGAGCGGATCTGGGTGCCGTCGAGAAGGACGTTCAAGACGTCGTACGGATCCGCGTAGTCGAGACTCCGGCCGACGAGGGCCACGTCGAACCCTGCGCCACGGGTTCCCGCCTTCGTGAGCTCGCTCGTGCGATCGAGTGCGGTCACGTCGCATTCGAGCCCGATCTGCCTCAGGTTGGTCTGGACGACCTGCGCGACTCCGGGGCCGAGGCCGCTGTCGAAGGTCCAGAGCTGGCACTGGCGGCCGCGCTGATTCCCCCGGGCCAGCTTCTTCGCCGCCCGGACGTTCGGGCCCTTGAGCGGATAGATGCTCCAGTCGCGGAAGCCGGAAACGCCCTGTGGAAGGATCTGGTCGGTCCGCGTCCCGCCCCGCGCGCCGTTGAGCTTCAGGATCGCCGACCGGTCGACGGCGAGGTTGACGGCACGGGCGAGCTTGTCGTTGTCCCTGAACAGATCGCGGTCGTGGTTGAGCGCCAGGTACCAGAGCGTCGTCTGTGGCTTGATGAAGAAGCGGGCCTCGTTCACCCCGTACTTGGCGCGAAGCTCGGCCGCTTGCTCCGGAGGGAATCCGCACACATCGGACTCGTCGTGCTCGCAGCGCAGTCGTTGCGCGGCGAGCGAGACGCCGAGGTTGAAGACGATCTCTTCCGCATTGCTCTGCCTCCGGCCGGTGTAGAACGGGTTGCGCTCCAGAACGACGCGCGCGGCGCTCGAGGAGGCGACGTAGTACGGCCCTGCCCCGGGAATCAAGGCCGTCGGCGAGTGCGGCGTTCCGGGCGGGATCGCGCAGAACCAGGGCGTCGAAAGCCGCGCGAGCAGGTCGGGGACGGCCCGTCTCAGCTGGATCCGGAGCTTGGAGGCGCCGAGGGCCTTGACGGAAGCGACGTCCTTCAGGAAGGCCGTCGCGGGCGAGCTTAGCCTCGGGTCGGCGTGGAACCCGACCGCGTATGCGAAGTCCCGAGCCGTGAGCGCGTTGCCGTTGAAGTACTTGAGCCCCTTCCTGATCGTGAACGTGTAGGTCCTCCTGTCGCGCGAGACGGCTGGAGCCGAGGCGGCCGCATCCGGGACGAGCGTCGCCTGCGCTCCGTCGGAGACGTCCATGAGCTTCCGGCAGGTCAGCTCCTCCCACGGCCTGCCGAGCCCCGGGTCCGCCAGGTCGACGCGCAGGGTGCCGCCCTTCTTCGCCGCAGTGTCCGCGGGACCGGCGAGCGCCGCGGTCAGGAGCATGGCAACGCCGAGCGCCAACGGAAGCATCGCCCCTGGACGCCAGACCCCGAGCGCCGTGCGCGTCATCGCTCCGAGATCATCGCACCGCGCACGGCTCGCGACAAACACGCGATACTCGCCCCTGGTCAATCGGGAGGGAGACGAGCGATGCGGATAGACGCGACCGAGTTTCGCGAGCGGCAGCGGCAGGACTGGGACACCGCCTCGCAAGGCTGGCACGACTGGCAGGAGAAGATGCAGCAGGACACCCGCCGGGTGAGCGAGCGGCTGGTCGAGCTCGCCGAGATCAAGGCCGGCGACCGCGTGCTCGACGTCGCGGCCGGGCTCGGCGAGCCGGCGCTGACGGCGGCCAAGGTCGTCGGCGCCGACGGCAGCGTCGTCGCGACCGACATCTCGAGCCAGATGCTCGCCCGCGGCCGCGAGCGGGCCGCCGCAGCCGGCGTCGAGAACATCGAGTTCGTCGAGTCCGACGCGGCCTCGCTCGACTTTCGGGAGGCGAGCTTCGACGCGGCGGTCTCGCGCTGGGGGATCATCTTCGACCCGGACGGC
>JBKPLR010000095.1:0-12775 GCA_046731695.1 Actinomycetota bacterium
CCCCTACGTGCCCTCCCCGCTGGCTGCCGTGAGCCGCCCGGGCGGTGGCCGTCAGTCCCCCAGCGCCGAGAGCTCCTCGAACTCCTCGCGGGTGAGCTGCAGGGCCGCGGCCGCGACGTTCTCCTCCAGGTGCTCGACCGAGGACGTGCCCGGGATCGCGAGCATCACCGGCGAGCGCGCGAGGAGCCAGGCGAGGGCGACCTGGAAGGGTGTTGCGTCATGGGCCGCGGCGATGCCGGCGATCGGGCCGCGCTCAGCGAGCCTGCCGGCCGCCAGCGGGAACCACGGGATGAACGCGATGCCCCGGTGCTCGCATTCCTCGAGGACCGTTTCGGACCTGCGGTCCTCGACGCTGTAGCGGTTCTGCACCGAGATGATCGGGACGATCTCGCGGGCCAGCGCGAGCTGCTCCATGTCCACGTTCGAGAGGCCGATGTGGCCGACCTTTCCCGCATCGCGCAACTCGGCGAGCGCTCCGACCGACTCCTCCAGGGGCACGTTCGCGTCGACGGTGTGAAGCTGATAGAGGTCGATCCGCTCGAGGCGCAGCCGCCGCAGGCTTCCCTCACAGGCCTCGCGCAGGTGCTCCGGTCGGCAGTCCGGGCTCCATTGGCCCGGGCCGGAGCGGGTCAGGCCGCCCTTCGTCGCGATCACGAGCCCACCCGGGTATGGGTGCAGCGCCTCGGCGATCAGCTCCTCGCTCACGGTCGGGCCGTAGGAGTCGGCGGTGTCGATGAAATCCACCCCGAGGTCGACCGCGCGGCGCAGCACCGCCTTCGCCTCCTCGCGGTCGTCCGGCGGTCCCCAGATGCCATCGCCGGTCAGACGCATCGCGCCGAAGCCCAGCCGGCGCACCTCGAGGTCGCCCCCCAGCGTTACGGCCCCGGCCGCCGCGGCATCCGTCGACTCGATCGCCATGAGGGTCGAGGTTACCCGGCGCCCGGAGCGGAGAAAGAGCCCGGGAGCCGCTATGCCGGGGGCGCGGTCGAGTGTGGAGTTCACCGGAAATATTCAGGTGAATCGTTCTCTCGATCGGGCGCTCTTCCCTCGGTGCCCGTCCAAGGGGATATAGGGGCATCGAATACGATCCGGCCGTGACCGCGAACGAGCGGGGGCAAGTATCTCGCTAGTCGCGCATCTCCCGACCGTCCTCGCCGCCTCCTCCGAGCTCGCGCCGGCTCGAAGTCAGATGGCATTCACGCTCGGGTTCCACATCGTGCTCGCCTGCCTCGGCGTCGCGTTCCCGGCGCTGATGCTGATTGCGAACTACATCGGCCTGCGCAGAGGCGACGACGACGCGCTGCGCCTCGCCGAGCGCTGGTCGAAGGTCGCCGCGGTCACCTTCGCCGTCGGTGCCGTCACCGGGACCGTGCTCTCGTTCGAGTTCGGCCTCCTCTGGCCCGAGTTCATGGCCCGGTTCGGCGATGTGTTCGGGATCCTGTTCGCGATCGAGGGAATCTTCTTCTTCACCGAGGCGATCTTCCTCGCGATCTACATCTACGGCTGGCGCAGGCTGCCGGGATGGGCCCACTTCTGGACGGGCGTTCCGGTGGTGATCTCCGGGATCGGCGGCGCCTACTCGGTCGTCGCTGTCAACTCGTGGATGAATCGGCCCGGCGGCTTCGAGCTGGCGCCGGACGGATCGGCCACCTCGATCGACCTATGGAAGGTGATCTTCAACGGCGCCGTCCCGTACGAGGTGCCGCACATGATCCTGGCCGCCTACCTGGTCACGGGATTCCTCGTCGCCTCGGTGTATGCGGCCGGGATGCTCCGCGGGCGGCGGGACAGGCACCACCGGCTGGGCCTCCTGATCCCGCTCACGGTCGCCTGCATCGTGGCCCCGATCCAGTTCGCGGTCGGGGACACCGCCGCTCGGGCGATCGCGGACGATCAGCCGGTCAAGTTCGCGGCGATGGAGTGCGTCCAGCACACCGATACGCACGTGACCGAGTACATCTACGGCGTCTGCACCGACGAGGGCGTGAAGGGTGGTCTGGGCATTCCCGGACTCGACTCGTTCCTGGTCGGCTTCAGCACCGACACCAAGGTCACCGGCCTCGACTCGGTCCCCGCCGACCAGCG
Organism: Actinomycetota bacterium; assembly: GCA_046731695.1. Classification (GTDB taxonomy): domain Bacteria; phylum Actinomycetota; class Thermoleophilia; order Gaiellales; family Gaiellaceae; genus AC-32. The sequence continues at coordinate 2,086 of JBKPLR010000095.1, forward strand.
CCCCCCGTTCAACACGCTGCTCCATTGGTGCTTCGACACGATGGTCGGCATCTGCACGCTGATGATCGCTCTCGGCCTGTGGCTGGCATGGGCGTGGTGGCGGCGCCGGGACATTCCGCGCACGCCGTGGTTTCTGCGGGCAGTCGCGGTGTCGGGCGTGGCGGCGGTGATCGCGCTCGAGTGCGGCTGGATCGTCACCGAGGTGGGTCGCCAGCCGTGGGTCGTCTACGGGGTGATGCGCACCGAGGACGCCGTGACCGGCGCGAGCGGGGTCTGGGTGACGTTCGCGGCGGTGCTGGCGATCTATGCCGTCCTGGGTGTGGCGACCGCGCTGATCCTGCGGACGATGAGCCGCCGTTGGCGCGAGGCCGGTGAAGCGGAGGTCGAGGTGCCGTACGGTCCGGAGGAGCCGGAGCCACCGCAGCTGGGGACGACATGAGCACCGCCGACGCAGTCGCTGGGGTGCTCTGGATCGGGGCGACGCTCTACGCGGTGTTCGGCGGCGCGGACTTCGGCGCCGGGCTCTGGGCGCTCCTCGCCGGCACGTCGAGGCGGGGGGAGCGGGCGCGCAGCCTGGTGGACTGGGCGATCGGTCCCGTCTGGGAGGCCAACCACGTGTGGCTGATCTTCGTCCTCGTGGTCCTGTGGACGGCCTTCCCGGTCGCGTTCTCGTCGGTGATGTCGACACTGTTCATTCCGCTGAGCCTCGCCGCGCTGGGGATCGTGCTTCGCGGTTCCGGCTTCGCCTTCCACAAGCAGGCCCGCCACCTACGGTACCGCCGCTTCGCCCAGCTTCTCTTCGGCGTCTCCTCGCTCCTGACTCCGTTTTTCATGGGGACCGTCGTCGGCGCGATCGCGTCCGGCCACGTGCCAGTGGGAAACGCGGCGGGCGACCCCGTCGCGAGCTGGACGGGCGCTGCTCCCCTGATAACCGGCGCCCTATTCGTCGCCACCGGCGCATACCTCGCCGCGGTGTTCCTCGTGTTCGACGCGCGCCGGGCGCGGGAGCCCGATCTCGAGAGCTATTTCGCGGCGCGCGCGCTGGCGGCGGCCCTGGCGGCCGGCGCGATCGCGATCGCCGGGCTCTTCGTTTACCGAGCGGACGCCCGCTACATCTACGACGGGCTCGTCGGCGACGCGCTCCCGCTGGTGATCGCGTCCGTGCTGTGCGGCGCGGCGGTCCTGGCAATCCTCTGGCGTGGTGGACGCCGCGGAACGCGGCCCCTGGCGATCGGTGCGGTGGTCGCGGTGATCTGGGGCTGGGGCGTGGCACAGCATCCGTACCTCTTGCCGAAGTCGCTCACGATCTCGCAGGGCGCTGCGGGCGAGGCGACGCTGGACGCTGTGCTGATCGTCTTCGGGGTCGCGGTGGTGATCGTGCTGCCGTCGCTGGGCTTCCTGTACACGCTTACCCAGCGAAGCGTCCTGCAGGGGGAAACGCGCCCGCCGGAAGCCGCGGGCCGCGCTCCCGGCTCCCAACGGTGATGGCGCTCGACAAGCCAGCCGCCCGGAAGGGCTGACTCGCCGATGCGCGTCGCCGTCGTCGGGCACGTCGAGTGGATCGAGCTCGCGCTCGTCGGTCAGGTGCCGGACGCGGGCGAGATCGTTCACGCGCGCGAGACGTGGCAGATCCCTGCCGGGGGCGGGGCGGTCGCGGCGGTTCAGCTCGCGCGCCTTGCCGGCCAGTGCCTGTTCGTCACGGCGCTGGGCGACGATGCTCTCGGCCGGCGCGCGAAGCGGGAGCTGGAAGGCCTCGGCGTCCGGGTGGAGGCGGCGTGGAGGCCCGAGGCGCAGCGTCGCGCGTTCGTTTACGTGGACGCTCGGGGGGAGCGGACGATCACGGTCATCGGCGAGCGGATGGGCCCGAGCGCGAGCGACGACCTTCCGTGGGACGAGCTCGAGGGTGCCGAGGGCGTGTACTTGACCGCCGGGGATCCAGCAGCGGTTCGCCGCGCTCGCGCGGCCGCCAAGCTCGTCGCCACCACCCGAGCGATCGCGGCGCTGTCGAACGCGGGCGTCGAGCTCGATGCCCTGGTGGCCAGCGCCTCTGATGAGGGCGAGCGCTACCGGCCAGGCGAGATGGACCCCCCACCGCGACTGGTTGTGCGGACGAGTGGCGCCGCCGGCGGATCGGTCACCACGGCGGACGGCGAGGTGCTGCACTGGCAAGCGGCCCGGCTGCCCGCCCGCATCGTCGATACATATGGCGCCGGCGACTGCTTCGCCGCCGGGCTCACCTACGGCCTCGCCGAGGGGCAGTCGGCGGCCGATGCGCTCGCGCTCGCCGCTCGCTGCGGCGCCGCGTGCGTGACGGGGCGCGGCCCCTACGAGGCGATGCTGACGGGCGACGGGCTAGGGAGATGATTGAAGCTGAGCGATCGTGTCGCTGGCCGTCTTCCGGCAGGCCTTGAGCGCTGCGTCGCGCGCCGGCCCCTCGGGCGCGTTCGAGGCTTGGGCCCCGCACTGCTCAAAGGCAGCGCGAGCCTGCGCGCAGCCGCGCTCGGCCCTCGGCTCGGACGCCGTTCGCTGGACCGCGTCCAGGCACGTCTGGTAGACGTCCTCGGGGCTCGGCTGTCCGGACGCCTGAGTCGAGGTCGTGGTGGTGGTCGGAGGGGTGGTCGTGGCGGCGGATGTCGTGGGCGTGCTGCTGTCGCCGCTTCCGCCTCCGCCGCAGCCGGCGGCCAGCGTCGCCGCCAGCGCTAGGCACCCGGAATGCCACATTCCTCTCTTCATGGACCCCCTGTCGATCGCAGGCAAGGGAGCGCGATGGTATCTGCGGCCGCCGGATGGTCGGGGATCGCGACGCCGGGCCGGGGCGCCCCCGGGGCCCGGACCGAGAGCGGTCCCGCCTAGCAGGCTTCGGAGTACGCCGGCTCCGCCTCCTCTTCGATCGCCGCCTCCTGCGGTCTGCCGTCGCCCTGGAGCACCGTGAGCCCGACCACCAGCCCGGCGCCGATCAGTGCGGCGCCGATCAGGAAGGCCAGGTGGTAGCCGCTCACCAGCGCCGCGGCCGTTGAGGAGCCCTCGGCGATAGCGTCGCCGGTGCGAGACGTCGACAGCGTCGCAAGTACCGCAAGGCCCAGTGCGCCGCCGACCTGGGCCGTCGTGTTGACGAGCCCGGACGCAAGCCCGGCGTCCTCGCGGGTGGCTCCGGACATCGCGAGCGACATCAGCGACGGGAACGCGACGCCGATGCCGAACCCGAGCACGATCATCACCGGCAGCACGTTGACGACGTAGCTGCCATCAACGGGAGCCTGTGTGAACAAAGCCAGTCCCGCCGCGACGAGCACGAGCCCCGTGAGCAGCGCCCGCCGCGCGCCAAACCGGTTGATCAGCGGCTCGGTATAGCGGAACGACAGGACGCCCATGATCAGCGTCGCGGGCAGGAATGCCAATCCGATCTCGAGCGGGTCGTAGCCCAGCACGCGCTCCAGGTAGAGGGACCCGAGGAAGAACAAGCCGAACATGCCGGCAACCGTCAGCGCCTGGATGACGTTTGCGCCCGAGACGTTGCGCGAGCGAAAGATCCGCAGCGGGATCAGTGGGTTGCGGGTGGTCGCCTCCCAGGCGATGAAGGCGGCGAGGAGCGCGAGCGACCCCGCGCCCAGCACGAGCGTCTCGGTCGCTCCCCATCCCTGTTCGGCCGCGGGCTTGACGATCGTGTACACCCCCAGCATCAGGGAGCTCGTGATGAGCACCGCACCCGGCGCGTCGGTGCCGTCGCCAAAGCCGATCCCCTTGTCGCGCTCGACCAGCCGCAAGGCGCCGAAGGCGGTGAGGATGGCGATCGGGATGTTGATGAAGAAGATCCAGTGCCAGTTGATCGCCTGCGTCAGGACGCCTCCCGCCAGCAGGCCGACCGATCCGCCGGCCGAGGCCACGAACCCGTAGACCCCGATCGCCTTCGCCTGCGCCCGCGGCTCGGGGAACATCACCACGATCATCCCGAGGATGACCGCCGACGTCATCGCGCCGCCGATGCCCTGGACGAAGCGCGCGATGACCAGCATCTCCTGCGTCTGCGAGGCGCCGCAGGCGAAGGACGCGAGCGTGAACAGCGTGATCCCGGCCATGAAGACGTTCTTCCTGCCGAGGATGTCTCCGAAGCGGCCGGCGAGCAGCAGCAGCCCGCCGAAGGCGATGAGGTAGGCGTTCACGACCCAGGCGAGGCTCGACTGCGAGAAGCCGAGATCACCCTGGATCGAGGGCAGAGCGACGTTCACGACCGTGACGTCGAGGACGATCATGAGCATGCCGACGCACAGCACATAGAGCGCCATCCAGCGCCGGCGGTCGCTCGCTGGGGAGGTCGAAGTCGACCGGCCCCAGGTCGCCGCTTGGTCCATCCCGATTTCCTCCTTGGTCGTGGTCAAACCGATCTTCAGACCGGCGGAGCGCCGTGAGCTCATCGCCCTTTCGGAGATATAGCTACTTTACTTTTTGTAGCACTTCGGCTGCCAGAACGCTATCTCGCCGCCGGCCGGGGCGGCGACGACGCTTCGCCATCCAGCCGGTCCCTCGCGGGGCTCCAGCAGGACGCGGGCGCCGAGGTCACGCGCCCGCTCGGTGGCGCCGCCGACTTCCGGGACCTCTACGTATGGAAGCCAGACCCCGCGAGGCGTGTTGCATTCCACTACGCCGCCGCCGAGGCCGTTGCCCATCTCGAGCGCGAGATACGTGCGCCCCGCCGCACGAACGCGCTCGGCCCGCCACCCGCAGACGCGCTCGTAGAACTCGCAGGCGGCCGCCAGATCCCCCGTGTGGAGCTCCAGGTGGACGACGCGATTCGCCGGTTCCCTTGCCATGCCCTGCGCTTATGACCGCGACCGCGGCGCGAACTAATCGCTGGCCGATGAGCCTCGTCCGGGTCCCCGGTCTAGTCTGCTGAGGCAATGACGCCGGAGGGAACAGGCTCGCCCACGCGTGAGCGGGGGCTCCTCGAGGCGGCGCGCGACGGCGACGAGGGCGCGTTCGAGCGGCTCGTCGCTCCGTACCGCGGGGAGCTCCACGCCCACTGCTACCGCATGCTCGGGTCCGTTCACGACGCCGAGGACGCGCTGCAGGAGGCGATGCTCCGCGCATGGCGCGGCCTGCGGGGCTTCGAGGGGCGGAGCTCGCTTCGTTCCTGGCTCTACCGGATCGCCACCAACGTGTCGCTCACGATGATTGACAAGCGTCCCAAGCGCGTTCTGCCGATCGACTACGGCCCCGCCGCCGATCCGCACGCGGGGCCGGGCGAGCCGTTGATGGAGTCGGTTTGGGTCGAGCCGTACGCGGACGACCGCTTCGGTCTGGAGGACGGACTCGCGGGCCCGGAGGCGCGCTACGAGCAGCGAGAGAGCGTCGAGCTCGCCTTCGTCGCCGCGCTTCAGAACCTCCCCGCAAACCAGCGAGCCGTCCTCATCCTCCGCGAGGTCCTGGGGTTCTCGGCCAAGGAGGCCGCCGAGACGCTCGACACCACGACGGCGTCAGTGAACAGCGCGCTTCAGCGCGCCCGCGCTGGGGTCGAGCAGCGCCTCCCCGAACGGAGCCAGCAGGAGACGGCGCGCGCGCTCTGTGACGACGGACTCCGGGACGTCGTGGATAGATACGTCGACGCCTGGCAGCGGGGCGACGTCGAGGCGGTCGTCGGGATGCTGACCGAGGACGCGACGTTCTCGATGCCTCCGCTTCGCACCTGGTTCAGCGGGCGCGACGGGATCGCTACGTTCCTCGCCGGATGGCCGCTCTCCGGGCAGTGGCGCTGGCGGCCGGTGTATGTGCGCGCGAACGGCCAGCCGGCGCTCGCGTTCTACAGCTGGGACCCTGACGAGGGCGCCTACATGCCGTTCGCCCTGAACGTCCTGACGCTCAGGGACAGCAGGATCAGCGACGTCACCGCCTTCATCATCCGCAACCCGGAGTCGCCGGAGCGCGACGTGATCGCGCGGATGCCGGAGCAGCCGACCGACCCGGAGAGGCTCGAGACCGCCTTCCGCGCGTTCGGCCTCCCGGACCGCATCGACGAAGACGAGCGATAGGAGCAGCACATGTGCCGCAACATCCGAACCCTCTACAACTACGACCCGCCGGCAACCGACGAGGAGATGCGCGCCGCGGCGCTGCAGTACGTCCGCAAGATCAGCGGGTTCAACAAGCCGTCGCGGGCGAACGCCGCCGCGTTCGAGGACGCGGTGGACGAGGTGGAGCGCGCCTCACGGCAGCTGCTCGACCGGCTCGTAACCTCGGCACCACCCAAGGACCGCGAGGTCGAGGCGGCGAAGGCGCGCGCCAAAGCGGCGGAGCGCTTCGCGACCATCCCCTGAGCCCTAACCGGCGAGCGGCGAATCAGCCTTTGCGGCGCTTGCCCTCGCCAGACTTGATCTTCGCGGCTGCCCGCCAGCGGACGCGGACGTCACGGTACGTCACGCCTGGCTCGACCTCGTCCGGGAGGTTGTGGCGCTCGCTTCCTGAAGCGGTGTCGATCTCGGCTCGCTCGATCGCGTCCGCGAGACGCTCGTCCATGTGGGACTCGCCGTACACCTCGACGTTGGTCCTCGGGCGCCGCTTGAACCGCAGCTCCTTGGCGCGGGCGGCGGCGCCGATCTCCACGTCCGGCTTGTTGATGTCGCGGTCGGCCATGGCTACTTTCGCAGCGCGTCACGGACGTGGCCGCGCTTCTTTCGGAGAGAGCCCTTCGTCTGACGAGCCTGCCCCTTCGTCTTCGTCCGCTCCCGTCCGGATAGCGCTCCGCCCGCTTCCTTCATCCGACCGCGGAGCTTGTCCAGCGTTCCGCCGCTCTTGTCGCGCGTCTTGCTCCTCATCTCGACTCCCCTCAGCCCACGAAGTCGCGGGCGAGACCGCGGGCGCGCCATCCACGCCCTACTGGGAGTTCACTACCCGGCGACTGCCACGGCCTAACCGGCGCCGGATGCAGTCCAGTCGTGCAAGCGCCGCCCCACAACGCTTAGACCTTGGCGGGAACGGGTAAGCGAGCAGACGGACAGCTACGGATACGTCATCAAGGAGTGAGACAATGGCCACGGATTTCAAAGACCTCGGCGAGACGATCGGGGACGCTCTCGGCAATGTGGCGCGAGAGGCGGTCAAGAGCGTCTCGAGCAACGGGCACGGGCCACAGTTGCGAAAGGGGGATGGAGCGCTCTCCGGTGCGCGCGGAGTGGCGGCGGGCGCAGCGCTGGCGGCCGCGACCCCGCTCATCGCAAGGGGCGCGGGCAAGGTCGTGAAGGGGGCTGTGACGAAGCGGCTCACGCCGTCGGGAGACAAGTCCGGCAGCGGCGACAGCGTGAAGGACAAGCTGACCGGAGGGGTCAAGGACACCGTCGGCAAGGGCGTCAAGGACACCGTCGGCAAGAAGATCGATGAGGCCGGGGGTGCCTCCGGCGTCGCGAAGGAGGCCGGAAAGGGAATCCTCCCGGGCGGCGGAGGCGGCGGCAAGGGCAAGAAGGGCACGCCCGGCGTCGGCAAGGGTCGCCGGATGCCCGTGCAGCAGGCGGTGGACATCGGCGTGCCGCTGTCGACTGCGTACAACCAGTGGACCCAGTTCGAGGAGTGGCCGCAGTTCATGCATCGCCTGGACCAGGCGACGCAGGAGGACGACTGCAACGTCTCCTTCAAGACCAAGATCTGGGGCATGTCGAAGGAGTTCGAGGCCCAGATCGTCGAGCAGCGTCCTGACGAGCGGATCATGTGGACCGTGAACCAGGGCGTCACCCATACGGGCGTCGTCACGTTCCACGAGCTCGCGGATCGCCTCACGCGCGTCCAGGTTTCGCTGGACGTCGAGCCGGGCTCTCTGCTTGAGAAGGCGGCACGGGGCATGCGTCACGTCAAGAGGGCCGTGCGGGCCGACCTTGCTCGCTTCAAGGCCTTCATTGAGATGCAGGAGGTCGAGACGGGCGCGTGGCGTGGTGTCATCCACGACGGCGAGCTCGTCGAGGAGCACGATCCGGGCTACGACAAGGGGCGTGAGTACGCCGAGTTCGACGACATCTACGACACGGAGCACTCGCATACTCCGCCCAGCTCGAGCGATGAGGACTCGGGCCGCACGAGCCGCACTCGCAGCCGTTCGTCCTCCGGCGGGCAAAGCCGCTCCGGCCGGTCCAGCCGCCGCTCGTCGTCGGGCGGTCGGAGCCGCTCCGGCCAGTCCAGCCGCAGCCGCTCATCGTCCGGCTCGCGAAGCCGCTCCGGCCAGTCCAGCCGCAGCCGCTCGTCGTCCGGGTCGCGAAGCCGCTCGTCGACCAGTGCCCGCGGCCGGTCGTCGTCGAACGGGCGGCGCTCCTCCGGTGGCCAGCGACGGTCGAGTAGCAGTCGCTCGTCGAGCGGGCGCTCGGGTTCGCGGTCGAGGTCGGGCGGCAGCCGCGCATCATCGCGGTCGTGAGCTGACGAGGGCCGGAGATGAGCGATTTCGTCAAGCGAATTGCGGCCGATCGGATCAGCGGGGAGCGCCCCGGCGCTCCCCGCGCGCTGGGCGCAGCGATCGCAGTAGGAGCCGCGGCCGCGGTCGTCACCTACCGCGTGCTGCGACAGTAGGAGGCGCGAGCAATGTTCGGAAAAAAGAAGAAGACGAAGCTGGACGTCAATCAGATCGTCGGGACCGCGATGACGGCGTTCATGGCGCCCGACGCCCGGGCGGAGAGTGCTGCGGCGAGCCGAAACCACCGCGAGTCCAACGGGAGCAGCGGAGGCCTGGGATCGGTCGGCGCCCTCGCAGTTGGCGCGGCCCTGGCGGTGACCGCTCGCGCGGCTTACTCGAGGGCGCGGCAAAAGTTCGACCTCGAGCGGGTCGCCGACGCGGTGGAGCAGCGGCTCGGCGATTGAACTGCATCCGGCGCATACGCGCGCCGCAAGGACCGCGATGTTGTCCGAGCAACGTGCGTCCCGGACTGGTTTAGGCCCTTCGCCGGCTGGGTACGCGTCCCACAACAGATCCACGGAGGAGAGGAACCCGGATGGCCCAGACAAGGACGAAAAGCGGCGGAAACACCCGTTCATCGGGTACTGCCCGCCGCCCGAACGGATCGCGAACCGCCTCGAGAACCCAGAGGTCGAACGGCTCACGGAGCACCACGGCGTCCGCCAGTCGCACCGGAACTCGAGCGGCCAAGCGGACACCAACGAAGCAGGCCAGGGATGCCGCCGCGAGATCACAAACGGTCGAAACGAGGCAGGGAACGAGCTTCGGGGACATCGTCTCGAAGGCGAAGACCCCCCTGATCGCGGGCGGCGCTGCGGCCGCCGGCCTCGTCGGTGGCGTCGCGCTCTCTCGCAACAGCTCGAAGAAGGCTCTGTCGATGCCCAAGATCGGCGCCAAGCGCAAGCGGACCATGCCGAACGTCTCGCTGCCGAAGATGTCCATGCCGAAGCTCGGCAAAGGCGACAGCGCGGCTAAGGCCCTCGGCACGACGGCCAAGGCCCTGGGCAACACTGCCGTCGAGGTCGGCAAGGCCGGTTATCGCGTCGGCGAGTTGACGGCGGAGGTGCGGCGGGTGCGCGAGCAGGCGAGCGCCAAGTAATCAATCGGAAGGGAAGCGGATGGCCACCAACAAGAAGTCGAGCTCGCGGTCGAAGAGCGGTGGATCGAAGGGCGGCTCGAAGAGTCGTAAGTCGGCGAAGTCGAAGTCGTCGACGAGTGGTTCCAAGCCGCAGGCCCTTCAGAATCCCTCGCAGGAAGCGGCGGGACACGTCGGCGACGAGGGCCACGCCCGGGTGCGGCCTTCGCAGACCCGGTCGGTAACGCCTGGCCGAGATGGCCGCGACTCCTCCCAGCGAGTCCGCAAGCGTCACGAGTTCAAGGACTACTCGGTCGCCGATCCAAAGGACATTCCCGGCGGGCCGGACGTGCTGATCGACGTTCCGGTCGTGAAGGTGGACGAAGTCGACGTCGAGGTCGACGACCTGCACGCGCAGGTCGCTGTGCTTGCCGAGGTACGCAAGCTCGTGAAGATCGGGGTCGGCGCCGAGGCGCAGCTCGACAAGGTCGAGCTGAAGATCGAGGGCGTCGAGGCCCAGGCGCTCCTGAAAGCCAAGCTCGACAACGTCACGGCGATCCTCGAACGGGTCCTGTTGAGCCTCGACCGGAACCCCGCCCTGCTGCAAAGCGTCGGCAGGGCGGTCGAGGAGGTTGGCGCCGGCGCCGGCGACTTGCTCGATGAGTCCGGCGACGCGGTCGAGAACGTGGGCGAGGGGGCCAAAGAGGCGCTCGAACCGATCGGCGAGGGCGCGGGCCAAGCGGTTAGCGAGGTAGGCAAGGGCGCCGGCGAGGGCGTTGGCGAGATCGGCGAGGGTGCGGAACGCGGGGTTGCCGGCGTCGGAAAGGGCGCCAAGCGCGGAGTCGCCGGCGCCGGACAGGGCGCCAAGCGCGGAGTCGCCGGCGTCGGGCGCGGCACCGGCCGCGGCGTTGAGGGCGTCGGTCAGGGTGCCAAGCAGCTGACGGGCAATCTCGCTCAGGGCGGACAGCCCGGGCAGGGGCGCGCCAGAAAGCAGAAAGGTGAGGGTTGATGGCCAGCCAGCGAACGAAAAAGCGTCGCAACACCGGCAACGCCCCGAACGCGGACTCCCGCATGGACGGCTCCAAGCGCAAGCGTCAAACCATGACCCGCCCGCAGCGAGCCGGTAGCGCGCGCTCGCAGTCCAAGCGCACGAACGGATCGAGCCCGCAGGGTCGCGACCACGACCCCCGTCC
>JBKPLR010000096.1:0-7778 GCA_046731695.1 Actinomycetota bacterium
GGGTCGCCTGAAGATCCCATCCCTGCCGCCCGGCTCCTTTCGAGTGCCAGTCCGTGCCCAAACGCCTCCAAACAGGGGTATGGAGGGAAACGGCGTTAGGGCACCCTAACGGCCCGCGATCCCGCTTCCTGAACCACTCCCCGCCATTCGGCACCACACCCGCCAGAGCGCCAGAGTTCACTCGTAATGAAGGGGTCCCCGGTTCGAGTCCGGGCCTCGGCTCTGAGCAAAGTGCCTGGTCAAACGGGATTCCCCCGGTCGACGGGTCGGGTCGCTAGGCCGCATTCTGGTTTCTGATTTCAGTCGGTGCGGCTCGGGCGCAAGTCACCCGCGACCCGGAACCAGGTCTCCGTGGTCTTACCGCCGAGATCGAACGGAACTGTGCCCTCGCGAACCGGCGCGGGGCCGCAGCGCTCGCCGAGCGCCCCTACCGCGGAGGCTCGGAGTCGCGCTCGTAGTCGGCCGCGCCGAGGCCCAGGCGACCGCTTTTAACCCGGGTGTCGTCCCTGATGGCCTGGTAGTCCCGCTCCGCCTCGGCGCGTTCCTCAGGAGTCATGCGAGTCTCCTCCTTGGCGGTCTCGAGGTCGTCTTTGCGCCACCAGGCTCGGAGTTTGCTAAAGACCGACATAGGCATACAGTAGCGGGGCCGTGCTTGCGGGGTGAAGTTGATAGCCATGTCAGCGACGACCGCGAGGCTCAGGTCTGACGACTCCCGAGGGCGGCCTCCAGGGAGGGGTCCCGGTTCGAGTCCGAGCGTCGGCTCTGGGCTTTACTGGTAGATGAAGCTCACGCGTCCTGCCACACGCGCCCTGTAGATCACGCAGCGGCCGAACAGCGAGTGGCGGTAGTGGGTGAGCACGACGGAGAAGCTGCCCGTGCCGCTCGAGGTCGTCCTCGTGGCGACGTTGTCGAGCGCGCCGGCGACCAGGTAGCGCTGGTTCGTGCAGTTTGCGCCTGAGTCGATCGTCGTGATCGTCCCGCCGTGGTGCACGAAGTCCCCGGTGACGAAGTCGACGTGACCCCCGGAGCCGAGGGTGGTCATGGCGAACGGGCCGCCGTCGATGTAGGTGGGCATCGAACCGAGGGGATCGTGCTCGACGGTCGCGTTCCAGACCCCGGTGTCGCCGGCGTTGCCGGCGGCGTGACCGGCGAACGAGCCGACGGTCTGTGTGAAGGCGTACTCGTAGCCAACCACGGCGAAGGTGGTCGAAACGGGCGCGGCCGACCCGGCCGTCGGGACGGCGAGTGCGCCGATCGCGAGGACGAAGAGGAGAGAGGAGCGGAGCATTCTCATCGGGCGGCCTCCTAGTCGCAGGAGCGATGATTGCCGCAACTTATTCCCGCAGCCGCATACCGGGCAAACGTGAGGGGCTGAGGGTGTCTGCAAGCCCTGCCGAGCCTATCTCGCGATAGGCCGAACGGCCCATAGACATCCCACGACTCGCTCCGCTGTGACGGTAGCGCGCGGTCGTAATGGCGGTCTAATCCCTTCTAGGAAGCGGCAGGGCGGGCGGCATTCGCGTCTCTTTCGAGAAGCGATTGCCAGATGCCGCAGATCGCCCTGCCACAGCTCCGAACCTACCCGCTCGCGTGCCGCAGCCAAACTCGGCCGTACCGTCCTGGGAGATGGAAAGGCTCTACGTCGTCTCTGGTTGGCTATTCACGCTCGTCGTTTGCTTGAAAGACTGATGGGGGGTGATCACATGGACGCTCGCTATGAGCGTGTTTCGCAAAACGAAGCGATGCACCGGGCCGTCAATCGCGAAATCGAGGAGGCGACCAAGGAAACGGGCGAGGGCTCGCAAGGTCGGCTGGAAGTCATCTGCGAGTGCGGCCGCGACCACTGCTCCGAGACACTCGACATCACCATTGACGAGTACGACGAGTCTCATCGACAGCGCGACCGGTTCGTCGTTGCTCCCGGTCACGAGGACGAGCAGATCGAGCACGTCGTCGCGCGGACGGAGCGGTATCTCGTCGTGGACAAGTTCGGCGAAGCGGAGCAGGTGGCTGAGGCGGAAGAACGCCGCGAAGGAATCGAATAGCCGCATCCGGCCGGAAGATCTGCTCGACGCCTAAGGGTCATTCCGGGGGCCTACGACCGATCAGCGATCGGCCGGGAACGTGGTTCAACGCGAGAAGTTGGGCAGCGCAAGGCCGCCCAACTCTGGGGAAGCGGGTCCTCGTGGCTTCTAGCCGGCCGAGAGCGCCTTTGTCTTCAGCGCGTCGAACTCGGTCTGCGAGATCGCTCCGCTGTCCAGCAGCTGCTTCGCCTTCTCGATCTCTCCTGCCGGCCCCTGGCTCGCCGCAACATTCTTGACGTAGTCGTCGAACTGCGACTGCGTGGCCTGCGCCTGCTGCAGGTTGCGGTCGGCCATGCCCTGGTGCTGCGCGATCAGGTAGACGAACACGCCGAGGTACGGCAGGCAGATCACGAAGATGGTCCAGGCCGCCTTGCCCCAGCCGGAGAGGTCTTGCCTGCGGAAGATGTCGCCGAAGACGGTGATGAGGAGCCAGAACCAGATCACCCAGGCGAAGAAGATCAACATCGTCCAGAGGACGTCGAGGAACGGGTAGTCGGCTGCGAGCACGGATTGCACCTCCGGGGTCGGTTAGCGGCGTAAGCCTATGCCTGTCCGGGCCCGGCAGCCATCGTCCCGATGGGACGAAAAATCACTTCAGCTCGACGCGTTCAATCGTCACTTCGTCGCGGGGCTTGTCGTTTGCGTCGGTGTCGACTTCCGAGATCGTGTCGACGACGTCCATGCCCCCGGTGACGCGCCCGAAGACGGTGTGCTTGCCGTCGAGCCACGGCGCCGCCTCGGTCGTGACGATGAAGAACTGGCTGCCGTTGGTGTTCGGGCCGGCATTGGCCATCGCGAGGGCACCACGCTCGACCTTGTGCTGGTTGAACTCGTCCTCGAACGAGTATCCCGGGCCGCCAGTGCCGGTGCCGGTCGGGTCGCCGCCCTGGATCATGAAGTCCGGGATCACGCGGTGGAAGATGACGCCGTCGTAGAACCTGTCGCCGGCGAGCTTGCGGAAGTTCTCGACGGTCTTCGGCGCGTCGTCGTCGAAGAGCTCGACCGCGATTGCGCCATGGTTGGTGTGGAGGGTGGCGTTGGTCATCTGGTCAGTCCTCTCTCGGCCAGCTCGGCGGCTGCCTGGTCGAAGTGGTCTGTTGCGGGTTGCGTCTTGAGCCATTCGGCGAGGTCGGCGAGGCCGTCCTCGAGGGCGACGTCGGCCTCGAAGCCGAGCAGATCGCGCGCGCGTGAGACATCGGCGAAGCAGTGGCGGATGTCGCCGGCGCGTGAGGTACCGGGGAGCTCGGGCTCGATCTCCTTCTCCAGCAGGCGGGCGAGGGTGTGCGCGATCTCGAGGATCGTCGTGCTGGTGCCGCTGCCGATGTTGACGGCGTGTCCGTCGGCGCCGTCGTTCTCGAGCGAGAGCCGGAACGCGCGGGCGACCTCGGTCACGTGAACGAAGTCGCGCCGCTGCTCGCCGTCCTCGTAGACGACCGGCCGGCGGTCGTTCAGAAGCCGGGCGGCGAAGATCGTGAGCACCCCGGTGTACGGGTTCGAGAGCGCCTGCCGCGGGCCGTAGACGTTGAAGAGCCGCAGCGCGACGGCCGGCACGTCGTACGCGGCGCCGTACAGAAGGCAGAGCCGCTCCTGGTCGTACTTCGTCAGTGCGTAGACCGAGGCGAGCTCGGGCTCCTTCGTCTCTGGAGTGGGGACCGGGCGACCGTCCTCGTAGGCGCCCTCGCCGTAGATGCTCATGCTCGAGGCGCCGACGAGCTTGCGCACCGGGTGCTCGAGGAGGGCGTCGAGCAGGACGCTAGTCCCGAGTGTGTTCGCACCGGCGTACTCGGACTGCTCGTACATGCTCTGGCCGACACCGACGCGGGCGGCGAGGTGCAGAACGGCGTCCATGCCCTCGAGCGCGCCGCGCACGACTTCGGGGTTGCGGACGTCGCCGGGGATCAGCTCGACGTCGGGGTCGAGATAGTCCGGCCGTTGCTGGTCGCCATGCACCTGCTCGACGAGGACGTCGAGGGCGCGGACGCCGTAGCCCGCGCGGAGCAGCTCGTCGGCGACGTGCGAGCCGATGAACCCCGCGCCGCCGGTGATCAGGACACGTTCAGGCACGGCCGCAGGTTACGTGTCGGCCTGGAAGAACGCCGCGATCGCGCCCGCCGAGCCGGCGACGACGATCACTGCCCACAACTCGAGCACGACGTCGACGGCTCGGCCTGCGGAGGTGAGCGGATTCCTGAGCTGCGAGGAGACCGTCAGCAGCTGGACGGTCGTGAAGAAGAGGGCGTCGCCGAAGGTCCTCACCTCCGTCCCGTGGGCGTGGCGCTCGAAGAAGTAGATCGCGACGGTGCCGAGCAAGTCGACGACGATGGTCAGCAGCACGACGATGCAGAGGCGGGCGAGCAGCCGCCGGTGCCGCGCCTCGTAGGTCATCATCCGGCGCCACTCGTCGCGGACCGCGCTCACGCAGTCCAGGTTACGGAGCGAATCGGGTGAGCAAGAGGGCAATCCCGAGGTTCGCTGCGAAGCCGAGCGCCAGGAGCGGCTTCGAGCGGAGCCACAAGGGGCCTTCGCCGATTGCCCAGAAGATCGGGAACGCGTACAGGCTCTGACGGCCGAAGCTCTGCATCAGGCCGGAGCCGAGGAGAGCGGCGACAACGACCGTCGCGTACGCCGCCCAGGGCCGGTACCGCGGCCCTAATCGCCAGAGCACGACGAGCAGCGGCAGCACGAGCGCGCACCGGGCGCTGTCCACGAAGCCCTGAAGGCTGTGCGTCGAGGCGAGCAGGAGCGGAACCGCGCACAGGTACGCGACGGCGACTGTCCACGGCCACAGCCCGAACCGGCGCCAGGCGAGCGCCGTCGCCGCCACGCCGCCGACGACGAGCAGCGCGACGAGCGCGGTGTGGTTCCCGGCGACATTCCACACGCGGTCGGCCCAGTGGCCGATGCCGGTCGGCCCTCTCCGGCCCCACAGACGCTGAGCGTGGAAGAACGCGTCCGCCTCGCCGCTGCGCTCCCAGAAGAAGATCTCGACGGCAGCGGCCGCCGCCACGGGCGCCAGCGCCGCGAGCTTGTAGTCGAGCCCGCGACCTCGCGATAGCCACAGCAGCGGGAGCGCGATCAGGACGCCGTTCGGCCTGAGCAACGCCGCCGCTGCACCGAGCGGCGCCGCGGCCAGTGGGAGCCCACGCATGAAGAGCGCAGCGGCCCAGGCAGCCGAGGCAAGCGCGAGCCCGTCGGGGTATGCGAGCAGCAACGCGAACGACCCCGGCCAGCACGCGAGCGCGAGCGCTGCCGGGACCGGCCGCCCAGCCGGGCTTCCGGCAGCGATCCCGAGGAACGCGAGCCCGCTCGCCAGCACCACGATCGCCCCTCCGACCTGCCAGTCGGGAATCGACCCAGACGCGCGCAACAGCCACGGCCAGAGCGGGAAGAAGGCGTACCGCTGGTCGGCGACTGTCGCGTAGCCGTGGTGGGCGATCCCGTCGTACCAGCCGTAGTCCCACGAGAAGAGCGGGAAGAGCGGCGTGCCTGGCGCCGCTCGATCGCGCGCGTAGGCGCCGGCTGCTTCGCCGATCCTGACTGTGAGGACGACGGCTCCGGCCCACAGGGCCCAGATCGCCGCGACGGAGGCATACGGCCGCACTCGGCCCTGCACGAGGGCGAGTCTATGTGGCTAAGTGTGGCTAAGCCGCCGAGATTTCTCTGTCGTCGCCGAGCTGCTTCTGCCACCACTCGGACTCGCGGCGCTGAAGCTCGGTCTGGGCGTTCGCGACGTACGCGGCGAGCTCCGACTCCTGCTTGGCCAGCCGCTCCTCGAGCTCCGCAAGCGTCGCCTCGCGCTGCTCGAGCTTGTCGCTGCGAATCTCGACGTCCGCCTCGAGGCTGGCCTCGCGGAGCTCGAGCGCGGCCTCGCGCTCGTCCAGCTCCTTCATCCGGTCGTGGATCGCCTCCTCCATGCCGTGGAGGCGCTTCTCGCGGCGCTCGGTCCGCTTCTTGTGCGAGTCGGTGGCG
Source organism: Actinomycetota bacterium (assembly GCA_046731695.1). Classification (GTDB taxonomy): domain Bacteria; phylum Actinomycetota; class Thermoleophilia; order Gaiellales; family Gaiellaceae; genus AC-32. The sequence continues at coordinate 6,054 of JBKPLR010000096.1, forward strand.
GACTCGTAGCTCGTGAGCTCGTTCTCGCGCTCGGCGAGCGCCTTCTCTCGGTTCTCGAGCCGGCCGGCCCACTCCTCGAGGTCGCGCCCGCGGTTCGCGTCGCGCTCCTCGTGGGCGAGGTGGGCCTGGAGGCGGTTCAGCTCCGCCTCGCGCGCGGTCAGGTCGAGCTCGCGCTGGTCGAGGTCGGCGGCCCGTGAGACAGCTTCCTGGGCGACTCGGCCCTTGTCTGCGAGCTCCCGCTCGAAGCGCTCGGCCTCGGTGCGCAGCCACTCCTGCTTGAGCAGCAGCTCGGCCTCTCGCTCGCCGATTGCCTCGTCCTTGGCCGCGACGCGTGCGCCGTCCTTCTTCAGGTCCGACTCGCGGGCCGCGAGCTTGCGCTCGCGCTCGGCCAGCTCTTTTTCCTGGGCGCGGAAGTCGGTCTCGCGCTTGTCGAGCGAGCGCTCCTTCCCCTGGAGCCTGACCTCGCCGGCCCGCTCGCGCGTCGCGAGCTCGCTCTCCTTCTTCTCGATCCTCTTCACCCGATCGTCGAGCTGGGACTCCTTCTTCGCCAGCTCGGCGCGCGCCTTCGCGTGGGTGCGGTCGAAGTTGGACGCCTCGTGCATCTTCATCTCGGCATGCTGCAGCTGCTCGACGGCGAGCTGCTGCTCGGCGGCGAGCTCGGCCTGGAGGTCGGCGACACGCGCGTGCTCGGCCTCGATCGCCTCGCGCTGGTCCCGCACGCGGCGCTCGCGCTCCTCGAGGTCGACCTCGAACTCGGCCAGCTTCGCCTCGCGCTCGTCGAGCGTCGCGGCGCGGCGCATGAGGTCCTTCTCGGAGCTCATGCCCTCGTCGAACGCCTCGGTGCGCTTCTCGAGCTCGAGCCGAAGCGACGCCTCGCGGCGCTGCGCAGCCTCGAGCTCGGACTTGAGCGCGCTCAGGTCTGCACTCACGACGTGCGCCTCACCCTCACCACCGGCAGGCCGGGCGGTCAGCTCGAAGCGAAGCTCGACGTTGGTCGGAGCCTGGTCCTGACCCTGATCCTCATCCTCGTCGCGCCGGCGCTGCAGCTGGGCGCGCAGGCCGGTGCCGAATCCCTTTTCGGTCTCTGCTGGCTGGTGCTCGGGTTTGTCGGACATCGTCGACCTCCGGTCCGGTTAGAAGATCTTCGAAAGGTTGAGGAACGCCGGCCCGAGAATCACGAGGAACATGGCCGGGAAGATGAACAGCACCGTCGGGAAGAGCATCTTGATGGGCGCCTTCATCGCCTTCTCCTCGGCCGCGGCCTGCCGCTTGTTGCGACTGTCGGTGGCCTGCACGCGCAGGATCCGGCCGAGGGAGATGCCGAGCTGGTCGGCCTGGATGATCGCGCGCACGAACGAGGAGAGCTCTTGCGTGCTCGTGCGCTCAGCGAGCTTCTTGAGCGCGTCCTGACGGGACTCGCCGATCCGGATCTCGCTCAGCGTTAGGGCGAACTCATCCGCGAGCGGGCCGTGCATGTGCTCGGTCAGCTTCGAGATCGCGCCGTCGAAGCCGAGCCCGGCCTCGACGCTCACGGCCATCAGGTCGAGCGCGTCGGGAAGCTCGGCGCGGATCGAGTCCTTGCGCGAGCGGGCCTTCGCCGAGACGGCGAAGTCCGGGCCGATGAAGCCGAGCCCGCCCAGCGCGATCGAGCAGAAGAGCACGCCGCCGGGGCCGGTCGCGGCGCCGCCGAACACGGCGCCGAGCACGAGCCCGCCAATCGCGAAG
>JBKPLR010000097.1:0-28803 GCA_046731695.1 Actinomycetota bacterium
GAGGGCCGCCACGACCAGGAGAGCCGCTCTCGTGACTGCATACACTGCCGAGGTGGAGGATAGGACGACGAGCGGCCTCGAAGTCCTGCCTCCGGCGCCGCGGGACGAGCCGGCGCGGCTGATCGACGGCGTCGTCTTCGCACGCCTCAGCCCGTACGTCGATCATCGCGGCTCGCTGACCGAGGTCGTGAACTTCGACCAGCCGTTCTGGGTGGACGAGGTCGTCTATGCGTATCGCTTCACCATCGAGCCCCGCCGGATCAAGGGTTGGGGGATGCACAAGCTTCAGGCCGACCGATACTTCCTCGTGTCGGGGTCGGTCAGAACCGTCCTCTACGACGGCCGGGCCGACTCGCCGACGTTCGGCAGCTTCGAGGAGCACCACATGACTGGGTCGGCGCCGGGCCTCCTGCTCATCCCCCCGGGGTCTGGCACGCGAGCCAGAACTGGAGCGAGGACGAGGCGGCGATCCTCAACTTCCCCACGCGGCCGTACGACCGCGACGACCCCGACAAGTACCGGATCGACCCGCACTCGGGCGAGATCCCGTTCGACTGGACCTTGCGCGACGGTTAAAGGAGTTGGACCAAAAGTTCACCGAGCCGGGTGCGCTTTCGTCCCCCGCCTCCGCTGACCTTCGGCTTCCGCCTATTGCCCTCAGAGACGGCTTCGACCTACTCGCGTCCCTTGCTCGGTGCAGGCGGGAAACTAGGGGCTCCGGGGTCCGAGCGCAAGAGGTCCGGAACAGCGATGTTCGGAAAGTGCGGACAAATTATTCCAGCGGCCGCGAGGACGGCAACTTCGCTCAATCTCAGAGACCGTGTGTTAGACGGCCGCGTCGGCAAAGCCGCAGCGGCCTCTTTGGTCGGCGTCGCAAGCGAGCGCCTCAGTGTTCGAGCTCCTTGAGGAAGGTCCCGCCGCCGATCACTCTCGCTGCGTCTGTCTGATCGCGGAGTGCGCGGTCGGAGGTGACGAGCCAGGCGCCGGGATGCTTCGGCACCTCGCGGATGAGCCAGTCATCTGCGCTCTCGCCTTCTGTGCCGACCGCGCCTGCGGGCGCGCGGCCGTCGAAGACGAGGACGAGTTCGTGGCCGTGGCGGTCAGCCCAGGCGTTCGCCCGCTCGAGCAGCTCCTCGTCGGAGAGGTTCGGCCACTGCGACCGCTGGACGTTGCGGCCGTCGACGAAGACGAGCGTCACGCAGGAATTTTGGCTAAGTCAAGCGCATTCCGGAGCGCCCGCACGTAGCTCCTGAGCGACTCCGGGCCGGTTTCGGCGGCCTCGACCGCGCTCGTGCCGACGACGATTCCGTCCGCAAGCTCGGCAGCGGCGCGGGCCTGCTCAGGGGTCGAGATGCCGAAGCCGGCATAGAGCGGCAGCTCGGTCGCGGCGCGGGCTCGCTCGACGAGTGAGGCAAGGGCGGGGGAGACATCGTCGCGCGCTCCGGTCGTGCCCGTGACGGTCACGAGGTAGAGCCAGGCGTCTGTGTGCTCCGCGGCGAGCCGGATTCGCTCGTCCGTCGACGTGGGCGCGACGAGCTGCACGCGGTCGAGCCCGGGCCGCTCGCCGGCGGGCAGGTCGGCGACGATCAGGCTCGTCGCTCCGGCCTCGCGAGCATCGGCGGCGAAGCGCTCCCACCCGTAGGCCTCGAGTAGGGAGGAGTACGTCATCGGCACGAGCGGAGTGTCGGGCAGCCGTTCGCGGGTGGCGGCGAGGACCTCGAGGCAGCGTCCTGTGCGCATGCCCTGCGCAAGCGCTCGCTCGGCAGCGCGGCGGATCACCGGACCGTCGGCCAGCGGATCCGAGAACGGGAAGCCGAGCTCGACGATGTCGGCGCCGCCCTGGACTGCCGCTTCGGCAAGCGCCGGCGCCTCCGGGCCGGCCATCAGATAGACGACCAGCGTCTTCACAGGCCGACGACCTGGGCGAGATCCTTGTCGCCCCGGCCGGAGACGCACACGAGCACGAGCTCCTCCTCGAGGTCGGCGACGCGTGCGAGCGCGTGCGCCGGCTCGAGTGCGGGGAGGATGCCCTCCGTCCGGGCGAGCCGGCGGAACGCTTCGAGCGCCTCCTCGTCCGAGGCGCTTGCGTACTCCGCGCGCCCCGTGTCGCGGAGGAAGGCGTGCTCGGGCCCGGCGCCGGGATAGTCGAGCCCGGCCGAGATCGACTCCGCGTCGAGCACCTGCCCGTCCTCGTCGGCGAGCACCGCCGAGCGCGACCCATGCAGCACCGCAGTCCGCCCGCCGCCCAGGCTCGCGGCACCGCCCGCTTCGACGCCGAGGAGTCGCACGCCGGGGTCGTCGATGAAGCCGGCGAAGAGACCAATCGCGTTCGATCCCCCGCCGACGCAAGCCACCGCCACCTCCGGAAGGCGGCCCTCCGCCTCGAAGATCTGGTCCCGCGCCTCGCGGCCAATCACCGATTGCAGCTCGCGGACGATCTCGGGATACGGGTGCGGGCCGACACAGGAGCCGATCAGGTAGTGCGTCGTCTCCACGGTCGCGATCCAGTCGCGGATGGCCTCGCTCGTGGCCTCGCGGAGCGTGCGCGTTCCGAAGTCGACCGGCCGCACCTCGGCGCCGAGCAGCCCCATCCGCTCGACGTTGGGCTGCTGCCGGTGCATGTCCTCCTCGCCCATGTACACGACGCACTCGAGCCCGAAGCGCGCGCACACCGTCGCCGCCGCGACGCCGTGCTGGCCGGCCCCGGTCTCGGCAACCACGCGTCGCTTGCCGAGGCGCACGGCGAGCAACGCCTGCCCGAGCGCGTTGTTGAGCTTGTGCGCGCCGGTGTGGAGCAGGTCCTCGCGCTTCAGGTAGAGCCGCTTGCCGGGGGCGAACCGCTCGGCAAGCGTGAGCGGCGTCGGCCGGCCGCCGTAGGAGCGCCCGAGCTCGTCGAGCTCGTCCCGGAATGCCGTGTCCGCCCAAGCCTCGCGCCAGCCGGCCTCGAGCTCGTCCAGCGCCGGGATCAGCGTCTCCGGCACGAACCTGCCGCCGTATTCGCCGTAAGTCAGTTGCACCGCGCTGCCTCCACGTACGCGCGCACGCGCGCGTGATCCTTGATTCCGGGCTCGAGCTCGAGGCTCGAGCTCGCGTCGACAGCCCACGGCCGCACTGCGGCGATCGCCTGGCCGACGTTCTCCGGCGAGAGGCCGCCGGCGAGCACGACGCGGCCTTCGGCGGCACGCGCCCGCTCGAGGTGCTCCGGGTCGGTCTCCTGCCACGGCTGGTCGACGACGCGCGCGACCTCGCGGCCGCCGCGGAGCAGCACGCCGTCGCGTGCCCGGTGGCCGTTCTCGCGCGCGTAGAGCTGGACGAGATCGCCTTCCTCGCCGATCTCGCCGACGTGCACCGAGACGGACAGCATCGTGTCCGGGACGGGCAGCACCCGAGGCGCCCGCCGGGGAGTCTCGCGCGCGAGGATGAACCCGGCGAAGTCGGCGCCAGCCTCGGCCGCGGCCTCGACGTCTTCCTCGCGGGTGAGGCCGCAGACCTTCACGAGCGGTCTCGAGCTCAGCTCAGTGAGCTCCGCGGCCGGGTCCGGCGCGCGCATTAGGGCCGAGCCGACCAGGATCGCGTCTGCGCCGGCGAGCTCCGCTTCCGCGCCTTGGGCCCGCGAGGCGATCGCGCTCTCGGCGACGACGACGCGGTCTCGCGGCGCGCGCTCCACGAGGGCGAGCTGCGCTCGCCGGTCGATCTCGAAGGTGTCGAGATCGCGCGCATTGACACCGACGATCGCCGCGCCGAGCTTCACCGCGCGCTCGAGCTCGTCTGCGTCGTGCGCCTCGACGAGCGCATCGAGGCCGAGCGCCCCAGCGTGCGCGATCAGCCGCTGGACTTCGGCGTCGTCGAGGTCCCGGAGGAGGAGCAGGACGGCGTCCGCGCCGGCGCGTGCGACCTCGTCCAAATCGTCGGTCGTGGAGAAGAACCCTTTGGCGAGCAGCGGCAGACGGCTGGCGGATCTCGCGGCAGCGAGATCGGCAGGACTCCCGGCGAAGCGCTCGTCCACCAGCACCGAGACGGCCACTGCGCCGGCCCGTTCGAAGGAAGCAGCGAGGTGCGCCGGGTCGGCATCGGGCCTGAGTTCTCCCGCCGACGGCGAGCGGCGCTTGATCTCGGCGATCGCGGCCAGGCCCGGCCCGGCGAGCGCGTCCCGGAAGCGGGCCACTATGCGACCACCTCGGACTCCCGTGAGAACGCGATCAGCTGCTCGAGCCGCGCCGCCGCGGCGCCCGAGTCGACTGCTTCGCCCGCGAGCCCGAGCCCCTCTTGGAGGTCTCGTGCGTGGCCGGCGGCGGCGATCGCACCGGCGGCGTTGAGGAGCACCGCCGAGCGGCGTCCGCCGTTCTCGCCCGCGAAGACCGCGCGAATCGCCGCCGCGTTCTCGGCCGGCGTGCCGCCGCGCAGCTCCGCCGGATCGCAACGCTCGACGCCGAGGTCGAGCGGATCGATCTCGCGCTCGTGGACGTCGCCGTCGACGACTTCGCACACGAGGTTCGGACCGGCCGGCGAGAGCTCGTCGATCCCGCCCGCGCCGTGGACGACAAAAGCGCGGCGAGCACCGAGCCGCGCCAGGACGTCGGCCATCGTTCGTACGAGCGAGGGCGCGTAGACGCCGACGACCTGCGCCCGCGCTCCGGCCGGGTTCGTCAGCGGGCCGAGCACGTTGAAGACCGTCCGCGCCGCGAGCTCGCGCCGCACCGGCGCCGCGTGGCGCATGGCGGGGTGGTGGGTCGGCGCGAAAAGGAACCCGAAGCCGAGCTCGTCGATCGAGCGCTCGATCCGGGCGGGCGGCAGCTCGAGCTGGAAGCCGAGCGCCTCGAGCACGTCCGCCGAGCCCGACGCCGACGACACGGCGCGGTTCCCGTGCTTCGCCACTCCAGCGCCTGCGGCGGCCGCGACGAGCGCTGCGGCAGTCGAGATGTTGATCGTGCTCGCCCCGTCGCCGCCGGTCCCCGCGGTGTCGACGAGGTCGTCGCGCGCGGGCTGGACGGCCAGCACGTGCGCCCGCATCGCCTCGGCGCAGCCGGCGATCTCGTCCGCGGTCTCGCCCTTGAGTCGCAGCGCCACAAGCAAGCCGCCGATCTGAGCCTGGGTTGCCTCGCCGCCCATGACCTCGTTCATGACCGCGCGCGCCTCGTCGCGCGAGAGGTCGTGGCCGTCGAGCAGCCGCGAGAGTGCGTCCTGGACGTTCACGCTGCCTCCAAGAAGTTCTTCGCCAGCTCCGGGCCGAGCGGGGTGAGGACCGATTCGGGGTGGAACTGGACGCCGTTCACCGGGAGCTCGCAGTGGCGGACCGCCATCACCTCGTCGTCCGGGCAGGTCGCCGAGACCTCGAGGCAGTCTGGGACACGCGTCGCCGCGAGCGAGTGGTAGCGCCCGGCCTCGAACCGCTCGGGCAGGCCGGTGAAGAGCCCGCGCCCGTCGTGGCGGATCTGGCTTGCCTTGCCGTGCACGAGGTGCTTCGCCTGCCCGACGTCGCCGCCGAAGGCCGCGACGATCGCTTGGTGCCCGAGGCAGACGCCGAGCGTCGGGACTCGGTCACCGAGCCGGCGGACGAGCTCGACGCTGATGCCCGCCGAGTCCGGGCGGCCGGGGCCGGGGGAGAGAACGAGGTGCGACGGCCCGAGGCGCTCAGCTTCGTCCGGCGAGATCGCGTCGTTGCGGTGGACGACCACCTCCGCGCCGAGCTCGCCGAAGAGGTGCGCCAGGTTGTACGTGAACGAGTCGTAGTTGTCGATCAGGAGAATCACGTCCGGGCCTCCGCAAGTGCGATGGCCGTTTCGAGCGCAGCCAGCTTTCGCAGGCACTCGTCGTGCTCTTCCCCGGGGTTGGAGTCGGCGACGATTCCGGCGCCCGCCTGCAGCAGCGCGACGCCGTCGGCGAGCACGATCGTTCGGATCGCGATGCACGCGTCGAACGCTTCGCCGGGGAGGGCGTAGAGCACCGCGCCCGCATAGGGCCCGCGCCGGTAGCCCTCTAGCTCCGAGATGATCTGCATCGCACGCACCTTCGGCGCGCCGGACACCGTCCCGGCCGGGAAGCACGCTCGCAGCAGGTCGAACTGCGAGACGCCGCCCTCGAGCTCGCCGACGACCTCCGAGACGAGGTGCGTGACGTGCGAGAACCGCTCCGGCTCGAGGAAGCGCGCGAGCCGCACCGTTCCCGGCCGGCAGACCCGCGAGAGGTCGTTGCGCCCGAGGTCGACGAGCATCACGTGCTCCGCGCGGTCCTTCTCGGACGAGAGCAGGCGCTCGGCGTCTCCGTCGCCCGGCCTCGTCGTGCCGGCGATCGGGTTCAGCGAGGCGGACCGGCCCTCGGCCTTGACGAGCGTCTCCGGCGACGAGCCGACAAGCGCGAGCCCGTCGAGCTCGAGCAGGAACAGGTACGGCGACGGGTTGACCCGACGCAGTGACCGGTACAGCTCGAGCGCGCTTGCCGAGGTGGGACGCTCGGCACGCTGCGACAGGACGATCTGGAACGCGTCGCCGGCGCGGATGTGCTCCTTGGCCTGCACCACCGCCCGCTCGTAGGCGTGACGCGAGGGCAGGCGTCGCGTCGAGCCCGAAATGTGCCCGTGCCCTCCGACCGCCTCCGGGAGGGGCGCGTCCAGCGCGTCGGCGACCTCGTTCGGGTCTCCCGTCAGGACCTCCGCCATCCCGAGCGCGTGGTCGAAGCGTACGAGCGTCTCCGCGACGACGAACCGGCTCTCGGGCAAGTCGCGCCCGGCGTCCGGGAGCTGAACCGTCGGCTCGAGGCTCCCCGCGTAGTCGTACCCGAGGTAGCCGACGACCGGCAGCCCGCATTCCTCCGCCTCCGCGAAGTTCACGATCCGCGAGCCGGCGCCGACGAACGAATGCCGCCCGAGGCGCCCGTGCTCGACCGATTCCAGCAGAAAGCTCGCCCGCCCCCGCTCGCGCAGCCGGAGATAGGCCCCGAGGGGGGTGAGGAGATCGGTGGAAACGACGGTCAGTGCGTTCATGGCAAACAAAAAGACCCTCCGTGCGGAAGGTCTACGAGCGGAACGGGTTGGCGTCTTAGGTCAGGTCAGGCGACGCTCCCGCCCCGCTCGTGGCGCCACGACCAGCCCCAGAGGTTCTGCGAGACGGAAGTCATCTCCCGCAGGGTAGGCGCAATGTTCCGGAGCCGCAAGTGTGAAATCGCTATCTGGCTTCGGCCGGCTCCGCCTCCAGGAGCTCCGAGAACAGCGCGCGGTAGTGGATCACGGCGTTGCGGAGATCCTCTGTCGTCGCCTTGCCGCGCTCGTTGGCAATGGCCGTCGCGTGGGCGGCTCGGTAGTTCGAGATCACCTCGGGGTGGTCGACGGAGAGGTCGGCCGCGCGCTGCTCGAAGTCCTCGACCGGGTAGCCGCGCTCGCGCATGACCTCTTGGATGAGCCGGTCGGCCTCGCCGACGGCGCCTTCCGGGTCGTCGACGAACCGCTCCTGCGTCTGCCGCCACTGCTCGAGATAGCGCTCGCGTGCCTGCGGCTCGAGCGGCTCCAGCTCGAACTCCTCGTGCCGCTTCTGCCGCTCGGCCAGGTCGGCCTCGGCCTGACGCCTCGAGGGCGCGTCGGCAACGGTTCGGTCGTATTCGGCGCCGAACGTGTCCTCAAGCCGCCCGGTGCGGCGCTTCTTGTAAGCGCCCCAGGCGATCGCGCTGATCACGATGGCGGCGCCGATCACAATCAGAACCCAGACCCAAGTCGGCATCGTCTTCCTCCTTCGTTTGCGTCCGCGGAGGGGCCTACCCGGCGCCGGGACCGGCAAACCGCGGGCCGTTGTTACCCTGGCCCGGATGTCCCGTTCCGTCATCGTTTCCGCGGTCCGCACGCCGTTCGGCAGGCTCGGCGGCGGGCTTGCGCAGTACGAAGCGACGGAGCTCGGCGGGATCGCGATCCGGGCCGCGCTCGACCGCGCCAAGATCGAGAACGACGAGGTCGAGTACGCGATCATGGGCCAGGTACTGCAGGGGGGCGCGGGCCAGGCGCCGTCTCGGCAGGCGACGATCGGCGCAGGGCTTCCCATCGAGCTGCCCTCCGACACGATCAACAAGGTCTGCGCGTCCTCGATCCGCGCCGTCGAGATCGCGGATCACATGATCCGCGCGGGCGACGTCCAAGTCGTCGTCGCCGGAGGAATGGAGTCGATGTCGAACGCGCCGTATGCGCTGAAGAAGGCCCGGTTCGGCTACCGCCTCGGCGACGGGACGCTGATCGACCTGATGACCCACGACGGGCTCACGTCGACCTTCGACAACCGGCACATGGTCGAGCAGGCGTCGTTCGTCTCGCGCGAGCTCGGGATTTCGCGCGAGGAGCAGGACAAGTGGGCGCTGCGCTCGCACGAGCGTGCCGTGAAGGCGATCGACGAGGGCCGGTTCGAGCCCGAGATCGTGCCGGTCGGGGAGCTCGCGGTCGACGAAGGGCCGCGCCGCGACACGTCGATCGAGAAGCTCGCGCAGCTGAAGCCCGTGTTCGACCCCGAGGGAACGACGACGGCCGGGAACGCGCCCGGCGTGAACGACGGCGCCGGCGCGCTGGTCGTGACCAGCGAGGAGTTCGCGAAGAAGCGCGGCCTCGATGTGCTGGCGACGATTGTGTCGCAGGGGTACGTCGCGGACGAGTTCGCGTACCTGGCGCGCACGCCGGCCAAGGCCGGCGCGATGGCGCTCGAGAAAGCGGGCAAGTCGATCGACGACGTCGAGCGCGTCGAGCTGAACGAGGCCTTCTCTTCGGTGGTGCTGAACTCGACGGAGATGCTCGGCGCCGACCCCGAGCGGGTGAACGTGAACGGCGGGGCGGTCGCCCTCGGGCACCCGATCGGCGCGTCGGGAGCCCGCATCCTCACGACGATGATCCACGAGCTGCGCCGAAACGGCGGCGGCCTCGGCCTCGCCGCGATCTGCTCCGGCGGCGGCCAGGGCGACGCGCTGCTCCTGGAAGTTTGAAGTTCGAGCACGTCCTCGTGGTCGGCGCCGGCCAGATGGGCGGCGGGATCGCGCAGGTCGTGGCCGCTTCGGGCCGCCTCGTCAGCCTGCACGACGCCGCGCCGGGAGCCACCGAGCGCGCGCTCGAGACGATGCGCCGGAGCCTCGGCAAGCTCGCCGAGAAGGGTGGGCCCGACCCCGACGAGGTGCTGTCCCGCGTTGCGGTCGCCGACGACGTCGTCCCGGCCGACCTCATGGTCGAGGCGGTGATCGAGGACGCGGCGGTGAAGGAGGACGTCTTCCGCCGCGCGGACTCGATGCTCCCGCCCGAGGCGATCCTCGCGTCGAACACGTCGTCGATCCCGATCGCGTCGCTCGCCGCGGCGACGCAGCGGCCGGACCGCGTGATCGGGATGCACTTCTTCAACCCCGTGCCCGTGCTGCACCTGGTCGAGATCGTCCGCGGGAAGGAGACCTCGGACGAGACCGCGGAGGCCATCACCGAGCTCGCCCGCGAGCTCGGCAAGACTCCAGCGGTCGCGAACGACTTCCCCGGATTCGTCTCGAACCGGATCCTGATGCCCTACATCAACGAAGCCGTCTGGGCGCTCCACGACGGCGTCGCGGAGGCCGAAGCGATCGACACGATCGCCAAGCTCGGCTTCAACCACCCGATGGGACCGCTCGCCCTCGCGGACCTGATCGGACTCGATACATGTGTTGCAATCATGGACGTTCTACGCACCGGATTGGACGACGAGCGGTACGCGCCATGCCCATTGCTCCACGAATTGGTGGCAGCGGGCAAGCTAGGCCGCAAGTCTGGCGAGGGTTTTTACATCTATTAGCCACAAGGCTGACCGAGCCTCGACGGGCAATCCCCCAAGGAGCCGCCAATGCGCCTCTTGCTGGTCGATGACGACGAAGGCCTGCGGCAACTGCTTCGCACGACGTTCGAGGCTGTCGACATGGAGGTCGCCGAGGCCGAGAACGCAGAGTCGGCGCATGCGCAAATCGCGCTCGCCCGTCCCGACGCGATCGTGCTCGACGTGAGCATGCCCGGCATGAGCGGCGTCACGTTCTGCGCGCACCTGAAGAGCAACCGCGCGACGCGCGACATCCCGGTCGTGCTCCTGACCGGCTCCGACATGGCCAACGAGACCGTCGCGCGTGAGGTCGGCGCCGACGCGTTCATGCTCAAGCCGTTCAGCCCGCTCGAGCTCCTGGCGGTCGTCGAGCGCCTCGCGGGCGGCCTGCACGGCATGCCGTTCCGCGCAAGCGGCAAGCGACTCCCCGACGAGCAGCTGCTCCTCTACGCCCGCGACCTTCGCCACCTCCTCGAGCTGGAGCGGCGGCAGCGGCTCCTTCTGGCCAACGCGTATCACGAGACGGTCGCGGCCCTGGCGAGTGCGCTCGAGTCGAAGGACAGCGGAACCGGCGAGCATTCGCAGCGCGTGCACCGGTACGCCGCCGAGCTCGCCAAGGAGGTTGCGCCAGACCTGCTCGAGGACGCGAGCGTCGATTACGGGTTCATGCTCCACGACGTCGGCAAGATCGGGATCCCCGATTCCGTGCTCCAGAAGCCGGGCTCGCTGAACGACGAAGAGTGGCGGCTGATGCAGACCCACACGGTGCTCGGCGAGCAGATGCTCCGCGGCGTCACGTTCCTGCAGGGCGCCGGCGTCGAGGTCGTCCGCTCGCATCACGAGCGCTGGGACGGCGACGGCTATCCCGACGGCCTGGCCGGCACCGAGATCCCGGTCGCGGCGCGCATCTTCGCCGTTGCCGACACGCTCGACGCGATGACCAGCGACCGGCCGTACCGCGCGGCCATGCCGTGGACGGAGGCCCGGCGCGAGATCCTCGCGCAGTCAGGGACCCAGTTCGACCCCGGGGTGGTCGAGGCTTTCCGGGTGCGCGAGAGCGCGTTGCAGCGGATGTACCGGGACTTCGCGGACCCTAGACGGTTGGATTCAGCACTTCGCCGGGCCCCGTCTGGTGCCAGAGAACGATCTTCCCGCGGACGACTCTGAAGATCGCAGTCGCGTGCTGCCCGGGTCCGTCGCAGCGGCTGTGCCTGCGGTCGCCGAGTAGGAACGTCGCAGTCGCAGTCTGGCCGCGCGTGTGAATCGAGACGATCCGGCCGGAGCAAGGAAGGGCGGCGTTCCAGGCGACGGCGTCCTCACGTGTGCGCAGCGTGATTACGTGGCCGGACTGGACGACCTTAGCGTCCTCGGCGAAGAGGCTGGCGGCGGTGTTGTTGTCGTCGTGGTTGAGGGCGTTGCTCCAAGCGCGCACCACGCTTTCGGCTGACGGCGATCCCCCTCCGCAGCCCGCAGGAAGGAGAAATGCCCCGAAGGCGCAGCAGATCCGCAGCGTCTTCATTCGAGCGCTTCTTGCGCACCAGGTCTGCGCGGCTCCGGGGGGCAAACCGGCCACGACTATACTCGCCGCCCGATGGATTTCTCCCTGAGCTCCGACCAGCGGGAGATCCAGACGCTTGCGCGGGAGTTCGCCGAGGCGGAGATCGTCCCGAACGCCTCGGCGTGGGACCGCGAGCACGGGTTTCCGCGTGAGCTCCTGGCGAAGCTCGCCGGCCTCGGGCTGCTCGGCGTCTGCATCCCCGAGGAGTACGGCGGCGCCGGCGCCGACTTCCTCTCGTACATCCTCGTGCTCGAGGAGCTCTCGCGCGCGGATGCGGGCGTCGGCGTCACCGTCGCCGTGCACACGAGCGCCGTGACGTTGCCCATCCTCACGTTTGGGAGCGACGAGCAGCGGAGCCGCTTCGTCCCGCCGCTCGCGCGAGGCGAGGCCATCGGCGCCTTCGCGCTGACCGAGCCCGGGAGCGGCTCTGACGCCGGGTCCCTTCGCACGGCGGCGACGGCCGACGGCGACGGCTGGCGGATCTCCGGGTCGAAGCAGTGGATCACGAACGGCGGCTTTGGCGGGACCGTGCTGCTCTTCGCGCGGACGGACCAGGACACGCCCGGACCGAAGGGCGTCTCCGCCTTCATCGTCGACGGCGATCAGGTGCGCGTCACGCGCGAGGAGGAGAAGCTCGGCCTCAACTCGTCCTCGACGGTCGACCTCGTCATCGAGGAGGCGCAGGTCCCGCGCAACCGCCTCCTCCACGAGGAGGGGAAGGGGTTCACGGTCGCGATGGCGACGCTCGACGGCGGCCGAATCGGGATCGCCGCGCAGGCGCTCGGAATCGCGCAGGCGGCCTACGACGTGGCGCGCTCGTACGCGCTCGAGCGGCGGCAGTTCGGGCAGCGGATCGCGGACTTCCAGGCGATCCAGTGGAAGCTGGCCGACATGGCTACGGAGATCGACGCCGCCCGCTTGCTCGTCTACCGTGCCGCGTGGCTGAAGGAGGTGGGCCGGCCGCACACCGAGGAGGGCGCGAAGGCGAAGCTGTTCGCGTCGGAGATGGCCCGGCGGCAGACGGCGGAGGCGATCCAGATCCTCGGCGGCTACGGCTACACGAAGGAGTTTCCGGTCGAGCGCTTCTACCGCGATGCGAAGATCACGGAGATCTACGAGGGGACGAGCGAGATCCAGCGCCTCGTGATCGCGCGTTCGATTCTCGGCCTCCGCGAACGCGAGCTCGCCCAGGGATGAGCCGCGCGCCTGATGAGCCGGTCCGGCTCACGAAGATCTACACCCGGGGCGGCGACAAGGGCGAGACGAGCCTCGGCGACGGGTCGCGCGTTTCCAAGCTCGACCCGCTCGTGCGCGCGTACGGCGCGATCGACGAGCTCAACTCCGTCGTCGGCTGGGCGCAGGTCGAGGCGCGCGACCCGCGGCTCGGGCGGGTCCAGAACGACCTCTTCGACCTCGGCGCCGACCTCTCGGTGCCGTACGAGGAGGGCGACGGGAAGCTCCGCGTGACCCAGGCGCAGATCGACGCGCTCGAGCGCGACTGCGACGAGGCGAACGAGCCGCTCGAGCCGCTGAAGAGCTTCGTGCTCCCCGGCGGCAGCGAAGTCGCGGCGCGGCTTCACGTTGCGCGAGCGGTCTGCCGACGGGTGGAGAGTGTCGCCCTGTGGGCGGCAGACGAGCGCCCGGTGAACCCGTTGGCGCTCATCTACCTGAACCGGCTTTCCGACCTGCTCTTCATCTTCGCCCGTGCAGCCAACGCCGGCGGCGAGGAGCCGCTCTGGAAGCCCGGCGGCTAGCTACAACCTCCGCGTCCCTACCGGAGTGGCGTGATCGTCCCGTCGAGGACGAGCGAGCGCGCGGTCTTGGTCGAGTGGGTGTAGACCTCGACCTGGTAGTCCGCGCCCGGATAGCTGAAGTACACGCTCGTCGGCTTCGCTGAGCTGTAGACGAGGAGCCCGTCTCCGGCGATCTGCCGCGAGACGCCGCCGGACCGGGTCGCAGCGCGCTGGAGGTTGGCGTACGAGCGCGGCTGCTTGTACGTGCCGACGACGAGGAAGTCCGAGCGCGGGTCGCCCGCGCTGACGCCCGCGGGGAGATACCGGACCCAGGTTCGCCCGTTCGCCGCGGTGAGCTCGTAGGAGAAGCCTGGCTTGGGGCCTGCCCAGTACACCGGGTAGTCGAGCGTGCGCGCGAATCTCTCGAGCTGCGCCTGCGAGACGATCGTCGCCGGCTGCGGCGCCGGGCCTGAAGATCCGCCGCGGAGTAGGAACCAGGCGACGGCGCCTGCAGCGAACAGCGCGGCGACGCCGAGCACTGCGAGGGGCGCCACGCGCCGGTCTCGGGCCCCCGCCCTGGCGACGTTCTCGGTCACGCCGGGAGAAGTTCCCGCCGCCGGTCGCGGTTCCTGCCAGAACTCGCCCACTAGGCGACCTTCCGGACCTTGAGGACCGAGCCGAGCCGGACGGTCACCGAGCCGCCGCCCGCCCTCGCCTGCATGATCGTGAGGTTCCCTGCCGTCGCGCCAACCTTTTCAATGCCGTTGATCACGACGATGTGGTCGGCGGTTGTCGTGGTCGCGAAGGCGGTTCCGTCGAGCGTTGCGAGCGCGTTCGTGGCCGACACGGCGCCGGTGCCCGTGGCGGTCTCGCCTGAGTAGAACGCGTAGGGAAGCGCAGCCGCCGGACCTCCGACGGCGTACTTCGCGCCCGCGACGTTGCTGGCATTCACGAACAGCACGGCCTCGAATTCGTAGATCGAGTTCGCGCTCACGGCGACGCTGAGATCAGGCACGTTGGTCGCTGTCGCGCTGGACATGGTGCGGTCCGCGGTGGTGCTGACGATCGTGTCCCAGCTACCGGTACCTGCCAGGCCTGTCGGGCCGACGGAACCAGTAGCGCCCTTGGCACCCGTTGCGCCCTTGGCGCCCGCGGCACCCGTCGCGCCCTTGGCGCCCGCGGCACCGGTCGCGCCCTTGGCCCCGGCCGGGCCCTGTGAGCCGGTTGCGCCTTTCGCGCCCTGCGAGCCGGTGGCACCCTTCGCGCCAGTCGGGCCCTGAGGGCCGATCGGCCCCTGCGCGCCTGCGGGCCCCTGGGCGCCCTGAGCGCCGGTCGCGCCCTGCGCTCCGGTCGCGCCCTTGGCGCCCGTCGCTCCGGTCGGTCCCTGGACGCCTGCCGGGCCTTGAGCACCGGTTGTGCCCTTCACACCCTGAGCACCCGTTGCGCCTTTTGCACCTGTCGCGCCCTTGGCACCTGTCGCACCCTTGGCACCAGTCGCGCCCTTCGCGCCCTGGGCGCCGGTCGCGCCCTGGACGCCGGTGGGGCCTTGAGCACCGGTTGCGCCCTTCGCGCCGGTCGAGCCGGTCACGCCTTTCGCCCCCTGAGCACCCGTGGCGCCCTTCGCGCCCGTCGCGCCCTTTGCACCCGTTGCGCCCTGCGAGCCCGTCGCACCTTTGACGCCCTGTGGGCCCTGGTCACCGGTAGCTCCCTTGGCACCCGTGGCGCCCTTTGCACCCTGGGAGCCGGTGGCGCCCTTGTTGCCCTGTGCCCCCTGGGCTCCAGTTGCACCCTTGGCGCCGGTCGCGCCGTTCGAACCCTGAGGCCCGGTCGGGCCCTGAATGCCGGCGGGGCCTTGCGCGCCGGTAGGGCCCTTGGCGCCCTGAACGCCGGTGGCGCCCTGCGCGCCCTGAGTCCCAGTCGCACCCTTCACGCCCGTTGCACCCTTGACGCCCTGCGCCCCGGTAGCACCCTTGGCGCCGGTCGCGCCCTTCGCACCCTGCGTTCCGGTCGGGCCCTGCGGGCCGGCCGGTCCCTGGCCGCCGGTCGCGCCTTTCGCGCCGGTCGAGCCCTTGGCGCCCGTCGCGCCGTTCGATCCTGTCGCACCCTTCGCGCCCTGAGCGCCCGTTGCGCCTTTGGAGCCCTGCGCGCCCGTCGCACCCTTGACACCCTGAGCGCCCGTCGCGCCCTTGGCGCCCTGCGTACCCGTCGGTCCCTGGACGCCCGCCGGGCCCTGAGCGCCCGTCGCGCCCTTGATTCCCTGCATACCCTGAGCGCCCGTCGCGCCCTTGGCACCGGTCACGCCCTTCGCGCCTGTTGCGCCCTTGGCGCCCGTTGCGCCCTTCGCGCCCTGCGCACCGGTGGCGCCCTTGGCACCCTGCGAGCCAGTCGCGCCCTTCGCGCCCTGAGGTCCCATCGGGCCCTGGATCCCTGCGGGTCCCTGAGCACCCGTCGTCCCCTTGGCACCTTGCGCGCCGGTCGAGCCCTTGGCGCCTTTTGGACCCGTTGCGCCCTTCACGCCTTGCGGGCCGGTCGCGCCGCGGAGGCCGCGCGGGCCCTGCGGGCCGAACGGTCCTTCGGGACCGGTTGGGCCGGTCGCGCCGCGTGCAGCTGCCGTGCCTGGGATTCCCTGGGGGCCCTGAGGCCCCGTCGGCCCTGCTGGGCCCGTCGGCCCCGGCGGGCCGGGCAGGCCGGCGGGCCCCACCGGACCGGCCGGACCGGCAGGACCAGCGGCTCCACGGGCGCCCTCCGGACCCGTGGCGCCGCGCCCGCCGCCGGCGGCCGAGTACGCGCTGCGGGACGTGTTCGCGTCCTTGTTCGAATCGCTCGAGCCGCCAGAAGCCGCCGCCGACTTCCGGGCGCTGTTCGAGCTCACCCGCGTGCTGTGGCTCGTGGAAACGCGGGAGCTCCCCGCCGCATCGGGAGCCCCACGTGTGCCCCGAGAGCCGCGCTCGCCACGGACTGGCTTGCGCCGCTGCCGGTCGAGCACGACCGCAGAAAACGGCGCGTTCGCGCCGTTCGCCTCGGAGTGGCCGCTGGAGACGCTGTCACGGAATACGACAGCGCCCGCAACGAGGGAGAGAGCGAGCGCCAAGAGCATCAGCGCTCGCCCCCTGAGCAGGTGCCGCAGAAGCCGGTTCACGACCGCGACATCGGCTGCGCGGGAGGGAATTCGGGAGGGTTTCCGTATGAAAGCCGTATGAATGACGCGAAGATCCCTGGGGCGAGGGAGCGATGACTCGGGTTCTGGTCGTTGACGACGAGGCCGATATCCGGGAGCTGGTACGCGAATTGCTCGCCCGGGCCGGCTACGACGTCGTGGAAGCGGCCGACGGAAGCGAGGCGCTGAAAGTCTTCTATTCGCAGCAGCCGGACTTCGTGATCCTCGACGTCCAGATGCCCGTCCTCGACGGCTGGGAGACGCTGACGCGGATCCGCGAGGTGAGCGACGTCCCGGTGTTGATGCTCACGGCCCGTGCGGAGGAGCTCGACAGGGTGCGCGGCCTCCGCGCCGGCGCGGACGACTACTTGACCAAGCCCTTCGGGCGGCAGGAGCTGCTCGCTCGCGTGAGCGCCAACCTCCGGCGTGCGGGAACGCGCAAGACCGTGCCCGAGCTCTACGCGGACGGGTTCGTGACCATCGACTACGCGCAGCGCGAGGTGTTCGCCGGAGACGACCGGGTCTCGCTGACGCCGCTCGAGTTTCGGCTCTTGACCGCCTTCGTGCAGAACCCGAACCAGGTGCTCTCCCACGAGCAGTTGCTAGAGCTCGTCTGGGGCGACGAGCGCGCCGCCGAGCGCGACCAGGTGAAGCTCTACGTGGGCTACCTCAGGCGGAAGCTCGGGACGAGCGGCGACGATCCGATCGAGACGGTTCGCGGGTTCGGCTACCGGTACCGGCCGCGGGCGTAGGAAGCGGGAGCCGGACGCGGACGGTCGTGCCCGCGTTCTCGGCGCTATCGATCTCGATCCTGCCGCCGTGGCGCTCGACGATCGCCTTCGTGATCGTCAGGCCGAGGCCGGTTCCGGGAATGGCGTTCTCGGTCGCGTTGGAGCTGCGGAAGAACCGCTCGAAGAGCCTCGCCTGCTCCTCCTCCGGGATGCCGAGCCCGGAGTCCGCGACCTCGAGCACGGCCGTGTCGCCTTCGCGCTTCAGGCTGACGTCCACTTGGCCGCCTGAGGGCGTGAACTTGAGCGCGTTCGAAAGGAGGTTGTCCAGCACCTGGTGGAGCCGCGTGCGGTCGCCCTCGATCTTCGGCAGCCGCCCGATCGCCGCCCCGAGCTCGACGCCGCGGGACTCCGCGACGGCCGCCGAGGCCTCGACGCACTCCTCGACGAGCCGCTTCAGGTCGAACGAGCCGACCTCGATCGCGAGCTTGCCTGCCTCGATCTGGGCGAGGAACAGCAGGTCGCTGACGAGGTCGAGCAGGCGCTTGGAGTTGCGGTCGACGATCCGGAGGAAGCGGCGCTGGTCGTCGCTCAGCTCCTCCGAGAGCATCAGCTCCACGTAGCCGCGGATCGAGGTCAGTGGCGTGCGCAGCTCATGCGAGACCAGGGAGACGAACTCGTCCTTCAGCTTGTCGAGCTCCCGGAGCCGTTCGTTCTGCTCGGAGAGGAGCCGCTGCACGGCTTCCGCCTCGGCGCGCGCGGCCCGCTCGGCATCGAGCGCCCGGCCGCGCTCGATCGCGAGCTCGTGCAGGAGCCGGTTGTCGGTCTCGAGCTGGCGGGTGACGCGGCGGAGGATCGGGAGGAGCGAGACCCACAGCGCCAGCAGCGCCAGGGCGAGGATCAGCGCCAACCGTGTGCGCGCGCCCGCGGTGCCGACGGCGACGGCTTTGTAGTCCTGGTCGAGCTCGAGCGCGCCGACCGGCCTGGAGCTCGGAGAGGACCGGACCGGGACGAGCGACTGGAGCGCCTGGAGGTCCCGCTCCCCGCGCCAGGTGTCCGTTCGTGTGACGCGTCGCTCGAACCGCCCTGCGAGCACTCCCCGAAGCTCGCGCGAGTACGACACCTTCGTCCCGATCAGCCGGTGGAGCGCGGCGTAGGTGATGACGCCGTCGGCGTTCACTAGCCGCCCGCCGACGACGCCCGGGATCAGGATCCGCGTGAGGAAGAGGCGGTCGAGCTCGCGCCGGCGCGCCGGCGAAACCGGGTGGGTGAAGTCGGACGGCCGCACCTGCTTACGCAGGGCCTGGGCCGCGACGGCGCGCGCCTGGGTCTCGACGGTGCGTTGCGCGCGCCCTGCGACTTCGCGATCGACGATCCAGAGGACCGCGATCCCGGCAGCAAGCAGCACCGCGCCCGTGTAGAGCGCGAAGCGCAGGACGAGGCGAGGACGCGACTGGATTTCCATCGCCGTCAGAAACCATCGGCAGCGCACTCGTCGAGCAAAAGGGCACAATCCGTACATGGCGACGACCGAGGACCGCGTCGGCGGCACGGAGGACTGGAAGCGGGAGCTGTACGACGCCGCGTCGGAGCGCACCGGCGAGCTCTTCAGCACGATCTCCGGTCTCGAGAACGATCCGCTCTACAGCCCGGAGGGCGTCGAGACCGACTACGACCGCGACCTCGGCTACCCGGGCGTCTATCCGTTCACGCGCGGGGTCTACCCGTCGATGTACCGGGGCCGGCTCTGGACGATGCGGCAGTTCGCCGGCTTCGGGACCGCGCAGGAGACGAACGAGCGCTTCCGGTACCTGCTCGACCACGGGCAGACCGGGCTCTCGACGGCCTTCGACATGCCGACGCTGATGGGCTACGACTCCGACCAGCCGCGCTCGCTCGGGGAGGTCGGGCGCGAGGGCGTGGCGATCGACTCGCTGGCCGACATGGAGACGCTCTTCGACGGGATCCCGCTCGGCGAGGTCTCGACGTCGATGACGATCAACGCGCCGGCGGCGATGCTGCTCGCCTTTTACGTGTGTGTGGCTGAGCAGCAGGGTGTGGCGCGCGACCAGCTTCGCGGAACGATCCAGACGGACATCCTCAAGGAGTACATCGCCCAGAAGGAATGGATCTTCCCGCCCGAGCCGTCGATGCGGCTCGTCACGGACATGGTCGAGTTCTGCGCCCGTGAGCTCCCGCGCTGGCACCCGATCTCGATCTCCGGGTACCACATCCGCGAGGCGGGCTCGAACGCGGTCCAGGAGCTGGCGTTCACGCTGGCGGACGGCTTTGCCTACGTCGACGCGGCGATCGAGCGCGGGCTCGACGTGGACGACTTCGCGCCGCGCCTCTCGTTCTTCTTCAACGCGCACATCGACTTCTTCGAGGAGATCGCCAAGTACCGTGCGGCCCGGCGGATCTGGGCTCGAGAGCTGCGCGAGCGCTACGGAGCGAAGAACCCGCGCTCGTGGCTGATGCGCTTCCACACCCAGACCGCCGGCGTGTCGCTGACGGCGCAGCAGCCCGAGGTGAACATCGTCCGGACCGCGCTCGAAGCGCTCGCCGCGGTTCTCGGCGGGACGCAGTCGCTGCACACGAACTCCTTCGACGAGGCGCTCGCGCTCCCGACCGAGAATGCGGTGCGCCTGGCGTTGCGCACGCAGCAGGTGATCGCGCACGAGACCGGCGTCGTGAACACGATCGACCCGCTCGGCGGCTCCTACTACCTCGAGGACCTCACCAACCGCCTCGAGCGGGAGGCCTACGACTACTTCGACCGGATCGAGAAGCTGGGCGGCGTCGTCGCGGCGATCAAGGAGAACTTCTTCCAGCGCGAGATCGCCGAGGCGTCGTTCCGCTACCAGGCCGAGCTCGAGGCGAAGCAGCGCGTCGTCGTCGGCGTGAATCGCTACCACCTCGAAGACGAGCCCGAGGTCGAGACGCTGCGGATCGACCCCGCGCTGGAGGAGAAGCAGATCGAGCGGGTGCGCGCGGTGCGCGCTCGGCGCGACTCGGCGGCGGTCGAGGAGTCGATCAAGGCGCTGAAGGAAGGCGCCGCACGCGAGGACGTGAACCTGATGCCACTGATCGTCGACGCCTCCCGGGCCTACGTCACGCTGGGCGAGATGTGCGACGCGCTCCGCGAAGTCTGGGGCGTCTGGCGCGAGACCCCCGTCTTCTAACAAGTCGGCTACTCTGTGCGTCTACCTCACTAGTCGATGAACGTCGTCGAAAAAGCCCTGTCATCTGCCCGCTTCAATCGCCTGCTGCTTGGCTTCGGCATCGTGATTTTCGCGGTTGGCGCGCTCGTCCTCGTGGTCAAGCTCGTCGGGGGCACGAACGGTGAGACGGATCAGACGCTGAAGCCGTCCAAAGCGCAGGCGCCGGCCAAGAGCGTGCCGCTGAAGAACGCGCAAGGCACCCGGATCCGGACCTATGAACAGCTCGATCCGAAGATCAAGGCCACCGTCAACACGTTCCTCGACGCCGCCGTGGCCCGCCACAACCAGGCCCGCGCGTGGGCGATCACGACGCCGAACCTCCACGCAGGCTATACCCGGAAGCAGTGGAATACGGCGGATGCGCTGCCGGTCGTGCCGTATCCGATCTGGGACATGAAGCACGTCAACTACGCCCTGGACTACGCCGTGAGCGACGAGATCCTGCTCGACGTCGGCGTCTCGTCAAACCCGAAGCTGCACCTGCGTGCCCTGACGTTCATGCTCGGCCTCGCGCCGGTCGGCAAGGGCGCCCACAGGCAGTGGAAGGTTGACTACTGGATGCCGCGGTACACGCCGCCGATTCCGATCGCGTAGCCGCGGGTCAGGCTTCGATCTCGAGCTGCATCCCGTCGAAGGCCTGCTCGAACGATCCGTCGAGCGGCCGCTCGAACGGACGGTGAGTCAGCAGCAGGCGCTTCGCACCTGAGGCTTTGAAAGCGTCGTTCGCCTCGTCGGCGCTGAGGTGCCCGCGCGTGCCGCCCTCGGGATTCGTCACCAGGAGCGTCGCCTCGCAGACGAAGAGGTCGGCGTCCCTTGCGAGCTCGGTGAGCCCGTCGCTCGGGCCCGAGTCTCCTGAGTAGCCCAGGACGGTCCCGTTCGCGGAGGCGCGGAAGCCGAAGGCGAGCAGGTCGTAGTGCAGCACCCGGTGCGGTGTGACCTCGAAGCCGGCCGCCTCGAAGGGCTCGCCGTCCGCGTACTCGCGGAGGTCGAACGCATCCTCGAACATGCTCGGCTGCCCCAGCCGCCCGCCGATCGCGCTCAGCATCTCGGGGCCCTCCGGCGGGACCCAGAGCTCGGGCGGATCGACGTCCATCCCGGGGCCGAGGGTTGCGCCCCAGACCCAGGGGACCAGATCACCCCAGTGGTCGAGGTGCCAGTGGGTGACCGCAATCGCGTCGAGCGCCGGCCAGGCCTCTCGCTCGCGGAGCTTGGCGAGCACTCCCGGCCCGCAGTCGAGCAACAGGCGTCCGGGTCCCTCGAGCAAGTAGCCCGATTGCGCGCCGCCGGGATTCGGCCACGCGGGAGAGCATCCGACGACAGTCAGTTTCACGTTCTTATACTCGGGTCGATGGCCAGCAAGATACGTGTCGTCATCGCGAAGCCCGGTCTTGACGGCCACGACCGGGGCGCGAAGATCATCGCACGCGCGCTCCGCGATGCGGGGATGGAGGTGATCTACACCGGATTGCACCAGACGCCGGAGCAGATTGTCGAGACCGCGATCCAGGAGGACGCGGATGCGGTCGGGATCTCGATCCTCTCCGGCGCGCACATGACGCTCGTCCCGCGCATCCTCGACGGGCTGCGCGAGAACGGGGCCGACGACGTGCTCGTCGTCCTGGGCGGAACGATCCCTGTCGAGGACGCAGAGGAGCTGAAGAGCCAGGGCGTCGCGGCGGTCTTCACGCCCGGCGCGCCGACGAGCGAGATCGTGGAGTTTCTCCGCGAGAAGGTGCCGGCATAGCCGTTCGCGTCGAGCGCGAGGACGCGATCGCGATCCTCACCGTCGACCGGCCGGATGCGATGAACGCGCTCGACCGGCCGACGCTGGGCGAGCTGCGCGACCGGCTCGCTGAGGCCGCAGACGACTCGGACGTTTGCGTCGTCGTCTTGACCGGCTCGGGCAACAAAGCGTTCGTCGCGGGCGCGGACATCAAGTACATGGGCGGTCTCGGCAGCGACGAGGCGAAGGAATGGGGCGACCTCGGCCACAACGCGGGGCGGCTGCTCGAGACGATGCCCAAGCCGACGATCGCGGCGATCAACGGCTTCGCCCTCGGCGGCGGCTGCGAGCTCGCGCTCGCCTGCGACCTGCGCTACGCGTCGCCGGGCGCGAAGCTGGGCCAGCCGGAGATCAACCTCGGGATCATCCCAGGCTGGGGCGGCACCCAGCGGCTCGCGCGCGTCTGTGGGCTCGGCTTCGCGAAGGAGCTGATCCTCACCGGCCGGACCGTCGACGCAGAGGAGGCGCTCGCTCGGGGCCTCGTCAACGGGGTCCACGACCCGGCTATCGAGAAGGCGCGCGAGGTCGGCCGCATGCTGGCGGCGAAGAGCCCGCTCGCGCTGGCGGCTGCGAAGCGGGCGCTGAACCACGTCCTCCAGGGCGACCACGTCGAGAACCTGGGCCGCGAGGCGGACGAATTCGGCGGCCTCTTCGACAGCGAGGACGCGAAGGAAGGCCTGGCCGCATTCGCCGAGAAGCGCGAGCCGGTCTTTAAGGGGAGATAAGGCGCCGACTTAGGCGGCGCCGACCAACGAGGCCATGCTGGCTATGCCGGCGTGGCCGTCTGACACACGCTGAGGAAGCGGATGGCTTGGCCCCTCTACCCGCTAGGGGAGATAAGCGAGACCAATGAGGCCGACAGCGCGAGGTCGTCCCCGCGCTGGGCCCTGAGCGTCGTTGGCGCGACTGCGGTCCAGAGGTCGACCGCCTGGCCTTGCTTCGCGCTCCTGAGCTTCGTCTTCCTCCCGCTGGCGCCCAGCTTGGGAACGGTCTGTACGGTCGCCGACGACGGGACGAGCACGATGAGCTTCCGGCTCAGCTTCGACTGGCGCTGACGCATCGGCCACGCACTCAGGCTCGAGACCTTCAACTGCAGCGCGTTCGCCGTGGCGACCATGACCGTGCCCCGCAGGTCGAGCGTGAACGCCGCCCCGCGCGATGCGGCGAAGAGGAGATGCCGGCCGCGCTTCAACCAGGGATAAGGATCGACGGCGCTTCGGCCCCCGGGATGGAGTTCGAAATGGAGGTGCGGATGGATCCCGTTCGCGTCTCCCGAGTCGCCGACGTAGCCGATCACCTGGCCCGCGACGACCTTCGCGCCGTTCTTCAGCCCCTTCGCGTACGCGGTGCCGGCGACGCACTTGCCGCGGTTGTCGTTCCGCTTCGTGAGGTCGTTGTTGAGGTGGATGTAGTAGTAGGTCGTTCCACTCACGCCGTGCAGGTAGATCATGCAGCCGGCCGACGCGGAGCTCTTCCAGAACTCAACCTTGCCCGCCTCGGCGGCGAGTGCGAGCGCTCGCTTCGGCGCCAGGATGTCGATCCCCCGGTGCACGCCGGTGCCGCGGGCCTCGCCGAAGTCGTCCGTGTACTCGGCCTGGCCGAGCACGGGGAAGACAATCGTCGTCGGAGGCTTCTTCGCGCTCGCGGACGCGGTCCCCGCGACGAGGGTCACGAGAACGGCGAGAAGGAGGGTTCCTCGGGCTGTCGTCCGGAGGGGTTTCACGAGCGGCCGAAGAGCCAGACGGTAGCAAAGGGGGGCCCGTGCCCAGCCAGCGATACATGCCGGCTTCTGGCCCACGATCACACGGCGCCAGAGCACACCCCTTGCCCTTAGCAAGGCAATCCAGCCTTGCTGCGGTCAAGCGCGAACTCTGGCTTGGTGCTCGTGACCCAGAAGGGCGGCGGCATCACTAGCTGGGGCACTTGTATCCTCGCCCCCGCATGAAGATCGCCGTCTGCGCCAAGTACGTCCCGGATGCCGCCGCACACGCGCGGATCGACCCGCAGACGAAGCGGCTCGACCGCTCAGGCGAGGGCGAGCTGAACCAGTTCGACGTGCATGCGGTCGAGGAGGCGTTGAAGCTGAAGGAAGGCGGCGGCGAGGGCGACGAGGTCGTGATCGTCTCGCTCGGCCCGGAGCGTGCGCTCGAGGCGATGCGCAAGGGCCTCGCAATGGGCGCCGATCGCATCGTGCTGGTCAGCGACGAGGGCGCCGCCGGGTCGGACCTCGTGGCGACGAGCCGCGTGCTCGCGGCCGCGCTCGAGCGCGAGGAGCCCGACCTCGTGCTCTTCGGCCAGCAGGCGAGCGACTCGGACGGCGCGGTTCTCTGGGCCGCGGTCGCCGACCGGCTGCGCCGGCCCATGGTGTCCCAGGTGGCCGAGCTCAACCACGAGAACGGGAAGGTGCGGGGCAAGCGCCAGACCGAGTACGGCTACGACGTGATCGAGGCGCCGCTACCGGCCGTGGTCGCCGTCTCCGACGCGATCAACGAGCCGCGGTACCCGTCGCTGAAGGGGATCATGGGTGCCAAGAAGAAACCGCAGGAGACGCTGTCGCTCGGCGACCTCGGGATCGACGCCGGTGACGCAGGCGAGGCCGGCTCGCGCACGGAGATCTACGCGCTCGGCGACCCACCCGCCCGTGGCGACACGGTCAAGATCGAGGACGACGGCTCCGGCGCGGAGAAGATCCTCGAGTTCCTCCTGGAGAAGAAGGCGCTGTGAAGACGTTGGTCTTCCTCGAGCACCACGAGAGTGCTTTGCAGAAGGACTCGCTGGGTGTGCTATCCAAGGCGGCTTCGCTCGAGGGCGAGGTCGAGGCGGTCCTGCTCGGCTCAGGCGTCGAAGAGCTCGGGGCCGAGGCCGGCAGGTACGGCGCCGCCCGCGTGCACGCAATGGACGACGTACTGCTCGCGAGGCCTCTCCCGCAGCCACGCGTGGACGCCCTCGAGACGTTGATCGGCGAGCACGGGTTCGACACGGTGCTCTTCGCGGCGACCGTCCTCTCGGCGGACGTCGCCGCCGCACTGGCCGCCAGGCTGGACGCCGGCCTGAACTGGGACCTCACCGACCTGGTCGTCGAGGACGGCAGGCTTGTCGGCAAGCGGCCGGCACTCGGTGATTCCGTCTATGTCGACGTCGGCTGGACGTCAGAGCCCCGGCTCGCCTTGGTTCGCTCCGGGACCTTCGAGCCGCAGGAGAGCGGCGGGACCGCCGAGGTCGAGCGGCTCGCTGCGCGACTGCAGGATTTCTCGCTCGCAGCCGAGATGACCGAGCAGGCCCACGAGGAGAGCGAGGGACCCTCAATCGAGGACGCGGACGTGATCGTCGCCGGCGGCCGTGGCCTCGGCTCCCCGGAGAACTTCGCGCTTGTCGAGGAGCTCGCAAAGGCGCTCGGCGGCGCCGTGGCCGCGACGAGGGCGGTGGTCGACGCGGGCTGGTACCCGTACGCGACCCAGGTCGGGCAGACCGGAAGGACGGTCTCGCCGAAGGTCTACATCGCCTGTGGGATCTCCGGCGCGATCCAGCACAAGGTCGGGATGCAGAGCTCGAGCCTGATCGTGGCGATCAACAAGGATCCGAACGCGCCGATCTTCGAGTTCGCCGACCTCGGGGTCGTCGGCGACCTGCACGAGATCGTCCCCAAGCTGACCGAGCTCGTGAAGCAGCGCAAGGCCGCGTGAAGCCGTCCGACTACCCGCCGCCGTTCGACCCGAACGAGTTCGTCGCCGCGCCTGCCGGCGAGCCGGAGATCGAGGTCGGCGTCCTGATCGTCGGCGCGGGGCCGGCGGGGCTTGCCTGCGCGATCCGCCTCGGGCAGCTCTTGGAGGACGCGCCTGAGCTCGCGGAACGGCTCGGCGAGGTGCCCGTCGCGGTCCTGGAGAAGGGCAAGCAGCCCGGCTCGCACCTGCTCTCGGGCGCGGTCGTGAACCCGCGCTCGCTCCGGCGCCTGTTCAAGGGCCGCCTGCGGACCGATCAGATCCCGTTCCACGAGCGCGTCGAGCACGAGTCGGTCTACTTCCTCACGCCGAAGCGGGCGATGCGGATCCCGACGCCGCCGACGATGCGGAACCACGGGAACTACGTCGCGTCGCTCTCGCAGCTCGGGCGATGGCTCGCCGAGCAGGCGGAGGAGGCCGGCGCGACGATCCTGCCCGAGACTTCGGCCACGACCCTGCTCGCCTCGGATGGGCGCGTGCGCGGCGTGCGCACGGGCGACCGCGGGCGGGGCCGGGGCGGGGAGGAGCTCGGGAACTTCGAGCCCGGTTCGGATGTTCACGCGCGCGTGACGGTGCTCGCGGAGGGAACGCAGGGCCACTTGACCGGTGTCGCCTTGAAGCGGTTCGGGCTCGAGGGCGACAACCCGCAGGTCTGGGCGCTCGGCGTGAAGGAGGTCTGGAAGGTTCCGAAGCCGCTCGACCGCGTGATCCACACGATGGGCTGGCCGCTCCGCGCGGGAGCGAAGTTCCGCGAGTTCGGAGGCTCGTTCATCTACCCGATGGGCGACCTGGTCACGCTGGGGATGGTCGTCGGGCTCGACTACCGCGACGCGGAGCTCTCGGTGCACGACCTCCTCCAGGAGCTGAAGACGCACCCGCTCGTGCGGAAGATCCTCGAAGGCGGCGAGCGTGTCGCCTGGGGTGCGAAGACGATCCCGGAGGGCGGATACCTGTCCTTGCCGCGGCGCCTGCACGCGCCCGGGCTACTGATCTGCGGCGACGGCGCGGGGCTCGTGAACGTGCCGGCGCTGAAGGGGATCCACTACGCCGTGGAGTCCGGGCGGCTCGCGGCGGAGGCGGCGTTCGCGACGCTGCAGCGAGGGGAAACGCCGTGGCGGCGCGGTGCCCTGCAGCGCTACGACGACTCGCTGCAGGAGAGCTTCGTTTGGGATGACCTGCGCCGGGTCCGGAACATGCGCCAGGCGTTCGGCAAGGGCTTCTGGCTGGGCGGGGCGATGGCCGGCGCGATGACCGCTTCGCGCGGCAACTTCCCGCCGGGTGATTCCCGCACGGAGCCGGACGCCGACCAGGAGCTGATCCGCACCGACCGCGCGTCGACATACCCGGCGCCGGACGGGAAGCTCACGTTCGACAAGCTCTCGTCGGTCTTCCTGAGCGGGAACAAGACGCGCGACGACGCGCCGAACCACATCCGCCTGCAGACCGACGTCCCGCCCGAGGTTGCGGAGCTCTGGGCGCGCATGTGCCCCGCCCAGGTCTACGAGCCCACGGACGGCGGTGTCGAGGTGACCGCGTCGAACTGCGTCCAGTGCGGCGCGATCACCGCCAAGGGCGGGCGGCTCACCCCACCCGAGGGCGGCTCGGGGCCCGAGTACACGATCACCTAGTGATCTCGCTCGCCGACGTCGAGTCCGCGCGGGAGGCGATCGGCGGTCGGCTGCACCGGACGCCGGTCTTCAGCTCGAAGACGCTCGGCGAGCGCGTCTTCCTGAAGGCCGAGCTCTTCCAAAGGACCGGCTCGTTCAAGCCGCGCGGTGTCCTCACGAACCTCGCGGCGCTCACGCCCGAGCAGCGCGAGCGCGGCGTGATCGGGATCTCGGCGGGCAACCACGCGCAGGCGCTCGCCTGGGGTGCGGCCGCCGAGGGCACCGACGCGCTGCTCGTGATGTGGCAGGGAGCCAGCACCGCGAAGATCGAGGCTACGCGTGGGTACGGCGCCAAGGTCGACCTCGAGGCGGGCGATCCCGCCGAGGCCTTCGAGCGCCTGGCCGACCTACAGGAGCAGACCGGCCGAACGCTCGTCCACCCGTTCGACCACCCGCTCACGATCGCCGGGCAGGGCACCGTCGGCCTCGAGATCGTCGAGGACGTTCCCGACACGGGGACGGTGGTCGTCCCGATCGGCGGCGGTGGGCTCATCTCCGGGATCGCAGTCGCCGTTCAGGGCAGACGCGTGATCGGGGTCGAACCAGAGCTCTCGACCGCGATGCACGACGCGCTCGCCGCCGGGAAGCCCGTCCCGGTCTCGCCGGAGTCGATCGCCGACGGCCTCAACGCGCCCTTCGCCGGGGAGCTCGGGCTAAAGATCTGCCGCGAGCTCGTCGAGAGCATCTTGCTCGTCTCCGAGGACGAGCTGAGGCAGGCCATGCGTTTTCTGTACACGCGCGCGAAGGTCGCCGTGGAGCCGGCCGGGGCTGCCGCGGTCGCCGCGCTCCTGGCCGGAAAAGTCCCGCGAGACCCCGGAGAAACCACCGTCGCCGTGGTCTCGGGCGGCAACGTGGCGAGCGAAACGGCCGTTGCTATCCTGGCCGGAGAATGAAAGCCGGCATCCACCCCGAATACGTCCTGGCGACCGTTCGCTGCGCCTGCGGGAACGAGTTCCAGACCCGTTCGACGAAGCCCGAGCTGCATGTCGAGATCTGCTCGAACTGCCATCCCTTCTACACGGGCAAGCAGAAGCTCGTCGACACCGGCGGCCGCGTGGAGCGCTTCCAGCGCCGCCTCGAGAAAGCCGGCAAGAAGGCTTAACCACCCATGAGCGCGCCCATCGGCGGGCAAGCCGTCCTCGAGGGCGTGATGATGCGCGGCCCCTCGAACTGGGCGGTCGCGGTCCGCAAGCCGAACGGCCAGATCGCCGAAGTCTGCCGGCCGATCGAGTCGGTCATGAAGCGGCACTGGTTCTTCCGGCTGCCCGTGATCCGCGGAGTGATTGCACTGGGCGAGTCCCTCGCGATCGGCTTCCGCGCGCTCTCGATCTCCGCCAATTACGCGGCGGCCGAGGACAACGAGGAGGCCGAAGCAGAGCTCTCGCGTGGCGCGCTCGTATTCGCATTCCTGCTCGCGATCGGGTTCGCGATCTCGCTGTTCAAGGT
>JBKPLR010000098.1:0-8253 GCA_046731695.1 Actinomycetota bacterium
CGTGGCGTTCATCAACGAGCAGAACCAGGCGCTCTGGGAGCCGAACGAGTCCTTCGAGAATCAGTACCTCGTCGTGCGGTCGAGCAACGGCGGCGGGACCTGGTCGTCGCCGAGGTTCGTGAGCGGCATGGAAGACGGCTCCCGTGACTACCCGATCAACGTGGACGGGCGGCAGACGCTCACCGGCTACCAGGTCCGGGTCTGGGGGCTCGGCAACATCGCCGTGGCTCCGGACGGGACGCTCTACATCGTGTTCTCGGACAACCGGAACGGGGTCCACGACAGCGACAACCCGGTCACGAACAGCGACGTCTTCATCACGCGCTCCACGAACCAGGGCGACACGTGGTCAGCACCGACGCAGGTGGACACCGGTGCGGGCGACCAGTGGTTCCCGTGGGTCGACGTCAACCCGCTGACGGGGAACGTCGGAGTGCTCTACCACGACCGGGGCGCGAGCAACGGCCCGACCTACATGACGGCGCTCGCCGAAGGCCCATTTGGCTCGCTCGTGAAGACGACGGTCAGCACTGCCCCGTCGAACCCGACGCAGTCTCGTTTCTTCCGGGCCGGAGTGGCCGGGTGCGAGAACTGCGCCACCTTCCACGGCGACTACATCAGCTTCGCCTACGGAAGTGACGGGCACGCGAACACGACCTGGACGGACATGCGCGACCCGTCCGACATTGCAGGTCTGTACTCGCAGTTCATCTACTTCGCGCGGAAGTAGCTGCTTCGAGGCTAGGGCCGCAGTTCCGCGGCCCTAGCCTCTTCCCTAGCCTTACGCGCATCGAGCGTGTGCTGACCTCGGCCCGGCCGGCGCCGGCAAGACGACCGTTGCGATGGAGCTGGCAAGGCGCACCGGTCTTCCGGTCGTGCACCTCGATCTGCTGTTCTGGCGACCCGGCTGGACTGCGGCGCCCAAAGATGACGCGGAACGCGACCTCGCCAGAGCGGTCCAGGGCGAGCGCTGGATTCTCGACGGCAACTTCCTTCCCTCAGACTGGGTGCCCGACGACCGGTTCGCGCGCGCGGACACGGTTGTCTTTCTCGACCTTCCACGGAGGGTCTGCCTCTGGCGTGTGCTAAGCCGCCGGCTACGCGACCGCGGCCGCAAGCGACCGGACCTGCCCGAAGGCTGCGCAGAAGGGTTCGACCCTGGCCTCATCCGCTGGATCTGGAGCTACTCGGCAACCGACCGGCCCCGCGTCCTCGGGCTCCTCGGGAAGCTGCGCGCGAACACCACCGTCCATCACCTGCGGACGCCGGCAGACGTCGAGCGTTTCCAGGCAACCTTTCCGCGAGGATGATCCGCCCCGTAACTCTTCTGCTCGCCCTTGTCCTGCTCGCTGCGTGCGGCGACGCGGCCGGCGGGCCCACGGCAACGAAGGCCGTCGTCAAGGGATCTGTCGTCCTCTTCCCCGCCTCGCCGGTCTGCCGGGTCGGCAGCTCCTGTACCAAGCCGCTGCCCGGGTTCAAGCTCGTCTTCTGGCGGAATGGGAAGGTCGCCGCGCGCGTGACCACCGATGCCCACGCCCACTATCGGGTTGCGCTCCGGGCCGGACGCTATGCGGTGCGGACTCCGCGGCGGGGGGTCCTGAAGCCTCAGCGCGTGCGCATTCCGGCAGCGCCCCGGGCGACCGTGAACTTCCGGTTCGACGCCGGAATTCGCTAGGTTCAGCACCGCGCCCGCGCCTGAATCGGCGATACTCGTCGTCATGGCCGTCAAAAAGGACAACAAGAACGAGCGCAAGCCGGCACCGGCGCCCGAAGAGCCCGCGTACCGGACGAACGTCCCCGCCGATATCCGCAACGTCTCCTTCCCCATCGCCATGCGTGGTTACGACCGCGACGCCGTCGAGGCCTACGTGCGCCGTGTCAACCGCGTGATCGCCGAGCTCGAAGTGACGCGCTCACCGCAGGCCGCGGTTCGGCATGCCGTCGAGCGTGTCAGCGAGCAGACGAAGACGATCCTCGACGAGGCGAGGGAATCCGCAGAGAAGATCACGACCACGGCCGAGGCCGAGGCCGAAGAAATCGTGGCCCAGTCGAAGCAGCACTCCGCGGATTTGGTCGTGAGCGCGAGCACCGAAGCGGATCGCATCCGAGCCGAGTCGGATGAGCTCGTGTCCCGCTCGAAGGCGGAGTCGGAGAAGATCGTCGCCGATGCCGAGGAGGAGGCGGCTCGGCGCAGGCAAGATGCCGAGGCCGAGCTCGCACAGCTGCAGGCGGAAGCCGAGAACCGCAGGGCCGAGGTGGAAGCGGACACGGCAAAGGTCTGGGAGCGCCGGCGCGAGCTGCTCGGGGACTTCGACCGCATGGCCGACGAGCTGCAGGGCGCGGCGCGCGCCGCGGCGGCACGATTGTCGGAACAAGCAGCCGAGCCCGACGCAGACACGGTCGTCGTCGCGCCGAACGCGACCGCCGAGTAGCCGACTGAACTCGATCCTCGAGGCGATCGGCAATACGCCGCTCCTGCGCCTGCGCAAGTGCGCCCCCGCGAACGGCGCGGAGCTCTGGCTCAAGCTCGAAAACCAGAACCCGACGGGGTCGGTGAAGGACCGGATGGCGCTGTCGATGATCGAAGGTGCCGAGCGCGAAGGGCTGATCTCGCCGGGCGACACCGTCGTCGAGTACACCGGCGGCAGCACGGGGCCGGCCCTGGCGCTCGTGTGCCGGGCCAAGGGCTACCGGGCGCTGATCGTGATCGCGGACTGCTTCACCGAGGAACGCATCCAGCTGATGCGGGCGCTCGGCGCAGACATCGACCTGATTCCGTCGGTCGAGGGCCCGCCGAAGGTCACGCCGCAGGACATCCAGAACATGGTCGACCGGGCAGCCGAGCTCGCCGCGCAGCCCCGCCACTACGCGACCGACCAGTTCAACAACCCGTACATCGGCCCCGGCCACCGGGAGCGGCTCGGGCGCGAGATCTGGGAGCAGACCGAGGGACGCGTGACCGCGTTCTGCCACGGCCTGGGAACGGCCGGCACGGTGATGGGCGTCTCGGAAGCGCTGAAGCCGCGCGGCGTCTTCATTCAGGCGCACGAGCCCGCGTCGTCCGCTGCGATCAGCGGCGGGGAGCCGGGGCCGTTCCTGATCCAGGGGTGGACCGGCATGGTCATGCCGCACTGGGACCCGGAGAAGGTCGACCACGTCGAGCCGATCGAAGACGACGAGGCGCTCGCCATGACCGCCCGGCTCGCCCGGGAGGAGGGAGTGTTCGCCGGGATCTCGACGGGCGCGAACGTCGTCGGCGCTCACCGCCTCGCCGAGCGCCTGGGCCCGGAGGCGGTGATCGTCAGCCTCGTGGCCGACACGGGCTTCAAGTACATGAGCGTCAGCCCCTACGCGCAAGACTAAGGGAAGGGCCCCGGAGGGCCCTTCCCTTAGTCCGCCTCAGCAGATCTGCGCCACGACGGTTCCGGTTCCGGCATGGCCGGGGTTGTTGCTGTAGCCCGGATTCGTGT
This sequence comes from Actinomycetota bacterium, assembly GCA_046731695.1. Lineage (GTDB taxonomy): Bacteria > Actinomycetota > Thermoleophilia > Gaiellales > Gaiellaceae > AC-32. The sequence goes on from JBKPLR010000098.1 coordinate 3,471, forward strand.
GGACGACGACCATGTGCACGGTGTTGCCCGAGATCTGCGACCCGGACTTGGACACCGAGCTCGTCACGATCACGCCCATGAACTCCGGCAGCGGGCCGGCCGGCGGATGCGGGCTGTTGCCCGGCCCCGTCGTCCAGTTCGTCCCGCAGCTCGGGGTCGCCGGACTGAGCGCGAAGCCCTTGAAGCTCGCCGGAGCGGCGCCGCCGCTCAGCGAGTTGAGCTTCCACCACTGTGCAGCCCAGAACGTCACGTGGGTGCCGTTGGCGCTGTTCCGGTCGCCGATCGCAAACGTCGACGGCGTGTAGACGACCACCGAGCAGTCGCCGGTGTCAGCGGTGCTGCCGCCATCGTCGACGATGTGGACCTTGATCGTGTGCGGCCCGTCCGTCGCGTAGACGTGGCTGCCGCTGACGGTGAAGGGTCCGCCTGTCGGCCCGCTGACGGTGCCGGGCGAGGTTGTCCCGTCACCCCAGTCGATCGTCGCCGTGAAGTCGCTCACCGGCGCAAAGGGATTGGCGTCTGTGAACGTGGCGACCGGCCCGTTGAACGATTTCGTCGACACAGTCGGCGTCGCACAGCTCGCGGACAACGGCGCGTCGGCGATGACGGCCACACCTGTCGCGCTTGCCTGGTTCGAGGAGTTGACGTTGTCGGTGATGGTCACCTTCACCGGCGCGGTCCCTTCCTCGACGTACGTGTGGGTTCCGTTGACGGTGAACGGCCCGCCCGTCGGGCCGCTGACGGTTCCAGACGTGGCCGAGCCGTCGCCCCAGTCGATCGAGGCCCTGTACTGCGCGGCGTGTGCCGACAGATCAGGCTCGGTGAACGTGGCCACGGCCCCGCTGAAGGGGTTGCCCTCGACCGCGTTGATCGTCGTCCCCGCAGCGGTCATCTGCCCGTAGAACACGACGAGCGACGCGCCCTCCATGAAGGGGTTGTCGTTCATGTGGGCCCACGGGTTCGAGCCGTCCGTGACGCCCGTCGGATAGCCCGAGAGCGCGTATCCGCCGTTCCCGTGGACGAACGGGGTCACGTCGGCGCTGTAGTCGAAGATGGTCTGCGTGCTGCCGGGACCCGGCCAGCACGGGCTGAGCGAGCTTCCGTCCAGGTGCGAGGCGGTGCTGTGCCCGTCGATCATCATCCCCCCGCCGGGATCGCTCGGGTTGATGATTCCCCAGAACAGGTACGCCCTCGCGATGTAGGAGCCCGCGGGGATGCCCACGACGTTGAGGGTCCCCGAGCCCTGGTCACGGAGCGACCTGCCGGCCGAGACGTAGCCCGCGTTCGCAAACGCTGCGGATGGGCCGGTCGCGAACGCCTGCGCCACCCACGTGACGCAGTCGTTGCCGGTCACGATCGAGAGGTTCGCCGACGAGTCGCCGGGTGCGAGGGTCGAGGTGACGTCGTAGTCGCGGTTGTCCCACAGGCAGCCGAAGCTCCAGCCCGCGGGACACGGCCCCGTGCCCGGGAAGGCATTGGGATCGTTGAGCGCCGGGCCGCTTCCGTTGAAGTGGAACGAGTTACCGGCGACCTGGCCGTCGGCGACCATGGCCGTGGTCTTGGCGGTGAACGGCGCAGCGGGCACCGTAAAGCCGGTGAGCGTCTGCGGCAACGTGAACCCGGCTGTCACCGCAGTGTTCGCGCCGTCGTAGACGACGCCCTGAATCGTCCCGCTCGGCGTCGACAAGTTCACCGAGGCGGACGACGTGAGCGGCGGATCCGCGAACAGCGCGTCCGGGTTAAGGGGTTTTGCAGCTGCGGCGCCGGCGAAGATCATCGCGGCTGCGCTGCCGAGCACCGCTACGAGGAGCGCGGCGCGGGCGGCACGCCAGCGTTTGTTCATGACTTCCTCCTTCGGGGGGAACTACCGGAAGCCGCAGTTCGAACAGTGCGTCGGGCTACTTCGTGGCGTGCCTCCTCTGTGGGCTTGCCGGAAGTCTCGGCCTGAGCTTAGTCGGCACCGACGAGAAGTCGATCCCCCACTTTGGGCGAAAAGCCGCAAGGCAGTACTCGCCGCGCTTTCCGCGGTGGCGTCAGCGGACTAGCCGGCCGCTCGGCCGCACGACTCGCCAGATCCCGCCGTACTCGGTGACGTTCTGGCAGAGAATCTGACCCGGCCTCCTGTCGCCCACGTAGTAGTAGAGCGGGTGGCCGAAGTACGTCACCTGGAGTCGGCCGTCGCGGCGCCTGATCGTGCCGAGATGCGCGCCCGCCACTCCCCTACCCGCTCGCGGCCGCGACTTGACCACATATGGCGGCCACGCCTTTGCGCACGCGGCTGTGCACCTGCTTCTGCCGGGCCGGTCGCGGGTGAACCCGTAGAGGACGAAACCCCGGCCGTCGAAGAGGATGCGCCCGTACGACGAGGTTTTGACGACGACGCTCGGCCGCGGGAGTGCCGCCTGGTCTGACCCGGCCGTAATGCCCGCGAGAGCGGCGGCCACGACGATTGCGATCGCCTTCATGCAGCGATTGTCTCGCCGGCGGCGCCTTCGTTACAGTCGCCGCGTGGCGCACGTCGAAGCACCCGACGCCCAGCTGCTCGATGCGCTGCGAACGGGAGACGAAGGCGCGTTCGCCGCGTTGGTTCGCGAGCATCACGCCTCGCTCGTCCGGGTGGCGCGAATCTACGTCTCGACGGAGTCGGCCGCCGAGGAAGTCGCCCAGGAGACTTGGCTCGGGGTGCTGAACGGGCTCGGGCGCTTCGAGAGACGCTCCTCGCTTCGCACCTGGATCTTCTCGATCCTCACGAACATCGCGAGGACCCGTGCTCGCCGCGACGGCCGCACGCTGCCCTTCTCAGCGCTGCAGGACCCGGCGCGCGTGCCGGAGCCGGCGGTCGACGCCGACCGCTTCCTCGACCCCGAGCACCCGCGCTGGCCCGGCCACTGGGCGATCAAGCCGGAGGCGTGGCCCGAGGACGCGCTCGTGACGGGAGAGACGCGCGAGGTCATCGCGGATGCGATCGAGGCGCTGCCCGCGTCGCAGCGGGCGGTGATCTCGCTCCGCGACGTCGAGGGCTGGGAGAGCGAGGACGTCTGTAACGCGCTCGGGATCAGCGAGACCAATCAGCGTGTCTTGCTCCACCGCGCCCGCTCCAAGGTCCGGCGCGCTCTGGAGACGTATCTGCAATGAACGAACAGGTCGAACAGCTCAGTTGCCGAGAGCTCGTGGAGCTCGTCACGGACTACCTCGAAGGCACGCTTCCGGCAGACGAGCGGACGCGCTTCGAGGAGCACATCGCCGGCTGCGGAGGCTGCAAGACCTATCTCGAGCAGATCCGGCAGACGATCGCGGCGGTCGGGCACCTGCCCGAGGACGGCCTGTCGCGGGAGGCCGAGCGCATGCTGCTCGAGGCTTTCCGCGGCTGGCGCACTGAGTAACGAATCGACCCTCGCCGGTACTGAAGCATCAGGCAATCGAACCAAGGAGGAGCTGTGAACCGGGTCTTCATCCAGACGAACGAAGCCGACGCCAACCGCGTGATCGTCTTCGAGCGCGGCGACGACGGCGCCCTGACACAGGTCGCGAGCCTGGCCACGGGAGGAAAGGGCGATGGCGTGCCGCACCTGACGTCGCAAGGGTCCGTCGTCCTCACGCAGGACGGCGCGCATCTGCTCGTGACGAACGCCGGCAGCGGGGACGTGAGCATGCTGGCGGCCGGGAAAGAGGACGACCCTGTGCAGGTCGCGCGGACGGGTACTGCGCCCAAGAGCGTTGCGGAGCACGCCGGCCTCGTATACGTGCTCAACACGGGCGATCCGTCACTCGCCGGTTTCCGGCTCTCGGCCGAGGGGCTCGAGCCGCTGGAGGACTCGCGACGGGAGCTTGCAGCCGACGCGGATCCCGCGCAGGTCGGCTTCAGCCCGGACGGCTCGGCGCTGCTGGTCACCGAGCGCGGCACCGATTCGCTCTCTGTCTTCCCGGTCGGGAGCGACGGTCTCCTGGGCGATCCCGTCAAGTCCCCCTCGGCAGGGCCGACCCCGTACGGCTTCGCCTTCTCGGCGAACGGCGCACTCGTCGTGACTGAAGCCTTCGGCGCCCAGAAGGGCAAGGCGGCCGCGACGTCCTACCGGCTTACGGGGACTGGCGACGCAGAGGCGGTGTCGCCCTCAGTCGGAAACGGTCGCAGCGAGATCTGCTGGGCGGTCGTGACGAAGGACGGCCGTTACGCGTTCACGACGAACTTCGCGGACGGGGCCGTCTCGAGCTGGGCGATCGGCGACGACGGCCGCCTCACGCTCGCGGACGCGGTCGCCGGCAGTGCGGTCGACGGGCAGCCGGGCCTTCGCGACGAGGACCTGAGCCGCGACGGCCGGTTCCTGTACGCGATCGACGCCGACTCGGGTCGCGTCTTCGGGTGGTCGGTCGAAAGCGGACGGCTTTCGCCGATCGGATCGTGGGACGGAATCCCGGCAACGGTCGCCGGTCTCGCGGCGAGCTAATCCCTACCTGTCTCGTTGGCGCGTTCGCTTTGCCGCTCGTTCCACATGCGGCCGAAGACCGCGCCAGCATGGAGGCACACGCCGAAGCCGACGAGAAAGGTGATCAGCGCAATGACGACGCCGGCAGGGCCGTAGCTCTTCTGCCCTGAGGTGACCTGGTCTGAGAAGAAGAACGAAGAGACGATTCCGAGGCCGGTCACGCAGGCTCCTGTGGCGACACCGGCAGGGAGCATCTGCCGCAGCGGGACCTGGCGGTACAGAAGCATGTAGGCCGACCACCACCAGAACAGCGTGGCGGTCACGAACGTGAGCAGAAAGACGAGGCCGCGACCGCCCAC
>JBKPLR010000099.1:0-42860 GCA_046731695.1 Actinomycetota bacterium
GACCTCACTGTGCCGGAACGGATCTACCAGCTCGGCGACGAGGACCGGCCGCCGCTCAAGAGCCTCAACCAGACGAACCTTCCCGTGCAGCCGACATCGCTAATCGGCCGTGAGCGCGAGCTCGGCGAGCTCCTCGAACTGGTCCGCGGGCATCGGCTGATCACGCTGACGGGACCGGGCGGCGCCGGCAAGACACGCCTCGGCCTCCAGGCGGCCGCCGAGCTCGTGGACGAGGTCCGGGACGGCGTGTGGTTCGTCTCCCTCTCCGCTCTGCGCGACCCGACGGCCGTGCTCCCGACGATCGGCCAGACCATCGGCGTGCCACCGCAGCAGACACTCGAGGAGCATCTCGAGCGCAAGCAGGCCTTGCTGCTGCTCGATAACTTCGAGCAGCTCCTCGACGGGGCGCCGCAGATCGCCGCGCTCTTGCAAGCGGCGCCGGGGACGAAGGTGCTCGCGACGAGCCGGTCACCGCTACATCTCGCCGGAGAGCGCGAGTATCCGGTGCCCGCACTTGCGGACGACGATGCCGTCGCGCTCTTCGTCGAGCGCGTGCGAGCGGCCAAGCCGTCCTTCGAGCCGGACGAGCACGTGGGCGAGGTCTGTCGTCGGCTGGACAATCTTCCCCTCGCGGTCGAGCTCGCGGCCGCCCGGACGAAGATCCTGACGCCGGCTCAGCTTCACGAGCGTCTGGAGCAGAGCCTGCCGCTGCTCAGCGGGGGCACCCGCGACGCGCCCGAACGGCAGCGGACGCTGCGGGCGACAATCGACTGGAGCTACGACCTGCTCGATGACGAGGGGCGGCAGCTCTTTCGCCGGCTGGCGGTCTTCGCCGGGAGCTTCGATCTCGAGGCGGCCGAGGAGGTCTGCGAGGCCGACCTCGACATTCTGGCCTCGCTCGTCGAGAAGAGCCTCTTGCGGCAGACGGTGGAAGGACGCTTTTTCTTCCTTGCGACCATCCGCGAATACGCGGCCGAGCAGCTCGCGGAGGACCCCGCATTCGACGGCCTTCGCCGCCGACATGCAGAACGGACCTTGCGAGTGGCCGAAGCGGCGACGTCCCGGCGCCACGAAGGTATCGACGAGCTGCAGACACTCCACGATGACGCGCGTGCAGGGCTCGATTTCCTCGCCGGTGATCGCGAGACCGAGCTCGCACTTCGGCTGGCGTCGGCGTTCGGCGATTTCTGGCTCGTTCGCGGACACATTCGCGAAGGGCGCCGCCGCCTGGAGACTGCGCTCGCCGATGGGACGAGCGCCCCGGCCGACGTCCAAATCGCCGCGATGGTCAGGGCGGCCAGGCTTGCCCGCGTCGGAGGCGACCCCGACGGGGCGGAGAGTCATGCCCTTGCCGCCGTGGCGCTGGCGCGCGAGGTCTCGGACGCGCCCGCTATCGCCGATGCGCTTCGCGAGTTGGGCCAGGTGGCGCAAGCCCGGGACGATCACGCACACGCACTCGCGCTTTACGACGAGGCACTCGCAGTCGCGCGCGAGGCGGACGATTCGATCCTTCCGACGCTCACTGACCTCGGGGACGTGTCACTCGCGGCCGGCGAATTCGAGCGGGCGCTTGCGTACTCCGGTGAGGCCATCCAGCTGGCCGACGCGCCGGGGCCCAAGGCGGTCGCGGCCTTCAACACCGCCTCGGCGCTGATCCAGCTTGGGCGGGGCGACGAGGCGCAGCCGCACCTCCACGACGCGCTCGAAACGGTGGTCGCGCTCGACTATCCGGAGCTAATCGGCTGGTGCCTGATCGCTACGTCGGCGCTGGCCGTCGCTGAACCTCGAGAGGCCGCCCTCCTGCTGCTCGGCTCGGGCGAGGCTGCCGTGCGGTCCGCCGGAGCGGAGCTCGGCCCTGCGGAGCAGCGGTTGCGTGAGTGGGTCCTTGCCCCGCTGCGTGAACGGCTCGGCCCCGACGACGTCGAGAAAGGCCTCGAGTCGGGCCGCTCGCTCTCGATCGAGGACGGAGTCTCGCTTGCGCGGCAGTACCTAGACTGACCCCGTGGCCGCTGCCGCGGATCTTCGCGAGTGGATCGCGCTCCTCGAGCGCGAGGGGGAGCTCGTCCGCGTCTCGGCCGAGGTCGACCCCCACCTCGAGATCACAGAGATCACGGACCGCATGGTCAAGTCCGGCGGGCCCGCGCTGCTCTTCGAGAACCCGAAGTCGAGCCATGCGCTGCTGATCAACCAGTTCGGGACCGAGCGGCGGATGTGCCTCGCGCTCGGGGTCGACAGTCTCGACGAGGCCGGGCGGCGGGTCGGCGACGTGCTCGAGATGCAGCCGCCGCAGGGACTCGTGGAGAAGGTCAGGGGCCTCCGGAAGCTGAAGTCGATCGCCGACTCGCAGCCGAAGCGGGTCCGCAGCGGGCTCGCGCAGGAGGTCGTCCTCACCGGCGACCAGGTCGACCTGGGAGCGCTCCCGATCCAGACCTGCTGGCCCGGCGACGCGGCGCCGTTCATCACGCTCCCTGCTGTCATTACGAAGGACCCGCGCACCGGCGGGCGCAACGTCGGCATGTACCGGATGCAGGTGCTCGACCGGAACACGACGGCGATGCACTGGCAGATCCACAAGGACGGCCGTGCCGACTACCTGCTCGCCGACGGCCGGCTCGACGTCGCCGTCGCGATCGGGCTCGATCCCGTCACCGCCTACACGGCGAGCGCGCCGCTGCCGAAGCACGTCGACGAGCTGATGCTTGCCGGCTTCCTGCGCGGCGAGCCGGTCGAGCTCGTGCAGGGGAAGACCGTTGGCCTCGAGGTTCCGGCCAACGCCGAGATCGTCCTCGAGGGCTACATCGCCAAGGACGAGCTCACGACCGAGGGCCCATTCGGCGACCACACCGGTTACTACACGGCCCCCGAGCCCTTCCCGATCTTCCACGTCGAGGCCGTGACGATGCGGCGCGACGCGATCTACCCCTCGATCGTCGTCGGCAAGCCGCCCGCGGAGGACGCGTGGCTCGGCAAGGCGACGGAGCGGATCTTCTTGCCGGCGATCCGGATGAGCGTGCCCGAGATCGTCGACTACGACCTGCCGGTCGCGGGTGCGTTCCACAACTGCTGCCTCGTCTCGACCCGCAAGACCTTTCCGGGCCAACCGCAAAAGGTGATGCACGCGATCTGGGGCCTCGGGCTCCTCAGCCTGACGAAGGCCGTCGTGGTCGTCGACGAGTGGGTCGACGTCCACGACTACGAGGAGGTCTTCTTCCGCGTCTGCGCCAACGTCGACCCGAAGCGCGACGTGCTGCTCTCCGAAGGCCCGCTCGACCATCTCGACCACGCGCCGTCGCAGCAGTTCTACGGCGGCAAGATCGGGATCGACGCGACCCACAAGGGGCCGGCGGAGGGCGCGCGGCCGTGGCCGGAGGAGATCCGGATGAGCGAAGAGATCCAGCGCCGCGTCGACGAGCGCTGGGGCGAGTACGGGATCGGCGAGGGGCCAGCGGAGGAGGACGGCCGGCAGCAAAGGGCGTTGCGCCAACTGTTACGTCGTTGACGCCGCAGACCTGCGACGATTGAATCCCGACGCCAAACGAAGGGGAGGCGCGCTCGGTTGGAAGACCCGCGGGGGGATGAACAGCGGCACCTGCCGCCACCGAGTATCTGGCCGGTCGGCTTTGCCGTAGGCATCGTCTGCCTCCTCGTCGGGCTCATCGTCAGCTGGGTCGCCGCCGCGATCGGCGGAGCGATCGTCGCGGTCTTCGGCTTCCTGTGGGCGCGTGACGTCGTCGCCGGCCACCGGGCGCCGGCGGAACCGGTCGAGCCTGAGCCTGCCGAGGGTCGGCCGCAGGCCCCGGCCATCCCAGCGCACCGAGGCGAAGCGGCGATGCCCGAGCCCGAGCCGGCCGAGCGCTTCCCGCGCAGCGTCTTCCTCGAGGCATCGACGCTGGGGCTCGGCGCGGTCATCGGAGGGATCGTCACCGTGCCGGCGATCGGGTTCGCGGTCCTGCCGGCGTTCGTCGACCAGAAGGCGAGCGAAGTCGACCTCGGGCCGATCACGAACTTCGCCCAGGGGGACTGGTACATCGCGACGTTCCTCCGCGAGCCCGCGCAGGGGGAGATCTCGCGCCGGACGGTGTTCGTCCGTCAGAACAAGGATCTCGACGGCAAGCCCAGCTTCACGTGCATCTCGAACCGCTGCGTGCACCTCGGCTGCCCCGTCCAGGCGGGCGGGCCGCTCTTCCAGGACAAGGAGAAGACCGTCAAGACGAAGAGCGGGGACGTGACGCTGATCCCGTGCCTTCCGGCTGCCGGCTTCATCTGCCCCTGCCACGGCGGCGCCTATGACCCGGAGGGCAACCGGACCGCCGGCCCGCCGGTGCGAGCGCTCGACCGCTACGAGTTCTCGATCCTGAACGGTCACCTGATCCTCGGCGACACGTTCAGCGTCGCCGATGTCAGCGGGACCGCGCAGAACGCGAAGATCAAGCTCTACGAGCTCGCCGGCCCCGGCCAGCACGTGGACGGAATCGAGTCCTGGATGTATCCCCTCCAGCCGCCGCACTGATGGCAAGCCGCAAGTCAGATCGCCGGCAGCAGCTCGAGCGTGTCGCGATGTACCCGCTCGACTGGCTGGAGGAGCGCTCCGGTCTCGTCGGCGGCGTGCGCTACTTCCTCTTCCGCAAGGTCCCGGGCGATACGAACTGGTTCCACACGCTCGGCTCGGCGACCCTGACCGCCTTCCTCGTGCAGCTCGTGACCGGCGTGATCCTCGCGATGTACTACAAGCCCGACCCGCAGAGCGCGCACAAGTCGATCGAGCACATCACCGACGACGTCACGCTCGGCTGGCTCGTCCGCGGCATGCACAAGTGGGGCGCCAGCGTCTTCATCATCCTGATGTTCCTGCACATGGGGCGCGTGTTCCTGTTCGGCGCCTACAAGTACCCGCGCGAGCTGAACTGGATCGTCGGCGTGCTCCTGCTTGCGACCGGCCTCTTCGAGGGGCTGACCGGGTACCTGCTCCCCTTCGACCAGACGGCCTACTGGGCGACGGTGGTCGCGATCAACATCAACGGGACGGCGCCGTTCGTAGGCCCTTATCTCGCGTCGCTGCTGCGTGGCGGCGCCGAGATCGGGCCGGACGTGCTCGCCAGGTTCTACTCGCTGCATATGCTCCTCGTTCCGGGCGCGCTGATTGGCCTGATTGGGCTCCACCTCTACCTCATCGTGCGGCTCGGAGTGACCTCGCCGCCGTGGTCGGACGAGGCCGCAGGGCGCGAGCCCGAGCCGGGTCCGCCGCCGGAGCGCACGGGGCTCGTCCAGCCGCGGGCGCGCGCGACGAGCCTGCGCGGGAGGCCGGAATGAGCGTCGTTCGCCTTCGGCTCTCTCCCGCGGGGGAAACCATTTTTCCCCCGCGAGCCCCCTTCTTCTTCCAGGTTCCCCTCGGCTCCGTCGAGGATCTCGACCGGGGGAACCTCCCGGTTCCCCCCAAGCCCCCTCTACACGCTCATCGACTGGGAGACAGCCAGTGAGCGCCCTCGACGAGCGCCGCGCCGGGTTCCAGCGCTACAAGCAGGACGTCAAGGAGCGCGGGAAGCCCTTCTACCCGTACGCGATGTTCCACGACACGGTGATGAGCCTCGTCGTCGTGTGCGTCATCGTCGGCCTTGCGGTCGTCTGGAAGTACAGCGACGTCCTCGGCCCGCTCCTCGGCGAGCCCGCCGATCCGGGGACGAAGACGTTCGTCCCGAGGCCCGACTGGTACTTCTATTTCCTCTTCTACCTGCTCCGGATCTTCAAGTGGCCGGAGACGGTGATCATCGCGACGATCGGGATCCCGACGATCTGCCTGATCCTGCTCCTCGCGCTCCCGTTCGTCGACCTCCGCACCGAGCGGCGGCTCTCGCGAAGGCCCGTGGCGATCGTCGCCGCGGCGCTGACCGTCATCGCGATGGGCACCCTGACCTACAAGGGCGCGACCGCGCAGGAGGCGATCGCGAGCGAGGTGAAGGCCGCGATCCCGAGCTGGGCACAGAAGCAGGGCTTCCAGGGCAACGACGAGGCACTCAAGGGCGCGAACCTCTTCGCCGAGTCCGGGTGCACGAACTGCCACACGTACCTCGGCACCGGCTCGTCGAACCTCGGCGCGCCCGACCTCTCGGACGAGGGCTCGAAGCAGAAGGGGATCAAGTTCCAGATCGACCACCTGAAGTGCCCGAGCTGCGTGAACTCGGGCTCGGCGATGCCCGCGTTCGCCGCTCTCGGTGAGGACAACCTCCACGCGCTCGCAGTCTTCCTCGAGGCCTCGAAGGGCTCGAAGTAGCGCCGCTGTGCACGTCTTCCTAGGGATCACGGGCGCGTCGGGGGCGCCGTACGCCGCGCGCCTGCTCGAGGCGCTCGCGGGCGCCCGCTGCGAGATCGGGCTCTGCGCGTCGAGGGCCGGTGTCGAGGTGGTGGCGACGGAGCTCTACGGCGATGCGCGACTCTCTCCAGACGAGACGCTGGCACGGTTGACCGAGCCGGTTCGCGAGGCTGTGACGCTCTACGACGAGCGTGACTGGCACGCGCCCTACGCGAGCGGGTCGGCGAAAGTCGACGCGTACGTGATCTGCCCGTGCTCGATGGGCACGCTCGGCACGATCGCCTCGGGCGCGATGTCGAATCTGATCCAGCGCGCGGCGAGCGTGGCGCTGAAGGAAGACCGGAAGCTCGTGCTCTGCCCGCGCGAGACGCCGCTCTCGTTGATCCACCTCGAGAACATGCTCCGCGTGAAGCACGCGGGCGCCGTCGTGCTGTTCCTCGCGCCGGGCTTCTACCACGGTTCCGAATCGGTGGACCAGCTGGTCGACTTCGTCGTCGGGCGCTGCCTCGACCAGCTCGGGCTCGAGCACGAGCTCGTGCGCCGCTGGGGTCAGGAGTGAGCACGGAGGCGGGCAGGCTTCCGGCGGAGGGCGTCCGGGCGATGTTCGACCGGATCGCACCGGTTTACGACGCGATGAACCGGCTCATGACGGCCGGGCTCGACCGTCGGTGGCGGACCGCGACTGCGGAGGCCGTCGTGCGGCCGGGCGACGAGGTCCTCGACACGTGTTGCGGAACCGGCGACCTCGCGGTGGCCGGTCTTCGCGCTGGCGGGCGCGTCACCGGCCTCGACTTCTCCGAGCGGATGCTCGAGCGGGCGCGGCGGAAGTCGAGCGAGGTCGAGTGGGTTCGGGGCGATGCCCTGGCGCTGCCGTTCGAGGACGCAAGGTTCGACTCGGCCACGGTCGGGTTCGGCGTTCGCAACTTGGCCGACCTCGAGCTCGGGCTGCGTGAGCTGCGGCGCGTGCTTCGGCCCGGCGGCCGCCTCGGCGTGCTCGAGATCACGCGGCCGCGCGGGCTGCTGGCGCCCTTCTACCGCGTCTGGTTCGACGGGATCGTGCCGCTGCTCGGGAAAGTTCTTCCGGGCGGCGCGGCGTACTCGTACCTGCCCGCGAGCGTGCGGCGTTTCCCGGGGCCCGAGGACCTTGCGCGTGTCATGCGGGACGCCGGCTTCGGCGACGTCCGCTACCGGTTCTTCGCGGGCGGAATCGTCGCGCTGCACACGGGGGTCGCCGAGTGAGCCTTGCGACCATCCGCGAGAGCCCGGGGCTCGACGCATACTTCGAGTTGCTCGAGGAGCAGCTTGCCGCCGCGGTCGACGCGCACCCGGGGCTCGTCGCTACGGTGGGATCCGAGGCGCTGGCCGCAGGCGGAAAGCGTTTGCGGCCGCTGCTCGTCTTCCTGACCGCGCCCGAGGGGTCGAACCCCGTCGCCGCCGGGGCTGCCGTCGAGCTCGTGCACACGGCGACGCTCGTTCACGACGACCTGATCGACCGCGCGGAGTACCGGCGCGGCCGCGCCGCCGCCTGGGCGAGCCACGGCGACGGAGCGGCGCGCGCAGCCGGCGACTACCTCTTCGCTCGGGCCTTCGCTGAGCTTGCAGCGACCGGCGACCACGCGGCGGTGCGCCTGCTCGCTGACGCGACGTTGGCCCTGGCGCGCGGCGAGGCGCTGCAGCGCGCGCAGACGCACGACCCGGAGACGACCGTCGAGAGCTACCTCGAGCGGTGCGCTTTGAAGACCGCGAAGCTCTTCGAGGCCGCGTGCCTGCTCGGCAGCGGCGGCGACCGTGGACTCGGCGCGTTCGGCCTCGCACTCGGGATCGCCTTCCAGATCGCGGACGACATCCTCGACTGCTCGGGGGAGACGATCGAGACCGGCAAGATCGCGGGAACCGACCTGCGCGAGGGCACGCCGACCCTGCCGCTGATCCTGGCCGCGCGCGAGGACGACTCGGTTCGTCGCGCCCTCGCGGGCGGGCCGCTCGACGGCGCGCTGATTCGAGTGGCGGAGACGGGCGCACTCAACCGCGCGCGCCTCGTCGCGCTCGACTACGCGCAGCAGGCGCGCGCGTGCCTCGACGGCCATCTCCGCCGCGAGGAGCTGGAAGCCCTGACCGACGCAGTCGTGGACCGGGAGTCCTAGTGCCCCGCCCAGCAATCCATGCCGGCTTCTGGCCCGCGATCACGCGGCGCCAGAGCCCACCCTTGCCCTTAGCAAGGCAATCCAGCCTTGCTGCGGTCAAGTGCGGACTCTGGCTTGGTGCTCGCGACCCAGAAGGGCGGCGGCATCACTGGACGGGGCACTGATGCTGCGGCTGGGCCGCATCTCCTACGTGAACATGGCGCCGGTCTTCTACCGCCTCGATGCCGACGTCGAGGAGGTGCAGGGGGTGCCGACTGACCTGAACGAACGGCTGCTGAACGGCGAGCTCGACCTCGCGCCGATTTCGTCGATCGAGTACGCGCGCCACGCGCACCGGCTTCGGCTGCTGCCGCGGCTCTGCGTCTCGTCCGAGGGCGCCGTCGAGTCGATCCAACTCGTCTCGCGCACGCCGCTCGAGCAGGTGCGGACGATCGCGGTCACCTCGGAGAGCGCGACCTCGGTCGTCTTGACCAAGGTGCTCCTGCCAGAGGCCAGACACGTCCCGCTCGGCGAGTTGGCCGAGGCGAAGCTCCTGATCGGAGACGCGGCGCTGAAGAGCGCCTTCGAGGATCCAACCCCGCACTACGACCTCGGCCGGCTCTGGCTCGAGCGGACGGGCCTGCCGATGGTCTTCGCCGTCTGGGCGTGCCCGGAGCCCGTTCCGGCCGGGCTCGCCGAACTCGAGCAGGCGCTGGTCGAGTCGGTGCGCATCGCCCGCGCCGAGCCGGAGCAGCTCGCGCACGAGTCCAGCGAGCGCTACGGCTACCCACCAGGTTTCCTGGCCCGCTACTTCGAGAAGCTGCGCTACCGCTTCGGCCCGCGCGAGCGAGCCGGCCTGCTCACGTTCCTGGAGCTGGCGCGAGACGTGGGCGAGCTGGACCAGGTTCCGGAGCTCCGCTTCGTCGCACGAGCCGAAGCCACGGTCTAACCGGGAAATCTTGCGATGTCCGGTAGCAGCGTCTGCGGGCTCTTGCGCTCGATGCGGCGGTTTGAAAGGGCGGCGCGCTCACTCTCCGCAGTCGAGCCCTTCGTGTTCTTGCGGCGACTCGGTGGCGTAGTGCTGCTCGCGGTCGCCGCGTTGTTCGTCGTCCAGCTCGGGCGACGGATCGGCTGGGACAACCTCACGACCGGCAAGGTCGACGCCGGCCCCTACCTCGCCGGAGCGGGAGGGCTTATCGCGCTTCTCGCCCCGACCGGTTTCTGGCCGTTCCGGCGCCGTCGACCACCACCGCCGCCGTGACCGGCGGCGGCCCGGCGCCGTCTGTGTGTCAGGCCGTGCCCAAGGCGTCGATCGTCGCCGTCTCGACGAGGCCTGAGACCGCCCGCGCCAGATCGTCGTTCGACGTGACGAAGACGTCCGCCTGGAGCTGCGTCAGCGCCACGAACTCGGCGTCGTACGTGGTCTCCCACCCGAGCTCATCCGCGACTTTCCACGCCGACCGCTGGAGCACCTTGTCGCCGAGGAAGCGAACCTTCAGCGAGTTGATCCGCGTCACCCGCTCGATCCCCTCTTTGGCCGAGATCTCACCGCGGCGAGCCGCCTCGTACAGCGCGGACAGCGCCTGCGAGCGAACGAGCGTCGGTGCGACGAGCTTGTGCCCGGCCGCGACCTTCACCTCCCCGGCGGCGATCCGGAGCAGCGTCTCGCAGTCGACGACGAAGCGGGTCACGTCTACGCTCCTTACTCTCGATGGTCGATTCGGTGCAATCGAGGCTGAGGGTCACGCGGCAGCAGATTCTGGCGTTTCGGCGACGAGTCGGCGCGCTCGACGAGCGCATGCCGATGGGCGCGAAGTCATTGCGGCTCGCGGCGTGGGCCGGGCTGCAGGACAGCATGCCCAGAGCGGCGCTGCTCTCGTTGCACGCGCGCGTCGAGGGCGTCGAGCCGTCGACGTGGGCGCATCCGTCGCTCGCCCAGCTCTGGGGCCCTCGCTACCAAACGTATGTGGTGCCGAAACGCGACTTCGCGCTCTTCTCGCTGGGCAGGCTGCCCGACAACCCGAAGGGCCGCGACCGAGCCGAGCGCCTGGCGGAGCTGCTGCACACCCACCTCGACGCCGGTCGCGCCACTGACCGCGAAGCCGGGCGCGCGCTCGGTCTGGGGAACGAGATGAGATATGCCGCAACGACCGGCAGGGTCGCCATCCGCTGGGCGGGTGCGCGGGCGCCGGTCATCTGGACGGTCCCCGCTCCGAAGGTCGCTCCGGCCGACGCCTGTCGCGAGCTCGCTCGGCGCTACCTCCACGTCTTCGGGCCGGCGAACGCCGACGGGTTCGCGCGCTGGGCCGGCATCTCCCGGCGCTCGGCGACCGACGCGTTCGCGTCCCTCGAGGGTTCGCTGCTGCCGGTTCGGTCGCCGCTCGGCGACGAGTGGCTGCTCGCAGAGGACGAGGAGGCGATTCGCGTGGGCGAGACGGTCACCGCACCCGCGCGCCTGCTCCCGAGCGGCGACGCCTACTTCCTGCTCGCCGGGGCGGAGCGGGGGCTGCTCGTCCCGCGCAAGGAGCTCCGGGAACGTCTCTGGACCTCCCGCGTGTGGCCGGGCGCGCTGCTCGTGGAAGGCGAGATCCGCGGAACGTGGAGGCGAGCGCAGCACACCGTCCGGATCGAGACCTGGGTACGTTTCTCGCGTAGAGCGCGAAAGGCAGTCGAGGCCGAGGCCGACACCCTGCCGCTTCCGGGCCTCGACCGGCAGATCGAGGTGATCTGGGACAGCTGACGCAGCGCTCAGGAGAGCGCGCGCTCGAGCGCGCCACGGTCCGTCGGCGCCCCGTGCGCGGGTAGGACGTGCTCGACCGGGAGGTCTAGTAGCGGACGCAGGTTTTCGACGACCTCCTCCCGCGTGACGCCGGCCCGCAGCCACTCGGTGGGGATTTCGAAGCCCCGGCCGAAGTCGGCGAGCGTGTCGCCGCAGACGACCGCACGCTGGGACTCGATCCAGAGGACGAGGTCGTTGTGCTCGCGGCCGGCGAATGCCTCGATCCCCTCCGGGAGCCGACCGAAATCGCGGTCGCGAAGCCAGGCGAGGTCGGGGCTGCCGTCTCCCGCCTGCTCGGCGGTGATGCCGAACTTGTCCATCAGGTCCTGAGCGGTGTCGGGCGGCGGTGCGAAGACGGGAGCGCCGAGGCGCTCGACGAGGCGCTGCGCGTCGCGCTCGTGCCAGGGTGCGGTGAGCACGATTGCCGGCTTGCGGTCGGCCGCCAGCTCGAGGAGCTCGTCCGGCACGGCCAGCGGGTCGAAGAGGAGCAGGCGGGAGCCGTCGTCGCTGGCGTAGGAGGAGACCTCCTGCTGCCAGTACTGCTCCGGCGTCCACTCAGGGTGGGGCGACTGCCAGTGCCAGAGTCCTGTCTTTAGTTCGCGCACCGCGGGATCCTAGTTAGGTTGAGCTGGTGTACGAGCTCGTGCCCGATGACTTCGTCGTTCCGGCTGGGGTCGAGCACGAACGGTTTCGGCTACGGATGCTAAGCGTGGACGACGTTGTCAAGGATTTCGACGCTATCTGCAACCGCGTCGACCACGAGGGCTCGCCGCAGCCGCCGTTCGTCGAGACCGTCGCGGAGAACCTTGTCGACCTCGGCTGGCACCAGAAGGAGTTCGAGCTGCGACGCTCGTTCGCGTACACCATCGTTGCGCCGGACGAGTCGCGGGTGCTTGGCTGCGCCTACATCAACCCGTCGGAGACGCATGATGCGCGCGTGCGGATGTGGGTGCGCCGTGACGCGTGGGAGGACGGCCTCGACCCGCTCGTCGAGTCAGCGTTGCGCGACTGGCTCGAGCGCGAGTGGCCCTTCGAAACCGTGGATTGGGCCGAGCGAACCTAAGACTGTTCGGCTATCGGTCACCACTGTCGGCCATCGTCAAGAACGGGACTTCGCCGAACCGGTCGAACGTCCGGACGTGCGACGAGACGACCGTGAACCCGGCCCGCTCGTAGACCCGGATGGCTCGCACGTTGAACTCCGCGACGTGGAGGAAGATCCGACTCGGCCCGAAGCGCTCCCGCGCGAATTCGAGCCCGGCCACGAAGAACTCGAGGCCGAGGCCGCGGCCGACGAGGTCCGGGCGTAGGCCGAGGCCGTAGTCGAGGTCCGGCGGCTTCGGTTCGAAGTAGTAGAACCCGATCAGGTCGTCCGCGGCGTCGAATGCCCCGAAGTACTGCTCGGGGTTGAGCATCGGCTCGACGTCACCGTCGTAGAAGTCGTATGGCGGTGGATACCGCCAGGTTGCGAGCTCCGCGCGCGTCTCCGCCGAGGCCGGTTTGATCGTGATGTGCACGTGCGCAGGTTGTCCTAGCTTGCGGTCAGCAACCCCGCGGCGACGCGGACGAGCTCCGCGTTGTCGCGGGCCGGAGTGCCGTCAGGGAGAACCGTCACGTCCTCCAAGCCCGTTCGGATCCCGTGGCCTCGGCGGGCCCCGCGCTCCGAGACCGCCCAGCTCGCGATCAGCTCGCCGTGATGGACCTGCTCGAGGCCGATGCCGGCTTCGTCGAGCACGGCCTCGATCGAGGCGCCGTGTGCGACGGCCTCCTCGGGGTCGGCGTCGAGCGGCTCGACGAGGACGCGCGTGCACCGGCCGGCAATCGGCGACTCCACGAACGCCTCGGCGTCGGAGACCGACAGGAGCCCGGCTTCGATGCCGACACCGCGAGTGAGCAGGTGCTCGCACAGCTCGACGATCCCGTCCTCACCCTGATTCGCGGTCACGAGCTCGGGCAGCTCGTGCCAGCCTGCGATCAGCGCAAGCCGTCGCTCCGGATCGCCGTCGGTGATGTAGAGCGCCGTCGTCTGGGAGATCGGGATCCCGGGGCAGGCTTGGCGGATCGCCCGCACCATCGCCGCGCACGGCTCTGCCGCGAGCGTCTCCCCGCCGTCCTCGTAGGCGTGGACGTGCAGGACATCGGCGCCGGCTTCAACCGACGCCCGGGCCTCGCGTGCGAGCTCGTCAGGCGTACGCGGAATCGCCGGATGCTCGTCCGGAGCCCGGTGGCCGTTCAGGGCAACCTCGAGCAGCAGCATCGTCAGGAAAGCGCGCGCTCGAGAGCAGCACGGTCTGTCGGTGCTCCGTGCGCCGGGAGCACAAGCTCGACCGGCTGCTCGAGCAGCGGCCGAACGCCCTCCGCCACCTCCTCGTACGTGACGCCTTCTCGCAGCCACTCGCGCGGCTCGAAGCCGCGGCCGACGTCGGCGAGCGTGTCGCCGACGGCGAAGTGCGGCCAGTGCTGATCCGGCGTCCAGTCGGGATGCGGCGCCCGCCAGTGCCAGAACCCAGCCTGTAGTTTCTGCACAGCGCGATGCTAGACGCGCGCGGCCGAACCGATGGCAACTCGGCGACGACGTGCTCGATCGGCCCGTCGTCACCCGCAGCAAACGTGGGCAACCGGCTATTTGCCGCAAAACCTCGCGTACTAGTCGGCCGCAAGTGGCTCGGGGCGTACTCGCGCACGCCGGCGCAGGCGCGAGCGAGTGACATTCCCGAACGCTGGACCAGGCGGGTTCGCGTCGACGGCGCACCTCTAGGCTTAGGCGATGATGGAAGAGCGCGAACTAGCCTTTAGCCGTGACAAGCCGCTTTTCGCTTGGCGCCTCTTCCGTGTGCGTCGTGTAGACGACGGCTGCGTGCTCTGCTCGCCGATGATCCACAGCCCGGCGCCGCCGCCCTGGAAACCCGGGCTCGCTCTTGCCTGCTGCTTGGATTACGACCACCCAGCGCCGGCGCCTGGATGCCACTGCGGCATCTATGGGGCCGTCGAGGGAACGCTTGACTCCCTGCCTGGCTATCTAGTCGATACGGGGTACGACCGCGATCCTTACGCGTTCGCCGAAATCGCATGTAGCGGGCGAGTCTTCCTCGACCCGCGGGGCATTCGCTCCGAAGAAGCGCTTCTTGTACAGATTGCGCTTGCCGAAGATTCATTCGCCACCCGAGACGACTGTTCACGCGCGCGCGATGATCTCGCCGCGCGTTACTGCGTTCCCGTGCGCTTTGGTGAAGCCGTCCCTGCGTGGCTCACAGAGAACGTGCTCCAACAGGGACCCTCTGAGGGCGCCCAAACTGTTGACCTGTCCGCACTAATGCGAACGCTGATCTCGAAAGAGACTTAGCCGGCAGGTCTGGAACAACTCTCGGTTCGCCGCAAGCCACGCCGCGTTCGGTCGGCAGCTTCGCAAGCTGGCGATCCCAGCCGTTTCGCCTGCAGGGTTCCTCGGCGAGGTCGTACTCGCGCGCGAGGATGGCGGGCGTGATGCGTCCCGGCGGATCACCGATGTATGGGTGCATCTGGCCGCGCTCCATGAAGGTCTCGCCCTCGAGCCAGCTGAGAACGTCGCGCCCGTGCTCGTCGAAGCCAAGCCAGCGCGGCGCGGCATTGAAAACGGTTCGCTCGAGGTGCACGAGCACGTCGCGCATCAGCTGACTGGCTTGGCACTGCGGCCTGCGGACGGTATCGCCCACGCGTACCACGCCGTCCGTCATCGCCCCGCCGCCGAGGAGAATCTCCTCACTCACGGCTTCGGCTATCGCGTAGCCAGCGTGGCGGGCCGTTCGGCTCGGCGGTACTCGACCTCGTAGCCGAGCCGCCGCGGGATGGCGAGCAGTCCGTCGAGGTCGAGATCAATGCGCGCGCCCGCCTTCTGCGTGACCTCGTCCTCGATCGGGAGGTCGAAGTCGTCCGCGCCGTAGTCGAGCGCGCGGAACGCGTCCTCGTTCTGCGTGAGCACCGACGTGCGGATGTGCTTCACGTTGTCGAGGAAGATCCGGGAGAGCGCGATCCAGCGCCAGTACTCGGGCGCCGGGATCTCGCGGCCTCCGAAGGCCGTGCCGTACGGCTTGTACGTCCAGCACAGGAACGAGAACAGGCCGCCGACCTCGTCCTGGAAGTCGCGCGTCCGCTGCAGGTGCTCGAGCCGCTCGTCGAGCGTCTCGTCGAAGCCGATCACCATCGTCGCCGTAGTGTTCAGGCCGGCCTCGACGATTGCGCGCTGCGCCTCGAAGTAGTCGGCGACGGTGTACTTCCACTTGGCGTGCCGGGCGCGGAAGTCCTCGGTCAGGATCTCCGACCCGCCGCCCGTGATCCAGTAGACGCCCGCGTTCGTCAGCCGTTCGGCGGCCTCCGCGTATGAGATCCCGGCACGGTCGGCAAGGAAGACGAACTCCGCAACCGTCAGGGCGTAGAACTCGACCCGCTCGCCGTACCGCTCGCGCACCGAGGCGAAGAGGTCGCAGTAGTAGTCGAGCGGGAGGCGTGGGTTGAAGCCGCCGTTGAAGGCGACGAGGTCGCCGCCGAACTCGACGAGCTCGTCGATCTTCGCGAACACATCCTCGCGCGAGAGCACGTAGCCGCCTTCCTGGTTCGGCAGCACGTAGAACGCGCAGTAGTCGCACTGGGCGACGCAGACGTTCGTGTAGTTGATGATCCGCATGACCATGTAGGTCGCGCGTCCAGGGTCGTGGTAACGCCCGCGCACCTCGCCGGCCAGCCGCTTCAGCTCCTCGTCGTCAGATCGGAGCCAGAGCTCGCGTGCCTCGTCGACGGAGATCCGGCTCACAGGACGTCCATGAATGAGCTGACGGAGAAGACGGCGTTGCCGACTCCGGGCTCGCCGTACCCGGGCGGCGGCTTCAGGCCGTGGCGGTGCAGGGCCTCGCGGTAGGCCCCGAGCAGCCGCACGTGGTACTCCAGCGGCGCGCCGTCCGGGTTGTCGCGCCCGAGGGGCGTCGTCGGCTCCGGGCACCAGGTCGTGAAGCGCGGCGTCACCCCGTGCGACATGAAGTAGTCGAGGCCTTCAACGGTCGACGCGATCGCCTCGTGGATTGACTCGAACCCGAACGGCCGCGCCATCTCGACGCCCGCGACGAAGTTCGGGATCACGTGGCTCGGCCCGAAGATCTCGGCCGCGTCGAGGATCCGGCGGTGCCACTCCTCGCGGCCGACGTAGCGCTCCTTGCCGGGCGAGATCAGCGAAAAGAGCCGCTTGTCCCAGACCTCGTAGTTCGGATGGTAGATCTGGATCCCGTAGTCCTTGAAGCGCTGCGCGTCGGCCTTCGGGAGGGCCTGCGCGACGACCTTGCCGATCCAGCGGCCTGGGAACCGTTCCTCGATCGCCTGCGCGTAGCGGCCGTAGAACTCGGCCTCGGGCAGGCCCTCGACCGTCGATGTGACGGAGCCGCCCGTGAGCGTGTACGCATGGGTGTGACCGTCGTCGTAACGATTGATCAGCTCGAGCGCCTCGAGCACGTCCTCGACCGGCTTCACGCCGGTGTACGGGCGTCCGGCCTTCTTGTGCTGGCGCCAGTTGTGGTTGATGTCGCAGAAGCCGCACTCCTCGTGCGCGCCGAAGTACTGGCACAGCCGCAGCACGGTGAGGTAGATCAGGTAGCCCCACTCGATCGTCGGCGCGGTCTCCATCACCGTCTTGCCGTTCGCGAGCGTGTGGCGGTAATACTCGGGCATCGGTGGGAGCGTCACCTCCGCCAGCTCGCGGCCCTCGAGGGAAAGGCCGAGCTCGCGGTCGATGCGGTACGGCGAGTCGGGGTTGACTCGCACCGAAACGATGGTCCGGCGCAGCTCCCAGGGCCCGCCGCTGAAGGCGATCTCCTCCGGCGGCCGCTGCAGCGCGGCCGCGCCGAGCTCCGCCAACGGCTTCTGGTCGAACGAGAAGATGAAGTAGGACTTCGGCTTCACGCGGCCGTCGAGGTTCTCGGTCAGCGCCGCCTCGTCGAAGGCGATGCCCGTGCGGAGCAGGTCCTCCTTGACGACCGCCTCCGGCGGGATCTCCGGATAGCGCTCGATCAGGTCTTCGAGCAGCTCGCCGCGGGTGCCGAGCGTCGCGCTCATGTCGCGTAGCGTTGCATCTTCTTGGCGAAGCCGCTCACGCCGTCGCCGAGGTCGACGCGGATCCGGTTGAGCGTGTACGGCTGGCTCGGCGCGCCGAGGCCGGGATTCTCAGTGGTCGCGCCGAGGTAGCCGGCGGCGCGGACGGCAGCGACGACCCGCGCATCGTAGTGGCCGATCGGATAGCAGAAGAAGTCGACCGGCCGGCCGAACATGTGTTGGAGCAGCCGCCGTGAGCCGGCCACCTCGTGCCGCAGCTGCGCCGCGCCCACCATCGTCAGGTCGACGTGCGAGATCGTGTGTGCGTCGATCTCCCAGCCGGCCGCGATCAGCGCGCGCACCTCCGGACCCGTGATGTCGCCGGGCGCGACGTTGTGGACCACGAGGTTGAGCACCCCTGGCCAGCGGTAGCGCCGCAGGGCCGGCATCGCAATCGCGTAGTCGCTCAAGTAGCCGTCGTCGAAGGAGAGCACGACCGGCTTGGCGGGAAGAGGCACACTCTTGTGCCAGTAGCGGAAGACCCGCCCCAGCGTGACCGCGTGGTACCCGTTCCGCTCGAGCCACCGGAGCTGTCGAGCGAGGTCAGCCCGCTTGACGTAGAGGTGCGGGTACGACGCGTTCTGCGGCGGCGTGCCGAGGACGTGATACATGAGGATCGGAACGGGATGGTTGTGCGGGCCGAGCACCCGCGGTTTCGGCTTAGGGCGCGTGGTAGTCGTCGCACGAGTCGTCGCCGCGTGATGCGCGGGCCGGTTCGCGAGCACATAGGCGATTCCGCCTCCGAGGCTCAGTAGCAGGAGAGCCGCGAGCGCCAAGCGCCTCACGACGGCGATTGTTCACTCCAGGCCGGACTTTCGCTAGCGTGACGTGGGGTCGTGCTCCGCCGAGTCGTCATCGGAGCCCTACTGCTGGGTCTCGCCGCGGGCGTCGCGGCGCCGGCGCGCGCCGGCACGCAGGTCCTCATGCCGGGCGTGACCTACGCGCGGCAGGTCCAGTTCACGGCGCACGGGCCCGTCGTTATCCACGTCCTAACCGCGCCCAGGCCGGGCGGCCTTTATTCGCTTCGGCCGATCCTCTCCAACGGCTCGATCCTTGGCCGCGAGCGCGTGACCTCGATGCAGAAAGACGTCTCCGACTCGGCCACGGTTGCGGGCGTGAACGGCGACTTCTTCAACTGGAACGACGGTCACCCGAGCGGGATGCTGATGCAGAACGGCGTCCTCCAGAACCAGCCGTACCGGACGAGATCGAGCATCGGAATCGCCGCGTCGACCGGAAAGCTGACCGTTGGCCGGGTCGCGTTCTACGGCTACTGGCAGGGTCTCGGCCAGCGGCGTCCACTGACGGGCGTGAACCAGCCGCCGCGCGGCGACGGCACGTCCCTCTTCACGCCGGTGTGGGGCGCGAGGACGCCCGCGATTCCCGGCGTCGCCGAAGCGGTGATCGAGCCGTTCCCGCCCGCGTCCATCGACAACGACCTTGCCGGCAACGTCATCACGCAGACGACCGGCGGCAACACGCCGATTCCCCGTGACGGGGCCGTCCTCGTCGCCCGGGGGTCGCAGGCTTCGAAGCTGCTCTCCGAGGCGCCGCCGCCGACCCACGTCGTGACGCATCTCGTGCTGCGGCCCGATTGGACCGCGACCGGGATCACCGATGCCCTCGGCGGCGGGCCGGTCATCGTCCGGAAGGGTCGCGCGGTCTACACGGCCGGCGAGGACTTCCTGCCCTCCCAGATCGCCCCGCGCGATCCGCGCACGGGAGTCGGGCAGCGACGCGACGGCAAGATCGTCATGGTCGTCGTCGACGGACGGCAGCCCGGCTACAGCGTCGGCCTGACGAACTTCGAGCTCGGCCAGACGCTCGTCCGGTTCGGAGCGGTGACCGGCTCGGCACTCGACTCCGGCGGCTCCAGCACCATGGCGTTCGATGGGAAGCTGCTGAACCGGCCTTCGGACCGCGGACGCGAGCGCGCCGTCGCGGAGGCGCTCGCGGTGATGTACGTGGGCGTCTACGCGCCGCCCCCGGCGCTGCCCGTGATCTCGCCGAACGGGGACGGAATCGACGAGCGGCAGTCGCTGTCCTACAAGGTCGTTCGGCCTTCGACGATCGACGCCAAGATCGTCGAGCCGGACGGCTCGAACGCGTACACGGAGTCGGGAGCCCGCCTGCCCGGCATCTACCGCGTCGCGTGGCCCGGGTCGCGCGCGAAGGGGCGCGCCCAGGCGCTCGGCCGCTGGCGCTGGGTCGTGACGGCGAAGGACGACCAGGGGCGGAGCTCTTCCGTTGAGCGCGGCTTTTGGGTCAACGACACGCTCGGCTTCCTCCGGGTGTCCCCGAAGGCGATCCGACTCCACGCCAAGCGCCGAAACAGGGTCGTCGCGCAATTCCGGGTCGCGCACGAGGCACGAGTGATCGGATCGGTCTGGACTCGGTCCGGCGTCCTGGTGCGGCGTCTGCGCCCGGTCCAGCTGAACCCAGGGCGCCGCGTGATGCGCTGGGACGGCCGCTACGCGAGCGGCCGGCTCGCCTACCGCGGAAGGTACGTCTTCAAAGTTTTCGCCCGGAACACGTATGGGCCGGTGCAGCTCGCGCAGGCGTTCGTGGTTCTCCGCTAGCTTCACCCCGTGCTCGCCTCCGTGACGGGCTCCGTGACGTCGTTCGTGGGCGATCACGGCGTCTACGCAGTCTTCCTGCTGATGTGCCTCTCGGCCGTGATCCCTGCGGCGAGCGAGGTTGTGATGCTGTACGCCGGGGCGGTCGCGGCAGGAGCCTTCGCGGACGCGCACGTGGTCGTTTTCGGCCACCAGCTCACCGGCGGGTGGGCCTACGTCGCGATGGCGGTCGCCGGCGTCCTCGGCTGCTTCCTCGGCGCGCTCTGCGGTTGGGCGATCGGCGCGTTCGGCGGACGGCCGCTGCTCGAAGGCCACGGGCGCTGGCTGCACGTGACGCCGGCGAAGCTGGAGCGGGCCGAGGGGTGGTTCGACCGCTACGGCGGCTGGACGGTGGTCGTCGGGCTGTCGGTCCCCGTCGTCCGCTCGTTCGTCGCGATTCCGGCGGGAGTCGCCCGGTTCGAGTTCCGCCGCTACGCACCGCTCGCGCTGATCGGCTGCATCCCGTTCTGCTTCGGCCTTGCCGGAATCGGCTACGCCGTGGGCTCCCAGTGGAGCGACGTGCACGACGCGCTCCGCTACGTGGACTGGATCGTCGTGGCAGGAGCGGTGCTCCTGGTGCTGTATCTGGTGCTGAGACGACGCTCTACTAGACTCAACGCCGGTGCCTAGGATCCCCCTCATCGACGTCAAGGCGCAGTACGAGCGCCTGATTCCGCAGATCCAGGAGCGGATCGGCGAGGTCCTGGAGTCCGGCACGTTCATCCTCGGGCCGAACGTCGAGGCCTTCGAGCGCGAGGCCGCGGAGCTCCTCGGCGTGCCGCGAACGGTCGGGGTCGCAAACGGCACCGACGCGCTCGTGCTCGCCCTGGACGCGCTCGACATCGGCCCCGGCGACGAGGTCATCTGCCCCGCGTTCAGCTTTTACTCGACCGCGGAAGCCATCGCCCGCCGCGGGGCGACGCCGGTCTTCGCCGACATCGACCCGGCCACGCTGAACCTCGACCCCCAGGACGTGGCCGCGCGGGTGACGCCGAAGACGCGGGCGCTCATGCCGGTGCATCTCTTTGGTCTCGTGATGCCGCTCGGCGAGCTGGCCTCGCTCGGCGTACCGATCGTCGAGGACGCCGCCCAGGCCTTCGGTGCCCAGGGGGCGGCGCGGCACGGCGTGCTCTCGACCTTCAGCTTCTTTCCGACCAAGAACCTATTCGCCCTTGGCGACGCGGGCCTCGTGGCCGCGAACGACGAGGAGCTCGCCGAGCGGGTCAAGCTGCTGCGCTTCCACGGCTCGCGTGAAAAGAAGGACTTTCAAGCCGTCGGTTACAACTCGCGCCTCGACGAGCTCCAAGCCGCGGTGCTGCGGCTCTTCCTCGGAGAGCTCCCGGGTTGGAATCGCTCCAGACGCGAGGCGGCGGCGCGTTACGAGGAGCTCGGCCTCGGCGAGCTGTGCGAGCTCCCGGCCGACGAGCCCGCGCACGTGTACCACATGTACGTCGTCCGCTCGCCGGAGCGCGACCGGCTCCGCGAGGCTTTGGCCGCCGCGGAGATCGGAAACGCGTCGTACTACGTGACGCCGCTTCACCTGCAGCCCGGGCTGAGCTACCTCGGTTGGAAGGAAGGCTCGCTTCCCGAGACCGAGCGGGCGGCGCGCGAGAACCTTGCGCTGCCGATGTGGGCCGGGATCTCCCCCGAAGTGCAGGAGCGCGTTGTCTCCGTGATCCGGGAAGCGGCAGCGGTGCGGGCGTGAGCAGGATCAACCGGCACCGGCTCTGGCAGCTCGTGGCCGACGCCGGGCTGATCGCGCTCGCGTGGTACCTCGCCTTCGAGCTCCGCTTCGACCGCGGGGTGCCGCCGTACTACGACACGCTCTTCCGGCGAACGCTCCCGATCGTCGTCGGCATCAAGCTCGTCGTCTTCGTGTTCGCCGGCTTCTACGAGCGCTGGTGGCGCTACGTCTCGATCCGAGACATGTGGTCGGCGGTTCGCGGCGTCACGATCGCGTCGCTGATCTCGGGACTGACGGTGTACTTCCTCTCGCCGGTGAGCCAGGTGCGGCTACCTCGCTCGGTGGCGATCATGGACTGGCTGCTCCTGCTCGGGCTCGTTGCGGGGTCGAGGCTGCTCGCCCGCACGGTGATCGAGCGCCCGGGCACCGGTCTGGTCGCCCGCGGCAAGGAAGTCCTGGTCGTCGGGGCCGGAGACGCGGGCCAGCTCGTCATCCGCGAGCTCCAGCGCAACCGCCAGCTCGGCTACACGCCGATCGGCCTCATCGACGACGACCAGCGCAAGAAGAACCTTCGCGTCCACGGCGTGCGCGTGCTCGGGACGACCGCAGACCTCCCGCACATCCTTCGCGACAACAAGCCGGACGAGGTGCTGATCGCGCTCCCGTCGGCATCCGGCGAGGCGCGCCAGCGCATCGTCACGGTCACGCGCGAGGGCAACGTGCCCGTAAAGACGCTTCCGGGCCTCTACGAGCTGATCTCGGGCGAGAGCGAGCTCGCGAGGCAGATCCGCCCCGTGCAGGTCGAGGACGTGCTCGGCCGCGAGCCGATCGACGTCGATCTCGAGGCGAGCGCGGCCTACGTGCAGAACCAGACCGTGCTCGTGACCGGCGCCGGCGGCTCGATCGGCTCGGAGCTCTGCCGCCAGATCGCGCGGCTCCGGCCGCAGCGGCTGGTGCTCGTGGAGCAGGGCGAGACGGCGCTGTTCGACATCGAGCGCGAGCTCGTCGACGAGCGCGGGTTCGCCGCCTGCGTCCCCGTGCTCGCGGACGTCAAGAGCCGGCGGAAGATGCACCAGGTCTTCGACCGTTACCGGCCGGCGGTGGTCTTCCACGCGGCCGCGTACAAGCACGTGCCGCTGATGGAGGCGAACCCGCTCGAGTCCGTGCGGAACAACGCGCTCGGCACCCGGGTCGTCTCTGAGGCGGCAGTCGCGTTCGGCGCCCGCCGGTTCGTGCTCGTCTCGACCGACAAGGCTGTCAACCCGAAGACGGTGATGGGCCAGTCGAAGGCGCTTTGCGAGTGGATCGTCGAGGCCCACGGCGCGCGCGAGGACATCAAGACGCGTTTCGTCGCGGTGCGCTTCGGAAACGTGCTCGGCTCCTCGGGCAGCGTGATCCCGATCTTCCGCCGCCAGATCGCGAACGGCGGGCCGGTGACCGTCACGCACCCGGAGATGACGCGGTTCTTCATGACGATCCCCGAGGCGGCGTCGCTGGTCATCCAGGCCGGCGCGATCGGTGGCCGCGGGGACGTCTTCGTCCTCGACATGGGCGAGCCGGTGCCGATCATCGATCTCGCGATGCAGATGATCCGGCTGTCGGGCAAAGAGCCGGAACGTGACATCGACGTCCAGATCGTCGGCGCGCGGCCGGGCGAGAAGCTGCACGAAGAGCTCTGGGGCGAGGGCGAGACCGTCGTACCCACCTCGCACCCGAAGATCATGCGCGTGAGCGGGCCGATCGTCGACTCGGTGTGGCTCGACGAGGAGCTCGCCGAGCTCGAGCGGATGGTCGAGGAGGGCGTGACGCTCGAGGTCGTCTCGCGCCTCTCCACGATGATGCGGACGCCGCGGCTGCTCGAGGCGCGGGCGCCGGTCTACGCGGAAGAAGAAGACACACTTTCGGGACTGAAGCCGACCTAGGCTCGTCCGCTTCGCGGGCTAGGTTGGCTCGGTGCTTGAGGGCCTGAACACTGAGCAGCGGCGCGCGGCGGAGGCCGTGCGCGGGCCGGTCTGCATCCTCGCGGGCGCGGGCTCGGGCAAGACGACGACCATCACGCGGCGAATCGCGTGGCAGGTCGCCTCCGGCGCATTCCGGTCGGCCGAGATCCTGGCGGTCACGTTCACGGACAAGGCTGCCGCCGAGATGCGCGGCCGTTTGCAGCGGCTCGGCGTCGACGGCGTCGAGGCGCGCACGTTCCACTCCGCGGCCCTGGCGCAGCTGCGGCGCGCGCGCGGAGAGCCGCCCGGCCGGATCCTCTCGACGAAGGCACTGCTGCTGCGCCAGATCGGGAACTCGTTGCCGCGGCCGTACCGGTTCCGGCCCGCGGGCGACCTCGCGACCGAGGTCGAGTGGGCGAAGAACCGGCGGCTGACTCCGGCGAGCTACCCGCGCGGCCTCGGCGAGCACGAGCCGCCGATCCCGCCCGACCTGATGTCGCGCGTTTTCCGCGACTACGAGCGTCGCAAGTCCGAAGCGGGACTCGTCGACTTCGAGGACCTGCTCGAGTTCGCCGTGCGAATGTACGAGGCCGATGAGTTCGCACTGGCCGCGCTGCGTGAGCGGTATGGCGCGTTCACCGTCGACGAGTACCAGGACGTGAACCTGCTTCAGCACTCGCTGCTCGAGCTCTGGCTCGGCGACGGCGAAGAGCTCTGCGCGGTCGGCGACGACTACCAGTCGATCTATGGGTTCACGGGCGCCTCGCCTGAGTGGCTGCTCGGGATGGCTCGCCGGTTTCCGTCGGCGACCGTCGTGCGGCTCGAGGAGAACTACCGCTCGACGCCGGAGGTGCTCGCGCTCGCGAACCGGCTCGTGCCTCGGCTCGGCGGGGCCGAGAAGACGCTGCGTGCGGTGCGCGATGCCGGCCCCGAGCCGGTGCTCCGCGGGTTCGAGTCGCCGG
Source organism: Actinomycetota bacterium (assembly GCA_046731695.1). Taxonomy (GTDB): domain Bacteria; phylum Actinomycetota; class Thermoleophilia; order Gaiellales; family Gaiellaceae; genus AC-32. Next base: position 24,522 of record JBKPLR010000099.1, read on the forward strand.
AGGAGGAGGGCGCCTTCGTGCTGGAGCGGGCGCGGGCGCTCGCCGCGGAGGGCGTGCCGTACGAGGAGATGGCCGTGCTGTTCCGGCTCAACTCACGCTCGGCCGACTTCGAGGAGCTCTTCGGCGATGCGGGGGTCCCGTTTCAGGGCGCGGCGCTGCTCGCGCGCGACGGCGCCCGGCAGCTGCTGAAGGGTCTTCGCGCCGCGGGATTCGGGTCGCTGGCCGAGGAGGTTCGACGTGTCGCGCGGGAGCAGGGCCTCGTCGAGCCGGTTCCGGAGGGCGTCGGGGAGCGCGAGCTCGTGCGCCAGGCCGACCTGCGGCGGCTCTGCAAGCTGGCGGAGGAGTACGACGACGGCTCGAAGACCGTCGAGGATTGGGTCAAGTGGCTCCGGGCGCGATATGACCACGGCGCAGAGGGAGGCGTCCACCTGCTCACGCTGCACCGCGCGAAAGGCCTTGAGTTCGAGGCGGTCTTCATCCCGCGGGTCGAGGAGAAGGAGCTGCCGTGCAAGCAGTCGATGCGCGTCCCGGGCGCAATGGCCGAGGAGCGGCGGCTCCTGTACGTGGGCATGACGCGGGCCAAGCGACACCTCGCCGTCACGTGGGCTGGGAAGCCGAGCCGCTTCCTGGCCGAGCTCGGCGTCGAGGCGGCGCCGCCTCTGCGCAAGCGCGCCGAGGAGCCGCAGAGCCCCGTCTACGACGCCCTCAAGATCTGGCGCCTCAAGCGCGCGAAGGCCGACGACGTGCCCGCGTACGTCGTCTTCCACAACTCGACGCTGGCGGAGATCGCCGAGCGCCGCCCGAGCTCGATTTCGGAGCTGGCGTCGATTCCGGGCGTCGGCCCGACGAAGCTCGAGCGTTACGGCACCGAAGTGCTCGAGGCGCTAGAGGCCGCCTAGCAGCAGGTCCAGCATCTCCGCTGGGTCGCGCCGGACCCGCTGCCGCTCTCCCTCTCGCTTGCGCAGGTCGAGCGCGCGCGGGTCGCTGAGCGGGATCAGCCGGCCCTCGCGGATCAGCATCTCGTCGACGCCGCCCAGCCGGCCCCCGTAGGTCGTGTAGACGGGCACGCCGAGCGCAACTGCTTCGCGGTTCATCGTGCCTCCCGCCGAGACGACGAGATCGGCGAGCGCGATCAGACTCTGGCCGTCGACGGCCTGGTCCGGCACGAGCACCGACGGCAGCCCGAGCCCGCGGACGTAATCGCGCTGCTCCGGCGTTCGCGGAATGACGATCGTCTGCACCGACTCGTTCCTCCCGAGGTGGTCGAGTACCTGCGGGAAGAGCGGGTTCGAGCGCCGGTGGTAGAGCGAGACGTCAGGCGGCGTGCGCACGACGACGAGCGTGCGGGCGGCGTCGATCTCCCATTGGCCGAGCGCGGCTTGGTTCGGCTCGAAGTCGGCGAGGTAGTACTCCTCCTTCAGGCCCTGGTAGCGGCGGAGCTTCGGCTCCTCGACGCCGTAGCGCTCGAGCCGCTCGGGCGGGATCGCGTCGGGCACGACCACGCGCGTGGCCGCTCGGCAGCCGAGCTGGTGCTGGAGCCAGGCGAATTCGTAATCGAACGTGGTCGCGCTCGGAATGCCGAGCCGGCGGGCTGTCATCGTCAGCTCATGCGAGCCGTGCGCCAGGGCTCCGTCGAAGCGGCGGCCGTGGGCCCACTTGCGCAGAGCGCTGAGGCGCGAAGCTAGGGAGCGCGCTTTGCCGAGCCTGGAGCGCCCACCGTGTCGGCCCAGGATCTCGGCCTCGATCCCGTGCAGTTCGAGCAGCTGGATCGTCTGCGCGTAGTCGCGCGAAGTGACCTCGACCTCGTCGTCACGGTCTCGCAAGATCGAGATCAGCGGGCGGAACACCAGCACATGGGCCGGCGCGGTGATGTCGACCCAGACCCTCAAAGGCGCTCCACGATGCGGAAGCGGACCGCGTCGATAAGGGTCTCTGGCTCGATCGTCCGCTCGAAGAAGCGTTCGTGCGCCGCGTGCCAGTCGGCGACGGAGTCGAACCCCTCGCCTTCGTCTCGCGCGAACTGGAGGTCGACCTCGCCGGCCGGTACCACCTGGATCTCGGTCACTTCGACGATCGCGCGCGTCTGGCCGCGATCGTCCACGAGCGCGTACCGGTCGCCCACGGTCGGCGTCGGCTCGTCGCCGTGAAGGCCGGCGGTCGCGGTCTTGTCGCCGACGAGCACGGCGTCGACGAGGCGGCGCCGCAACTCAGTCCCGGGGTAGCCGAGCCCGAAGTCGGGCAGGTCGGTCAGGGGACGAGTGCCTCCAGTCGCGCTTCGCGCAGCGGCCCCGGATCGCGCTCGACGTGCCGCTCGTGCCAGAGCGTGAACGCGAGCAGCCCCCAGAGCTGCCGTGAGAGATCCTCCTTGCCGTCGACGTGGCGGTCGATCAGGCGGCTGACCGCTTCGTGACGGAAGAAGCCCTGCCGCCGAATGGTGTCCGGCGAGAGCGTGTCGCGCGCGAACGGCTCGAGCTTGCCGCGCAGCCACGCCGCAGCGGGGATCGAGAAGCCGCGCTTCTTGCCCTTGACGATCTGCTCGGGCAGCAGCGGTGCGACGGCCTTGCGGAGCAGGACCTTCTTGCGCAAGCCGCTGACCCGGTGCTGCGTCGGCAGCATCAGGGCGAGGTTCGTCACGACCTGGTCGAGCAACGGGACGCGTGCCTCGAGCGAGTGCGCCATCGAGGCGCGGTCGGTCTTCACCAGCAGGTCGTCCACGAGGTAGATCCCGAGGTCGACGTCCTGGAGTCGGGCCAGGACCTCGGCGCCCTCGGTTTCGGCGAAGCGCTCGCGGAGCACGTCGACTGGGTCGAAATCGCTTCGGCGGCCGGTCAGCGCCGCGCGCGCGTCCGGAGAGAAGATCTCCTTCCAGCCGTGGTGGCGCTCGAGCGGCGGCAGGTGCGCGGCTCGGACGAAGCGCTTGGCCTTGTAGTCGAAGCTCGCCCGTGCGCTGGAGCTGGGAAGGCGCTCGACGAGCGGCCGCGCGAGGCGGGCAAGCCCGCCGGTGCGCTCGGCGAGCAGGTCGGCGACGTAGGTGTAGTAGCCGCCGAAGAGCTCGTCGCCGCCCTCGCCGGAGAGCGCGACCTTGACGTCCTGCGCGGCGAGCTGCGAGACGAGGTACGTGGGCAGCGCAGACGAGTCGGCGAAGGGCTCGTCGAAGGCCTCGGCGAGCGCGGGGAGGAGCAGCGCGGCATCGGGCCGGAGCACGAGCTCGCGATGCTGCGTCGAGTAGCGCTCGGCAACGAGACGCGCATCTTCGAGCTCGTCGAACGAGCGCTCCTCGAACCCGATCGAGAAGGTACGGAGCGCTTCGGCGCTCTCCTCGGCGGCCAGGGCGGCCAGCGCAGACGAGTCGATCCCGCCCGAGAGGAGGACGCCGACCGGGACGTCGGAGACCAGGTGCGCCCGCACCGAGTCGCGGAGGCGGGCACGGAGCTCCTCGAGCAGCTCGGCCTCGTCGTCGTCTCGGAGCTCATCGGCCGGGGCAGGCGCGGGGCGGGCGAAGCGCTGGATTTGAAGGCCGCCGTTCTCCCACACGAGCAGATGCCCCGGCGGCAGCTTGCGCGCCTCGCGGAAGATCGTCAGTGGTGCGGGGATCGAGTTGAAGGCGAGGAAAGCCTCGAGCCCGTCGAGGTCGATCTCGCCCCGCGGCAGGGCACGGAGCTCGGAGGCGAACTCGAGGTCGTCGGCCGTGGCGCGGTAGTAGAGCGGCTTGATCCCGAAGCGGTCGCGAGCGAGGACGAGGCGGCCGGCCTTCGAGTCCCACAGCGCGACGGCGAACATGCCGCGGAGCCGACGGGCGAAGTCGAGCCCGTGCTGCTCGTAAAGGTGGACGAGGACCTCGGTGTCGCCGTGCGTCCGGAACTGGTGTCCCTGGCGCGCGAGCTCGGCGCGGAGTTCCCGGTAGTTGTAGAGCTCACCGTTCTGGACGACTTGGATCGTCCCGCCCTCGTTTGCGATCGGCTGGTCGCCGGTCTCGAGGTCGATGATCGCGAGCCTGCGCGCGGCGAGGGCGACGGGACCCTCGGCGAACGAGCCGTCGCTGTCGGGGCCGCGGTGGACGAGCTTGGCGCTCATGCGCGCGAGCCGCTCGGGGTCGGCGGGCCCGTTCAGGGAGGCGATCCCGCAGATCCCGCACACGGCGCTTGAGTTTAGTGCCCCTCCCAGCGAGGGTCGCCTGTCTCTCGCCCGCTATCACGCGGCGCCAGAGCCCACCCTGCTCCTTGCTCAAGCTGTCTAGCCTGAGCTGCGGGTCAGCGCGGTCTCTGGCTTGGTGCTAGCGACCGAGAGCCTGGGCACCACCACTGGCAGGGGCACTAATCCCGGTGCCTGAAAAGGCCCCGCAGCGACTGGCCGACGATACGGAAGGCGGTCGAGAAGAGCGTGCGGATGTAGAGCGGCACCGAGCGGTCGGCGATCCACTCCATGTCGTGCGCCAGCTTCTCGGCCATCGAGCTCTCGTAGCCACGGCGGACCTGGGCGAAGCCGGTCAGGCCTGGGCGGACGACACAGCGCTGCCAGTACGCCGGGAGCTCGCTCGCGAGCTGCTCGAAGAAGCGCGGCCGGATCGGGCGCGGGCCGACGAGGCTCATGTCGCCGCGCAGCACGTTCCAGAGCTGCGGCAGCTCGTCGAGCTGCATGGCGCGGAGTCGGCGGCCCAGTCGCGTCGTCTCCGACCGTGTGCGCTTGACCAGCTCCTGGCCGAGGTACGGGCCGAGTCGCTCCTCGGCGCCGCGGCGCAGCGTCCGGAACTTGAGCATCTCGAAGATCCGGCCGTCGCGGCCGACGCGCTCGCCGCGGTAGAAGAGCGGAAGGCCGCTGGTGACTACGAGCCCGGCCCCGATCAAGAGCAGGAGGGGGAGCGCCACGAGGAGGAAGAGGCTCGACAGGAGGATGTCGAGCAGCCGCAGCTCGAGGTCGACGCGGCGCTTCGGCGATCCTCGGACGAGGCCGGCGAAACGCTCGATGAACGAGTCGCTCGGGCGTGGCTGCGAGGAGGTGCTCCGACTCGGCTGGGGCGCGGCCACGCGGAGATGCTAGAGCGTTCGGGGCAATCTGCGAAGACCCCGCTTTGCCGTCTCCGCCTCTGGTCCTGTAGTTCGGTTCGCCCGGCCTCCTCCCCAAGGCGATCGTAACGAGGAAAGGCGCACGTGTCTGTCACAAGACTGTGACGAAAGTGTGACTCCAGGCATAATGAATCCTTATGGACACGCGTCAGCTTGCCGCGTTCTGCGCCGTCGTCGAGCGGAAGAGCTTCTCGCAAGCGGCCGAGCGGCTCGGCGTGACGCAGCCCGCGGTGAGCCTGCAGGTCCGGTCGCTCGAGAAGCGCCTCGGCCGGCAGCTGCTCGACCGTTCGGGCCGCCGGGTCGAGCCGACCGAAGCTGGGCTTGCGCTCTACCGCGGCGCGCAGCGGCTGCTCGCGCTCGAGGACCAGCTCCTCGAGGAGCTCGAGGCGGGCGAGGAAGGTGAGCTCGGCGGCGCGCTCGAGGTCGGCGCCTCGACCGGCCCCGGAAGCACGGTCGTGCCGGTGCTGCTCGGCGAGTTTCAGCTGCGGAACCCAGGCGTCGCGATCTCGCTTTCGATCTCCGACACGCAGACCGTCGTCGACCGCGTCGCGGACCGGGAGCTCGAGCTCGGCGTCGTCGGCGCCGCACGCCGCCACCGCGGGGTCGTCTTCGAGCCGCTCTTCCGCGACGAGGTCGTCCTCGCCTGCCCGCCGGACCACCGGTTCGCCGGGAATACCGTCACACTCGACGACCTCCGCAGCGAGCCGCTGATCGTGATGCAGGAGGGCGCGGGCGTACGGCAGGTGATCGAGGACGAGCTACGGCGGGCCGGAACACGCTTGCGCGACCTCGACCCAAAGCTCGAGCTCGGCCTGCAGGAGTCCGCGCGCTCGGCGGTCGCGGCGGGTTACGGCGTCACCTTCATCTCCCGCGCCGCGATCGAGGCCGACCTCGCCGCAGGCACGCTCGCTGTGGCGCGCGTGAGGGGCCTGGATCCAGCCCGCCAGATTTCGCTCGTCCGGTCGGCCGGCAGGTCGCCAACCCGTGCCGCGGACGCGTTCGTCGCCTTTGCCAAGGAACAGCTCAAGTGATCGTCCGCTGGGGCCTCGAGGAGCTTCCGGCTGTGCTCGCCGAGGTTGGAAGCCGGAAGCCGTTCGCCATCGCAAGTGACCGTTGGTCGCATCTCGACCTCCCCGCAACAGCCCGCTGGAACCAGGTGCCGAGCGACCGCATCCCCGAGATCGCCGCACAGGCCCAGGGCGCGGACGGGATACTCGCGGTCGGCGGCGGCAGCGCGATCGATCTGGCGAAAGCCGTCTCCGCCGCGACCGGGCTCCCGCTCGTCTCGGTGCCGACGACGTACTCCGGCGCAGAGTGGACGCCCTTTTACGGCGTTCGAGACCCGCAGAAGCACATGGTCGGCGGTGGAGGCGGCGGCCTCCTGGCCGGCGTCGTCTACGACCCGAAGCTGACCCTCGACCTCCCGCGCGCCGAGAGCGGCGGCACGGCGATGAACGCGCTCGCCCACGCAGCCGAGGCGCTCTATGTCGCGGGCCGTAACCCGACGGGGGACGACCACGCCCTCGAAGGGGCGCGCATCATCGGCGGCGTGCTTCCGGACGTACTCGCGGACGGCCACGACCTCGAGTCGCGTACGCGACTTCTCGAGGGTGCGATGCACGCCGGGATGGCGCTCGGTTCGGCAGGCCTCGGCCTCGGGCACGCGATGGCCCAGGCGGTCGGCGGCCGCTACGGCATTCCGCACGGCGCCGCGAACGCGCTTTGCCTGCCGCCGGCACTTCGCTTCAACGAGCCGGTCGCGGCAGCCGAGATCGCTCGGTTCGGCGAGGCCCTCGGCGCGGACGACCCGATCGCACGCACGGAGGAGCTCGCTCGCCTCGGCGGCTACGAGCGCCTGCGGGACCTCGGTGTGCCGGAGGACGAGCTCGACGAAGTGGCGGAGGCGACCGCGGTCAGGGGAGGGGCGCTTGCCAACCCGCGTCCGGCGAGCCCGGCAGAGATCGCCGGGCTCTTTCGCAGCATCTGGTAGCTCGCAGCGGCCGCGCTGCGGCGAGCCCCGAGGCCCTCAAGCGCGCGCCACGAACGAGAGCACGGTCACGCCCAGCTCTTCAGGCGTGTAGCCGTTGCGGAAGCGCGGCGCCAGCGGCAGCCGCCGCAACTCTTCGAGCCCGTCCTCACTCGGCCCTGAGGGCCGCTCCACGATGACCTCGAAGCCGGCATCGCGCACGAGCCGCAGGTAGTCCGGTGCCCGCAGGCGGTTCTGGAAGTGCAGCGGTGAGTTGACAAGGCGCCAGGCCCCGTCCGAGTAGCGCAAGAAGTTGTACTTCGAGAGCGAGCGGTCGAAGTACGCGTAGTGGTCCTGCAAGTCGATCCGGCAACTGAACCCGCCGCCCGGCCGCAGGAGCCGGTGGCATTCGCGGAAGATCGCGGCCAGGTCGTCCTCGGGGACGTGCTCGCAGACATCCGTGCTGGAGACGAAGTCGACCGACTGGCCGGGCAGCCCCGTCGCTCGCGCATCGCGCGGGGCGAGGTACTCGATTTCGAACCGTTCCTCGAGCTCCGCGAGCGACTGCACCGGATCGAGGTCCAGGTGGGCAAGGGAGTCGTTGACGAGCTCGACCCGAGCGCTCGGCCGGATGTCGACGAGCACCTGTCGCCCGACGCCCAGAGTGGCGAAGGAGAGTGGGATCGCGAGGTCCCAGCCGACGCCGAACTCCCAGAAGACGGCATCGGCGCGTGGCTTCCCGGGGCCATGCTCCTGGTAGGCCCGAAGGTGCTGCTCCGCGCGGGCGAACTTGCGCCGGAAGACCGACTCGCCCGCCGGCAGGCTGTGTGCGACGTGCCGTTGGAAGAGGTAGTTCAGCCGCTCGCCCTGCGGCAAGAAGCCGAGACCGCGCTGCAGCGCCGCTTTCGCCATCCACCTCATCGGGCGGCGAGCATAGCCCGAGGCTTGACGATAAGCAGAACTAATCCGTCTAATTAGGTAAACTCGCAAGCCATGGCCGAGCGGCTTCATTTCGACGTGCTCGTGGTCGGCAGCGGCGCCTCCGGGCTCGCCGCGGCCGTGTCGGCCGAGCGCTCGGGGGCCCGCGTCGGGCTGGTCACGAAGGGCGCGCTCCAGTCGTGCAACTCGGCGAAGGCGCAGGGCGGCATCCAGGCGGCGTTCGGCGAGGACGATTCTCCCGAGCAACACGCCGAGGACGTGTGGCAGAGCTCGCACGAGACCGCGAACCGGCAGCTCGTCGAGGTGCTCACCGGCGAGGCGCCGGGCGCGATCCACTGGCTCGAGGAGCACGGTGTCGAGTTCACGCGCGAGAACGGCGGCTACCGTCTCGCACGCTGTGGCGGCTCGTCGCGCAAGCGCCTCTTGCAGGTCGGCGACCGCACCGGACACGCGATCACGACGGCGCTCCGCGACACGTTCGTCGCGTCGAGCGGGGAGGCGATCCCGAACTGTCCACTCGTCGAGATCGGGCAGACGGAGAACGGCTGGTTCGCCACGTGCCGGCCGAAGAGCGGCGGCGAGCTGCAGATCGAAGCGGGCGCAGTCGTTCTTGCCGCCGGAGGGCGCTGCTACCGCGAGGCCGAAGAGCGAGGCGAGCTCTCCACGAACCACCCCGGCGCGACCGGCGAGGTGACGCAGGTCGCGCTCGGACTCGGCGCAGAGAGCCGCGACCTCGACGCCCTCCAGTACCACCCGAACGGCGGCGCGTGGCCGCCGACGATGCAGGGCTACTCGATCCCGGAGACGACGCGCGCATACGGAGCGACGCTGCTGAACGCGGACGGCGAGGAGTTCACGGACCCGCTCGGCCCGCGCGACGCGGTCTCGCAGGCGATCTTCGACGAGGTCGACGCCGGCCGTGGCGTCGAGACTCCCGACGGGCGCCCGGCGGTGCTGCTCGACACGACGCGAGTATCGGAGCACGACGCCGAGATCTCACTGCCGTACATGCTGCGCCGCTACCGTTCCGCCGGGATCGACCCCCTCCAGCAGCCGATCTTGACCTTTCCCGTGCTCCACTACCAGAACGGGGGGCTCGTCATCGACGATCACTCCGAGACGACCCTTCCGGGCCTGTTCGCCTGCGGCGAGATCGCGGGAGGCACCCATGGCCGCAACCGGATGATGGGCAACTCGCTCCTCGAGTGCACCGTCTTCGGCAGGCGCGCGGGAGCCGCTGCGGCGGAAAGGGCCGCATGATCCGGTTCGACGACCGGATCGTGCTCGTTACGGGCGCCGGCCGCGGCCTCGGGGCCGCCTACGCGCGCGCGTTCGCCGAGCGCGGTGCAACGGTCGTCGTCCACGACGCCGGAGTGGCGCCCGACGGCAGCGGCGGGGATCCGTCCGTCGCTCAGGCCGTCGCGCACGAGATCGGCGGTCTCGCGTCTGTCGAGAACCTCGAGGAGCCTGATGCCGGCAAAAGCTTGGTCGAGCAAGCCCTGGAGCGCTTCGGTCGTCTCGACGTGGTGATTCAGAACGCGGGCCTCGTAATCTGGGAGGAGCTCGACGTCGCGGACCAAAGCTGGGACCGGATGCGCAAGATCAGCATCGACGCGCCGTTCCAGATCACGCGCGCAGCTCTCCCCGCGATGAAGGAGCAGGGCTACGGCCGCTTCGTCTTCACGACCTCCGGCCGGGCGATGAGCAAGGAGCGCACGCGTCCCGGCCTCGGCGCCTACGCCGTCGCGAAGATGGCTGCCGTCGGCCTGATGTTCGTCACCGCGGCCGAGGGCGAGCCGCACGGGATTCTCGCGAACGCGATCGCTCCGGCGGCAGCGACGCGCGTGCTGACGTGGAAAGTCCAGCCCGGGGAGCTCGAGCCGGAGCAGGTCGTGCCGGGCGTGCTCTTCCTCGCCTCGGAGGAATGCACCTTCGGCGGCAAGGTCCTCGAGGCGGCCGGCGGCGAGTTTTCGGTGGCGACCTGGACGTCGAGCGACGATGTCGACTTCGGGCGCGAGCCGGTCGAGCCGGAGGTCATCGCAGAGCGGTGGGCACAGATCGAAGGGGTGGTGCCGTCGTGAGCACGGTGGCCGTCGATCTCGCGCAGGCCGTCGAGGACGCGGCTGCCTACCTCTACGTCTGGGCGCTGAAGGACATCCCGCAGGATCTCCGCGATGCGCTCGCCGAGGCGAAAGACCGCGAGACCTCGACTCCCGGCAAGCGCGTGCTCGAGACGATCGTCAAGAACGTCGCCGTCGCGGACGACCAGCAGAACCTCGTCTGCCAGGACACGGGGATCGCCGTCTACACCTGCCGCGTGGGCGAGCACTTCCCGCTTCACCCGGCGAAGATCTACGAAGCCCTGAAGGCCGGCACCGAGCGCGCGACCCTCGAGCACCCGCTGCGCTCGAACGCCGTCCACACGCTCACCCGCGAGAACACCGGCCCGAACACCGGGTACCGGCTCCCGATCGTCCACTGGGAGTTCATCCCCGGCTGGGACGGCCTCGACATCAAGTGCGTGCCCAAAGGCTCGGGCTCGGAGAACATGAGCTTCCTTAAGATGTGCGTCCCCGCCGACGGCGTGAAGGGGATCAAGCAGTTCGTCCTCGAGTCGATCGTCGGCGCCGGGGGCAAGCCGTGCCCGCCCGGGATCGTCGGCGTCGGGATCGGCGGCTCGGCCGACTACGCGATGTACCTCGCCAAGGAGGCGATCGCGCGCCCGGTCGGGACGACGAACCCGGATCCCGAGGTCGCGAAGCTCGAGGCCGAGCTCTTCGAGCTCCTGAACGAGACCGGCATCGGGCCGATGGGGCTCGGCGGCGACGTCACCGTGCTTGCCTGCCACGTCGAGCACGCCGACACGCACATGACGCTCAACCCCGTGGCCGTCAACTACCAGTGCTGGGCCGCCCGCCGCGCGACCGCCCACGTCGCCGCCGACGGCGCCATCGACTTCGACCGGGAGGCCTGATGGCCACACACGAAGTCACGTTCCCGATCCAGGACGACGCCGAGATCCTCAAGCTCCGCGCGGGCGACGAGGTCGTCGTCCAGGGGCACATCATCGGGATTCGCGACCGGACTCAGATCCGGATCTTCGACGAGGGCGTGGAGCCTCCGATGGACCTGCGCGGCTCGTTCCTGCTCCACACCGCGCCGGGCGTGAAGAAGCGCGACGATGGCGGCTACGACCCGGTCTGCATCGGCACGACCACGAGCGCCCGGATGGTGCGCTTCACCGAGCCGCTCGGCCGCGACTACGGCGTGCGCGCGATCTGCGGCAAGGGCGGCTTCCCCGACGAGGCGATCGACCCGATGAAGCAGTACGGGATGGTCTACTTCGCGATCGTCGGCGGAGCGGCCGCGCTCGAGACGACGCAGATCGAGGAGATCGAGGAGGTCGTCTGGGAGGAGCTCATGCCCGAGTGCCTCTGGAAGTTCCGCGTGAAGGACTTCGGCCCGCTTACGGTCGGCATCGACGCGCACGGGAATTCGCTCTACCACGACGTCCAGGAAGCAGCCCGCAAGAAGCTGGAGGAGCTCTATGCTCGGCTTTGAGTCACATCACGGCCTGACGCACGTCATCGACAAGGGACTTGGCCCGCGCGCGTGGGAGGATGTCCTCGAGACCGCGGGCGACCACATCTCGATCATCAAGCTCGGCTGGGGCACGGCGGCCGTCACACAGAACCTCGAGCGAAAGCTCGAAGTGCTTCGCGAAAAGCCTGTCGTGATCGGCGGCACGTTCTTCGAGGTCGTCTACGCCAAGGACAAGCTCGACGAGTACAAGGAGTGGCTGCACGGGCTCGGGCTCACGCACGTCGAGCTCTCGGACGGGACGATCGAGATCCCGCGCGAGCGGAAGCTGGAGCTGATCTCGGACTTCGCGCTCGACTTCACCGTCCTCTCCGAGGTGGGCTCGAAGGACTCGAGCGTCGAGTACACCGCCGACGAGTGGAAGCAGTGGCTGCGCGAGGAGCTCGAGGCAGGCGCTTGGAAGGTGATCACTGAGGCGCGCGAGAGCGGGACGTCGGGGATCTTCGACTCGGCCGGCGGGATGCGCACCGCGTTGATCAGTGACATCGCGATGGAGATCGGGCCCGTGAACGTGATCTTCGAGGCGCCGTCGAAGGCGGCTCAGGTCTGGTTCATCAAGCAGTTCGGCCCCTCGGTCAACCTCGGGAACATCCCGCCGGAGGAAGTCATCCCGCTGGCGACGCTGCGTCTCGGCCTGCGCGGCGACACGTTGAAGGAGGTGCTGCTTGGCGAGCGCGCCCCAGCTTCCTGAGCTCGACTTCGAGACGATGAGCGCGGAGGACATCCTCGGCTGGGCGCACGCGGAGTACGGTGAGCGGCTCTGCCTCACCTGCTCGTGGCAGCGGCAGTCGTCCGTGCTCGTGCACATGGTCGCCGAGCTCGCGCTCGACATTCCCGTGATCGAGCTCGACACGCACCTCTTCTTCCGCGAGAGCTACGAGACGCGCGACCGGCTCGTGGAGCGCTACGGCATCCGCCTGCTTCCGCCCCCGCCGCTGATCACCGTCGCGGAGCAGCACCGGCAAGAAGGGCCGAACCTCTGGGAGACCGACCCCGACCGCTGCTGTCACATCCGCAAGGTCGAGCCCCTGTTGAAGGCGCTCGAGCCATACGACGCCTGGATTTCCGGCATCCGCCGCGACCAGTCGCCGAGCCGCGCGACGACGCCGAAGGTGCAGTGGTCCGAGCGCTACGACGTCTGGAAGCTGCACCCACTCGCCGACTGGGACGAGAAGCGTGTCTGGGCCTACATCAACGTCAACGAGATTCCCTATAACCCGCTCCACGACGTCGGCTTCCGGTCGATCGGGTGCATCCCGTGCACCCGGCCGATCTCGCCGGACGAGGAAGAGCGCGCGGGCCGCTGGGCCGGCTCCGACAAGCTCGAGTGCGGGATCCACGTCACGAAACCTCTAGGAGACACATGACAGACCACATCTACGCCGCGGAGCACCCGGAGACGACGCACGTCCGCCCGGGCGGCTTCACGCTCTGGTTCACCGGGCTCTCCGGCTCCGGCAAGACCACGATCGCGCACCTCGTCGGGCCCGAGCTCGACCGGCGCGGGCTCGTCGTCGAGTACCTCGACGGCGACAACGTGCGGATGCACCTGTCGAAGGGGCTCGGGTTCTCGAAGGAGGACCGCGACACGCACGTCGAGCGCGTCGGCTGGGTGGCCTCCCGGATCGCGCGCCAGGGCGGCGCAGTGATCACCGCGGCGATCTCGCCGTATGAAGAGACCAGGCAGCAGGCGCGGGCGTGGGTGGAGCCGGTCGGCACCTTCGTCGAGGTGTACGTCAAGGCCTCGGTCGAAGAGTGCGCGCGGCGCGACGTGAAAGGTCTCTACGAGAAGGCGTTCAAGGGGGAGATCACGGAGTTCACCGGCGTGTCGGACCCCTACGAGGAGCCGGTGAGCCCCGAGCTCGTGCTCGACACCGAGCAGCACGACGCCGAGGAGTGCGCGGCGCTGGTCGTCGCAAAGCTCGAGGAGCTCGGGCTGGTGCCGGCGGAGGTCACCGCGTGACGACGGTCGAGACACAGCCGCTGATCGCTCCGCATGGCGGGAAGCTCGTCGATCGGACCAGCCCGCGGCCCGACGGGGTCGAGCGGCTCGAACAGCTCGAGCTCACTTCGCGCGAGCTGTCCGATCTCGAGATGCTCGCGAGTGGCGCGCTCTCGCCGCTCGAGGGTTTCATGGCCCGCCACGACTACGAGCGCGTCGTCGAGGAGATGCGGCTCGAGCGAGGCCTGCCGTGGGCGCTTCCCGTGTGCCTCGCCGTCGACCGGACGCCGCAGGGTGACGAGGTCGCGCTGACCGACGACCGCGGCCGGGCGCTCGCGGTGCTCGAGGTCGACGAGGTCTACGAGTACGACAAGGAGCGCGAGGCCGAGCGCTGCTTCCGCACCACTGACGACCAGCACCCCGGGGTTGCCAGGCTCTACTCGCAGAAGCCGCTCTACCTCGCCGGCCGGGTGACGGTCTTCGAGCGGCTCGACCCGCCGTTCCCGGAGCTCGCTCTCGACCCGCTCGAGACCCGCCGCACCTTTGCCGATCGCGGCTGGCGCCGGGTCGTCGGGTTCCAGACGCGGAACCCCATCCACCGGGCACACGAGTACCTGACCAAGGGCGCGCTCGAGACCGTTGACGGGCTCCTCATCCACCCGCTCGTCGGCGAGACGAAGTCGGACGACGTGCCGGCCGCAACACGCGTCGAGTGCTACCGGGTCCTTGTCGACAACTACTACCCGGCCGACCGCGTGCTCGTGTCCGCGTTCCCGGCGGCGATGCGCTACGCGGGGCCGCGCGAGGCGATCTGGCACGCGATCTGCCGCAAGAACTACGGCTGCTCTCACTTCATCGTCGGCCGTGACCACGCGGGCGTCGGCGACTACTACGGCACGTACGACGCGCAGCTGATCTTCGACCAGTTCGAGCCGCACGAGCTCGACATCGAGCCGATGTTCTTCGAGCACGCGTTCTACTGCCGCGTTTGCGGGCAGATGGCGACGCCGAAGACGTGCCCGCACGGTGGGGACGACCACGTCTTCCTCTCGGGAACCAAGGTGCGGGAGCTCCTGGCCGACGGCGAGCTGCCGCCGGCCGAGTTCTCGCGGCCCGAGGTCGCGGAAGTGCTGATCACAAGCTATCGCTCGTAGATGACCTGGCAGTTCACGCTCAGCGGCTTCCTGATCGGGGCGCTGGTCGGGATCACCGGCATGGGCGGGGGCTCGCTGCTGACGCCGATCCTGGTCATCTTCTTCGGCTTCAAGCCGACGCTGGCGGTCGGGACCGACATCCTCCACGGCGCGATCTTCAAGAGCTTCGGCGCCGTCCGGCACCGGCGGCTCGGGACGGTCCACGCGCGGCTGACGTTCTGGATGTTCCTCGGCTCTGGCCCGATGTCGCTCCTCGGCGTCGCTGTTGCGACCTGGCTGACGCACCACTACGGGAGCGCCGAGTCGATCGAGTCTTACGCGATCGGGGTCGCCCTGATGGCCGGGGGCGTGGCGCTCGTCGCGAAGACGTTCATCAAGCGCGGCATCCAGCCCGACGACGCGCCGTTCCTGCTTACCCGGCGCGACCGGCTGATCGCGTTCACGCTCGGCGCCACGTGCGGGTTCGTGGTCGGCCTGACCTCGGTCGGGAGCGGCACGTTCTTCGGGCTGGTCATGGTGCTCGTCTTCCCGCTGACGCTGCCCAAGATCGTCGGGACCGACATCTTCCACGCGGCAGCGCTGCTCTGGGTCGCGGGCTTCGGGCACCTCGTCGCCGGCAACGTCGACGTGCGCACCATGGCCTGGCTGCTGACCGGCTCGATCCCGGGAATCCTGCTCACGAGCCAGTTCACTCCTCGGATTCCGGACCGGGCGCTGCGCCTCGGGCTCGCCTGCGTGTTGACGCTGAGCGGGGTCAAGCTGATCGACTTCCCGCATGCGGACTGGGCGATCGCTGCCGGGGCCGTCGCCGCGGGAATCTGCTTCGCGACGTGGGCGCTCATCATGCACCTCGGCCGGAAGGCCCAGCCCGAAGCGGTTTCCTAGCGCCCCCAGGCGCCCCTAAGGCGCCGACTCGGCGGCGCCGACCAAAAGAGGACGTGCGGGCTAAGCCCGTGCGTCCGTCTTACGTAGGATCACCGCTCGATGCGGCTCGTCTGGGTCAGCTTCGACGTCATGGGCCGTGACTGCCTGGCTGCCGCGGCCGAAGTGGGCGCGGACGTTGCCGCCGTCGTCACGCTGCCCGGGCCGATCGACCCGAACCGTTCGGGCCAGTGCTCGTTCGAAGAGCTCGCGGCGGAGTTGGGCGCGCGCTTGATCGAGACCGCCGATGTCAACTCGCCCGACACGGTCGCGGAGGTGCGCGAGGTCGAGCCGGACTTGATCTTCATCGTGGGCTGGTCGCAGCTCGTGCTCGACGAGTTCATTGGTCTCGCGCGGCACGGGGTCTTCGGGATGCACCCGACCCTGCTGCCGAAGCACCGTGGCCGGGCGGCGATCCCATGGGCGATCCTGAGCGGCCTCGCCAAGACGGGCGTGACGCTGTTCGAGATCGTCGACGGCACCGCCGACTCCGGGCCGATCGTCGGGCAGATGGAGGTGACGCTCGCTCCCGACGAGACGGCGACGACGCTCTACGAGCGGATCACCGAGGCGCACGTCGAGCTCGTTCGCCAGTTCGTACCGAAGCTGCTCGACGGCTCGGCGCCGCGGGTCGAGCAGGACACCCGACGGGCGAGCGCCTGGCCGAAGCGGACCCCGACGGACGGAATCATCGACTGGGACACGCGCGCGCCGTACCTCTACGACTGGGTGCGCGCCCAGACGCGGCCCTACCCCGGCGCGTTCACGTACCTCGGTGACGAGAAGGTGGTCGTCTGGCGGGCGCGCCCGGTCGAGCTCGAAGAGGAAGCGCCGGCCGGGACGGTCGTCGCGCACGAGGTCGAAGGAGTGGTCGTGGCCTGCGGCGAAGGCGCGCTGGTGCTCGAGGAGGTGGAGGGCGTGGCCGAACCGCCGCCGGTCGGGGCCCGGCTCGGATGAAGGTCGTGGTTTTCGCGGCGCACCCGGACGACGAGGTGCTCGGGATGGGCGGAACGCTGTGCCTGCACGCCGCCGAGCGCGGCGACGAGGTCCGCGTCGTTTGCGTCACCGACGGGAGCTCGACGCAGTACCCGAACGACGCCGAGGCGCGAGAGCGCAAGAACGACGAGGCGAAGCGCGCCGCAGGGGTGCTCGGCGTGCAGGAGTACGTGCACCTCGACCTGCCGGACATGCGGCTCGACACACTCGCGCACGTGGACCTGAACGGTGTCGTCGAGGAGCACCTCCGCGACGTCCAGCCGGAGGTCGTCTACACGGCGCACCCGGACGTGAACCAGGACCACCGCGCGCTGTTCGACTCCGTCGCCGTCGCAACGCGGCCGACCCCAGGGCAGCCGGTGCGGCGGCTGCTGACCTACGCGCCGACCTCCTCGACCGAATGGACGCCCGCGGGAACGAACTGGTTCGTACCGAACTGGTTCGTGGACGTGACGGCGACGTTCGAGCGTAAGCTCGCGGCGTTCGCGTGCTTCGAGACCGAGCGGCGCGACTACCCCCACCCGCGCAACGACCGCGCGCTGCGAGCCCACGCGGAATTCTACGGCGCAACGGTTGGCTGCGAGTACGCCGAGCCCTTCGTCCTCGTCCGGAATGTCGACGCTCTATAGAGCCCTCGTCGCGGTCGTCGCCGCCGGCCTGCTCGGAGGCACCGCGGCCGCGCTTGCGCTCACGGAGCAGCTGAAGCTCGAGCGGAGCCCGGTGCTTCGGACTCATGTCGGGAAGCTGCTCGGCAAGAAGGGGCAGATCCCGGTCCGCTTCATGCTGCGGAAGGCCGACCGGCTGACCCTCGTCATCGTCGATTCGGACGGCAACGTTGTGCGCACGCTGCTCAGCTCGACCTTCCGGCCACGCGGGGTGCAGCGGTTCAGCTGGGACGGGCGGGACGACCTCGGCCAAGGGGTGGCGGCGGGGACGTACAAGCCGCGGCTCCACCTTGCCCGCGAGCACCGGACGATTCTGATGCCGAACCCGATCCGCGTCGATGCAACGGCGCCGCGGATCGCGCTCGTCTCGCTGACACCGCGAGTGTTCTCGCCGGATGCCGGCTACCCCCACAACGTGGTCTTCATGCGCTATCGCACCAGCGAGCGGGCGCGCGCGCTTCTGTACGTGAACGGGCTGCGCCGACGCGAGCTAAACCGATACGTGCGCAGCGGGCTTATTCGTTGGAACGGGAAGGTCAACGGCATTGCTCTTCCCGCTCGCCGGTACCGGCTCGCCTTGCAGGCCAAAGACCTCGCCGGGAACCTCTCGCCGCTCGTCCCGATTGGTCCGGTCACGATCCGCTACATCGAGGTGAGGCCGCACGTCCTCCATGCGAAGCCGGCCGCACGGATCGGGTTCCGCGTGAGAACGGGCGGAACGCGGTTCGACTGGCGGTTCGGCAGCAGCGGCGGGGGAAGCTCCCCGCCGGGGCTGCTGGTGCTCCGCGCTCCGTCGACGCCCGGCCGGTACCGGCTCGTCGTCACCGAGAACGGCCACACGGCGCGGGCGCTCCTGATCGTGGAGCCTGCGTGACGGCCGAGCTGGCACGGGTCGCAGGGCCGGTAGGTGTCGCGGGCCTCGCCGCGTTGTTGCTCGCGCCCGCCCGCTCGCACCGGCTCGCGGGGCTTGTCGCCTGGGCGCTCGCCGCCCTCGCGCTCGCCCTCTACCTCGCGCCGCACGGGCACACGGCGCTCTTGGGCGCGGCCGGCGTCGCCGGGCTCGTGCTCGCGGCCGGCGGGGCCGCGCTGCTCC
>JBKPLR010000100.1:0-10043 GCA_046731695.1 Actinomycetota bacterium
CTGGAACACAATCGAGGACAGTGTGGTCAACGGCGGCTACACGGAGACCGGCTACGACGGCTTCTGGAACGGGTTCATCCGCAACACCGTCAACGGCTCGGTGAACGTCACCGGCAACACGGTCGCCGATCCGGACGGCAACGAGATCGTCACCAACACCATCCACGGCAACCTGAACTGCGCGGGCAACGATCCGGCGCCGCAGGTTGGCGACTCGGAGGGCTCTCCGAACCAGGTGACCGGCCAGAAGACCGGTCAGTGCGCGGACTTGTAGCGCACGAAGGACCAAAGCAACTCGACGAAGAGGGCCTGCCCTTTCCGGCAGGCCCTCTCACCTCGTGACGCGAGCAGAATGCGTCGGTCATCGCTTGCTGAGGCATGTTCGCGCGGCCGTCGGCTTCGGTAAGGGCGTCCACGCCATCAGTGGCAACTGACCCAAGCGCGTCTAGACGACTCTTCGAACGCGCGCGATACTCCGGGTCATGTGCGGCGTCGAAATCTGCGCGCGATGAACCCCTCCGCGGATCCCGCGTCGGAGCTCGCCGAGGCGCGCCGCCGTCTGGCTGAGCTCGAGGCAGTCGAAGCCGAGCACACGTATGCGGCCACGGTGCAGGACGCCCTGTACCGGATCGCCGAGCTTGCGAGCGCCGCCGAGGACATGCAGGACTTCTACCGCTCCATCCACGCGGTCGTTGGCGAGCTCATGTACGCCAACAACTTCTTCATCGCGCTCTACGACGAGGAGCGGCAGCTCATCAACTGGCCGTACTACGTCGACGAAGTCGACACCGACATCCCCGATGCGGGCCAATGGCACGAGTTCGGGCACGGCGAGGCGCGAGGGACGACGGGATATGTCCTCCGCACCGGCGGACCGCACCTCTTGACATACGAGCGGTTCAACGAGCTGATCGCGCGGGGCGAGATCGAGCCTTTCGGAATCACGACCGAAGATACGAGCTGGATTGGTGTACCGCTCAAGGACAAGGGACGGACGGTCGGCGTGCTCGCCGTCCAGTCGTACACCAAAGACGTCCAGTACACCGAGCAGGACAAAGACCTTCTCGCGTTCGTCGGCCAGCACGTCGGCGCTGCGCTCTCCCGTGCGCGGGCGATCGAAGAGACGCGACAGCGGAACGCCGAGCTCGCGCTCATCAACAGCGTTCAGTCGGCTCTCGCCAGCGAGCTCGAGATGCAGGCGATCTATGACGTGGTCGGCGACAAGATCCAGGAGATCTTCGACGCCCAGGTCGTGGACATCGGCATCTTCGACTTCGCCGCGGGCCTGGTCCGTTACCCGTACGCGATCGAGCGAGGCGTCCGTTTCCCCGACGAGCCGCAGCCGATCGAGGGCTCGGTCAGGACGCGCCAGATCATCGAGACGAAAGCACCGCTCCTCATCAACGACGTTCCCGCCTCGGAGCGAGAGGAAGGGCAGTCGTTCGTCGTGGTGCAAGGCGAGCCGGCGCTCTCGACGCTCTTTGTCCCCCTGATCTCAGGCGACGAAGTCCGTGGCCGCATCTCGCTCCAGAACCTCGACCGGACGAACGCTTTCTCGGAAAACGACGTCCGCCTCCTGGCGACGCTCGCCGGCAGTCTCAGCGTCGCGCTCGAGAACGCGCGTCTGGTGCACGAGACGCGGCAGCGGAACGCCGAGCTGGCGCTGATCAACAGCGTGCAGGAGGCGATCGCCGGCGAGCTCGAGCCTCAGGCGATCTACGACGCCGTCGGCGACAGGATCCAGGAGATCTTCGACGCGCAGGTGGTCGCGATCTCGACGTTCGACGAGCCGACGGGGCTCATGCACTACTCGTACATCATCGAACGCGGCGAGCGGCTGCAGGCGGAACCGGATTTGCCCGGCGGCTTCTCAAAGCACGTGCTGGAGACCAAAGAGCCGCTGCTGATCGCCGAGAACATGGACGCCGAGGCCGAGCGGTACGGGAGCGCGACCGTTGTCGGCGAGGACACGAAGTCGGCGCTGTTCGCCCCGCTCATCATGCGCGGTGCCGCGGCGGGCGTGATCTCGCTGCAGAACGCGGACCGCGAGCACGCGTTCGGCAAGTCGGACGAGCAGTTGCTGGAGACGCTTGCGGGCAGCCTGAGCGTCGCGCTCGAGAACGCGCGGCTGGTGCACGAGACGCGGCAGCGGAACGCCGAGCTGGCGCTGATCAACAGCGTGCAGGAGGCGCTCGCCGGCGAGCTCGAGATGCAGGCGATCTACGACGTGGTCGGCGACAAGATCCAGGAGATCTTCGACGCCCAGGTCGTCGACATCGCCATGTTCGACTTCGCGGCCGGGCTGGCGCGTTACCCGTACACGATCGAGAAAGGCGTCCGCTTCCCCGACGAGCCGACGCCTATTGACCGCTCACCCATGAACCGCCGGATCCTCGAGACGAAGGCTCCGTACCTCGTCAACGACGTGCCCGCCTTTGAGCGAGAGCGAGGCGAGACGTACCCCGTGGCACAAGGCGAGCCCGCGCTCTCCCTTCTTGCTGCTCCGCTGATCGCAGGAGAGGAAGTCCGTGGCCGCATCTCACTTCAGAACCTCGACCGGACGAACGCATTCTCCGAAAACGACGTCCGCCTCCTGGCGACGCTGGCCGGCAGCCTGAGCGTCGCGCTCGAGAACGCGCGGCTCGTGCACGAGACGCGGCAGCGGAACGCCCAGCTGGCGCTGATCAACAGCGTGCAGGAGGCGATCGCCGGCGAGCTCGAGCCGCAAGCGATCTATGACGCGGTCGGCGACAGGATCCGGGACGTCTTCGACGCGCAGGCGGTCTCGATCTTCACGCTTGACGAGACCAGCGGGCTCATGCATGTCCCGTACCTCATCGAGCGGGGAGAGCGAATGCAGGCGGAACCGAGCGCGCCGGTCGGCTTCTCGAAGCACGTGCTGGAGACGCGGGAGCCGCTGCTCGTCACGGAGAACGTCGGGGCCGAGGCTGAGCGCTACGGCAGCGAGATTGCGGCCGGCGAATGGCCGAAGTCGGTCGTGTTCGTGCCGCTCGTCACCGGCGGTAGGGCGACCGGCGCGATCTCGCTCCAGAACATCGATCGTGAGCACGCGTTCGGCGAGTCGGACCAGCAGTTGCTGGAGACGCTCGCGGGCAGTCTGAGCGTCGCGCTCGAGAACGCGCGGCTGGTGCACGAGACGCGGCAGCGGAACGCCGAGCTGGCGCTGATCAACAGCGTCCAGGAGGCGATCGCGGGCGAGCTCGACCCCCAGGCGATCTACGACGCCGTCGGCGACCGGATCCGGGACGTCTTCGACGCGCAGGTCGTTTCGATCGCAACGCTCGACGACGCGAGCGGGCTCGTGCACTACCCGTACCTGATCGAACGGGACGAGCGGCTGCAGGCGGAGCCGCGGCCGCTGGCCGGCTTCGCGAAGCACGTGCTGGCTACGCGCGAGGCGCTGCTGATCGCAGAGAACCTCGACGCAGAATCGGAGCGGTACGGGAGCAGCATCGTCGCCGGGGACATGCCAAAGTCGGTCCTATTCGTCCCACTCGTGGCGGGCGGCAAGGCGGCGGGCGTCATCTCGCTTCAGAACATCGATCGCGAGCACGCGTTCGACGAGGACGACCAGCGGCTTCTGGCGACGCTCGCAGGGAGCCTGACCGTCGCGCTCGAGAACGCGCGTCTCGTGCAGGAGACGCGGCAGCGCGTCGCCGAGCTCGCGACTGTCAACAGCGTCGGCCAGGCACTCTCGTCACAACTCGACCTCGACGGGCTGATCGAGCTCGTCGGCGAGCGTGTCCGGGAAACGTTCGACGCGGACATCGCGTATGTGGCCCTTCACGACGAGGCTGCCGGGCAGATCGAGTTCGCCTACTACCACGAGAGCGGCGAGCGTCGGCCGGAGGCGCCGATGGCGTACGGGGAAGGACTCACGTCACAGATCCTCGCCTCACGCGAGCCGCTTCTACAGAACCGAAGAGAGCAGATCGAGGGGCAGGACGTGATCGGGACACCTTCCCTTTCCTACCTCGGCGTGCCAATCGTGGTCGGCGAGAAGGCGATCGGCGTGATCAGCGTCCAGAGCATCGAGGAGGAGGGCCGGTTCGGCGATGCCGACTCCCGCCTGCTCGCCACGATTGCCGCCAACGTGGGGGTCGCGATCCAGAACGCGCGCCTCTTCATGGAGGTAGAGCGCCAACGCGGATATCTCGAGTCGCTCGTCTCCATCACTCCGGCCGCGGTGGTCGTCGTCGACGCCGACGAGCAAGTGACCGACTGGAACCCGGCGGCGGCCGAGCTGTTCGGCTACTCGGCGGAGGAGGCGCTCGGCCGACCGATCGACGACCTTGTCTTCGGCGAGACCGGCCGCGAGGAAGGACGCGAGATCACAGCAGCGGCAATGCGAGAGGGACGCGCGCAACGGATCACGCGCCGCCGTCGGAGGGACGGAACCCTGGTCGACGTCGAGCTGATGCTCGTCCCGCTCACCGTCGACGGCGCACACGTCGGCTTCCTCGGCGTCTACCACGACGTGACCGAGCTCCAGCGGGCCCGGCACGAGGCCGAGGCCGCCACGCAGGCGAAGAGCGCCTTCCTCGCCACGATGAGTCACGAGATCAGGACGCCGATGAACGCGGTGATCGGTATGACCGATCTCCTGCTGGGCACCGAGCTGACCGGCGAGCAGCGCGAGTTCGCTGAGGTCGTCCACACGAGCGGCGACGCGCTGCTGCACGTGATCGACGACATCCTCGACTACTCGAAGATCGAGGCCGGCAAGCTCGATCTCGAGCGCAAGCCGTTCAGCCTGCGCGACTGCGTGGAAGGGGCGCTCGACATCGTCGCGCCGCGCGCGTGGGAGAAGGAGCTCGAGCTGGGCTGCCTGATCGACGAGGTCGCTCCGGCCGGCATCGTCGGCGACGAGGCGCGTCTGCGGCAGGTGCTCCTCAATCTGCTCTCGAACGCGGTCAAGTTCACGGAGAGCGGCGAAGTCGTGGTGCTCGTGGACGCCGAAGAGGCCGGAGCGGGCTCGTACCGGCTCGAGCTCGCCGTCCGCGACACCGGGATCGGGATCCCTCCCGGCAGGATGGATCAGCTCTTCACCTCGTTCAGCCAGGTGGACGCGTCGACGACGCGCCGCTTCGGGGGGACTGGCCTCGGCCTCGCCATCTCGAAGCGCCTCGTCGAGCTGATGGGCGGCACGATCACCGTCGAGAGCGAGCTGAAGAAGGGATCGACCTTCCGCATCTCGCTTCCGGTCGCCGCGGCTGATGTGCCCACGAAGTTCGTGTTCGACGACGGTCTCCCACACCTCGCCGGCAAGCGGATCCTGATCGTCGACGACAACGCGACCAATCGCGAGATCGTTACCCGGCACGCGCGGTCGTGGGAGATGGAGCCTGTCGCCGTGGAGCTGCCGGCCGCCGCGCTCGAGCTGATCGCGCAGGGCGTGCCGTTCGACGTCGCCGTGCTCGACATGATGATGCCCGAGATGGACGGGGTCGCCCTCGCGCGGGCGATCCGGGAGCACCGGAGCGAGTCCGAGCTACCGCTGCTGCTCCTGACCTCGCTCGGCCGGCTGCCCCAGCTGCAGTCGGAGGGCGTGTTCTCGGCCCAGCTCGCGAAGCCGCTCAAGGCATCTCAGCTCTACAACACGCTCCTACAGCTGCTCACCGCAGGCGGGGCCGGGGAGGAGGAGATCGAGCCCGTGACCGACGGAAAGCGCGCCAGGTCGGCGCTGCGGATCCTGCTTGCCGAGGACAACACCATGAACCAGAAGGTCGCGCTTCGTCTCCTCGAGCGGCTCGGCTACCGCGCTGACGTGGCGACGAACGGCCTCGAGGCGATCGATGCACTCGAACGGCAGCCGTACGACGTCGTCCTGATGGACGTGCAGATGCCCGAGCTCGACGGCCTGGATGCTACGCGGCGGATCTGCGAGCGCTGGCCGGCTGAAAGCCGTCCGCACATCATCGCGATGACGGCGAACGCACTCCCTGAAGATCGCGAGGCGTGCTTCGCGGCCGGCATGAACGATTACGTCGCGAAGCCGATCCGTGCCGACGAACTGGCGCGGGCCCTGAAGGGTGCAAGGCCGGTGACGAGAGCGGACGGCGCCTCTGAGAAAGCCCACGTGAATCTCGATGACGCTGCGCTCCGGAACCTGAGAGACCTCGGCGGGGAGGACTTCCTCGCAGAAGTCATCGATGCCTTCCTGGCCGATGCCCCGGCGCTGATCGCAACCCTGCGGAGCTCGCTCGAGCAACAGAGCGCCGAAGAGCTCCGCCGAGCCGCGCACACGCTGAAGTCGAACGGCGCGACGTTGGGTGCCGAGCCGTTCTCGGAGCTCTGCCGGGCGGTCGAGCAGCAGGCCAAGGCCGGGCGCCTCGAGGGCCTCTCTCAACTCGTGGAACGGATCGAGCAGGAGTTTCCGCCCCTCCGTGACGCCCTCACCTCGCTCCGATCGGAACCGGTCTCGTGAGCGCCCCCGCTTCCGGGATGATCCTGATCGCCGACGACAACCGCGTGAACCGGCTCATGTTCGGCCGCGGGCTCGAGGGCGAGGGTCACACCGTCGCCTTCGCGGAGCACGGCGCAGAAGCGCTCGACCTCCTGCGAGGCCAGCGCTTTGATCTGATGCTGCTCGACGTCCTGATGCCCGAACTCGACGGCTATGGCGTGCTGGAGGAGGTGCAGCAAGACCCCCATCTCCGAGACATCCCGGTGATCGTGACCTCGTCGCTCGACGAGCTGGACAGCGTGGTCCGGTGCCTCGAGATGGGTGCCGAGGATTACCTGACGAAGCCGGTCAACCCGGTGTTGCTCAACGCGCGAATCAACGCGAGCCTCGAGAAGAAGCGCCTGCGCGACCAGCAGCGCGAGCTGATCAGCAAGTTCGCCACCAAGGAAGTGGCGGATGACCTGCTCACGTCGGGGTTCTCGCTCGGCGGCAAGTATGTCGAAGCATCGGCGATGTTCTGCGACATTCGCTCCTTCACGACGATCGCCGAGGGCCGGGAGCCTGCGGAGACGATCGAGCTGCTGAACGACTACTACACGCTGATGATGGACGCCATCACCGGTGAGGGAGGGATCGTGAACCAGATCGTCGGCGACGGCCTGATGGCGATCTTCGGGGCTCCCATACCGCGAGAAGACCATCCCCAGGCAGCGGTGCTCGCGGCGCGCCAGATGATCGACCTGATCCGCCTCTTCAACGAGGAACAGGCGGCGCGGGACAAGGTGCAGATCCAGATCGGTGTCGGGATCGCCTCGGGCCGGGTCATCGCCGGCTACACCGGGACGCTCCACCGGGCGACATACACCTGCGTGGGCGACACCGTCAACGTCGCTGCCCGCCTCGAGTCGCACACCAAGGTCGTCAACCGGCCGATCCTCATCGACGATGAGACGCGACGCGGCCTCGACCATGGCATCGCCCTCGAGCCACAGGGCGAGTTGCTGATGAAGGGGAAGAGGGAGCCGATCAACGTGTACGCGGTGCTCGTCGACTCGCTCGTACGCGAGAGCGCGTGAACGGTTCGTGACAGTCCAAGAGAAGGGAATTCCGTGGCCGACTACACCATCGTTTCTGTTGCCGACGTTCCCGACATGGCGGCCGAGGTGGGAATGGACCCGGACCACTTCGAGATCCGGTTCATGCGTGAGCTCCTCGGCCTGAAAAACTTCGCGGTCACGTACGAGAGGTTCGGTGGCGGCTGGCGAGCACCGGAAGGCCATCCGCACCGGCGTGGCCACCGTCACACGGTCCAGGAGGAGGTCTACTTCCTCGTCTCGGGGCGAGCTGAGGGAAAGTTCGACGGAGAGATCGTCGAGATCGAGCCGTGGAGCGCTGTACGAGTGCCACCGGAGACCGCGCGGTCGTTCCGAGCCGCCGGCGACGAGGACGCTGTCTTCATCTCGATCGCAGCTCCCCAGGCCGGCCTGGACGACGTCGAGTTCCTGCCTGACTACTGGGAGGACTAGAGAACGTCGCGCGTGCGGGCGGCGTGCCAGCCGAGGCCGAAGCTCTCGAAACGATCCGCCGCCTGCTCGATCAGCGCCGCGTCATTACGGACGATGCCCAGGGCGCGGAGCGCAAACGGCTCCAAGTACACACCCGGGCGAAGTGCCCGTTGCGCGTCGTCCTCGACCCGCTCGCGGGCTCCGAGAGCAGCCAGCCCGTCGAGGTGAGCGGCCATCGAGCTGAGGTAGAACCAGTTCGACCCGCGGACGGCCGGCTCGCCCAGTAGAGACTCGACGGCCGAGAGGTCGCGGCGATAGAGCGCCAGCTGGAGACGCGGCGTGTCGAGGACTGTTCCGTAGCCGGTCATCGCATACCCCTCGCCTTCCCGCTCCAGTCTTTCGGCCTCCTCTTCGTCCCCGAGATGAGCATGGGCAAGTGCGCAGACGAGCAGAGAGCGTGTGTTGCGCACGCACGGGGTGGCCCGGTTGTCGCTTACGGCCTTCTCCACGCCGTCCTGAAGTTCGACGACACCTGTCCAGTTGCCGATCAGCTCCTCGAGCTCGAGCCGGCCAGAGATTCCGTGGAGGCGGTGATGGGGTGAAAGGGGGCGCGTGACCTC
Source organism: Actinomycetota bacterium (assembly GCA_046731695.1). Taxonomy (GTDB): domain Bacteria; phylum Actinomycetota; class Thermoleophilia; order Gaiellales; family Gaiellaceae; genus AC-32. Next base: position 8,553 of record JBKPLR010000100.1, read on the forward strand.
GTCCTGTAACGCCGCATACCCCCGCGCTTCGTCGATCTCACCGCAGGCCACCGCCGGGCTTACGGCATCCGCGTACACGTAGGCCTCGGCGTCGGGGTCGCCGAGGTCGCCCGCGATAGCCGTCCGCCGGCGACACCATTCGAGAGCCTCCTCGTAGTTGCCCCGGACAAATGCCACCAGCGCCTGGACGCCGTAGCCAGACGAGCGCAGGACGGGATCGCCGATTCGCTCGGCGATCCGGTGCGCCTCCGCAGCGTCCTGGGACGATTTTTCGTAGTCGGAGTAGCAGCGCGCGACGAGTGCTCGAGCACGGGCCGAACTGTCTGCGGGTGCCAGCTCGAGCGCCCGCCCAATCCAGCCTTCGACGAGATCCGCCGGCGGGGGCGTGCCCCACATGCCTGCCCGTTGCATCGTCTGGAAGGCGAGCTCGGCATGAAGCTCTGCGGCACTCGCGTCGTCGTCTCGAGACAGCGCGATGGCTTCACTCAAGGCTGCCGCGAAAGCCCTGCCGTCGAACTGGAGGACGTGTGCGTGCGCAACCTCCTGCCAGATGGCAGCCTGCGCTCCTGGATCGGACTCGAGCGCAACCGCGCGCTCGAGAAGGCTGAGGGCGTCCTTCAGCTCGTAGCGCCCGACCGCGAGCGCTGCGGCGCGTCGCAGCCACGCGACGGCGTGTCCGCGCAGGCGGGTCACCTCGCCGTCGTCGTCCGGCCAAGCGAGGTCGACGTCCTCGGGGCGGACGGCCTCCGCGTAGTGGTGCGCGAGCGGGGGCGCGTGCTCGTCCCGGCCCTCTCCGACAGCTTCGAGCCAACCCGCGAACCGCGCGTGCAGGCGGAGGCGACTGGCCTTCGTCAGGCCCGCGTAGGCGACCTCGCGGGTGAGGGCGTGCTTAAAGGTGAACTCCTCCTGTTCGAGCATCGAGGACGCATCCTGCCGCCGGATGAAGTCGCGCTCCACGAGCAGGCCCAGGTTCAGGTCGCCGCGCTCCGCCATCTCCCGTACAGCGTCGGTCCAAAAGGTACGACCGATTACCGAAGCCGCTTGGAGAGCAGCCTTGTCGGCTGGGTCGAGCAAGTCGATGCGAGCGGCAAGGAGCGCCTGGACCGTGTCCGGCACCCGAAAGCCGGCGGGAAGATCGTGTGCGACCCACGTCCCGTCTTCCCAACGGAGCACGCCCTCGTCCATCAGCGTCCGGACGAGTTCCTCGGCAAAGAAGGGGTTACCCTCCGCCCGTTCGACGACGACGGCGCGGAGCGTCGCGGGCAGCGCGGTCGGAACGAGCTCGTCCACGAGCCGGCCGGACTCGGAGGATGAGAGCGCATCGAGCCGGAGCAAGGGCCGGTCCCCCTCCCAGCCGGGGTGATCGTCGACGAACTCCGGGCGAGCAGTGGCCAAGAGCAGCAGTGGCCCAGCGACGGCCGCGAGCCCGCTGGCGAGGATGTCCAGCAGATCCTGCTCAGCCCAGTGCACGTCCTCGACGAGCACGACAGC
>JBKPLR010000101.1:0-21976 GCA_046731695.1 Actinomycetota bacterium
CCGCTCGACGATCACCGCCTCGGTACGCTAGACGTTCCGCACCGAAAGGAGGACGAATGGCCGGTCTGATGTCACGCGCGTCGATGGTGGTGAAGGCGAAGTTCTCGAAGCTGCTCGACCGGGCCGAGGATCCCGCCGAGACCCTCGACTACTCGTACGAGAGGCAGCTCGAGCTGCTCCAGAACGTAAAGCGGGGCATCGCCGACGTCGTCACCGCGAAGAAGCGGCTGGAGCTCCAGGAGACACAGCTCCAGCAAAGCGTGGTCAAGCTCGAGACGCAGGCCCGCCAGGCGCTCGCGGCGGGCCGCGAGGATCTCGCCCGGCAGGCGCTGGAGCGCAAGTCCGGCCTCCAGCAGCAGCTCCAGAACCTCGACCAGCAGACGCAGCAGCTCGAGCAGCAACAGGAGAAGCTAGTCGCCAGCGAGAAGGCGCTCTCGGCCAAGGTCGAGGCCTTCCGCACCCAGAAGGAGACGATCAAGGCGCAGTACTCGGCCGCCGAGGCGCAGGTGAAGATTGGCGAGGCGGCGACCGGGATCGGCGAGCAGATGGCGGACACCGGGCTCGCGATCCAGCGCGCGAAGGACAAGACGGAGCAGATGCAGGCACGGGCCTCCGCGATCGATGAGCTGACCACCTCGGGCGCCCTCGAGGACTTCACCTCGGACCAGACGGAGCTCGACCGTGAGCTCGGCCAGCTCGCGTCCAAGTCGCAGGTCGACGACGAGCTCGCGAAGCTGAAGGCCGAGGTCGGGCCCGGCGAGAAGCAGAAGGAGCTCCAGCAGTGATCGTCCGGCTCATGGGCGAGGGGCAGTACGAGGTCGACGACGAGGTCGCGAAGGGCTTGAACGACCTCGACGAGCAGGCGGGCGAGGCAGTCGAGACCGGCGACGAGGAGCAGCTGCGGACGCTGCTCCGGCGAATGGCCGACGCGGTGCGGACGAACGGCGCCCGCGTGCCTGACGACGATCTCTCGGCATCCGAGGCGATCGTGCCGCCGGACGATCTCTCACTGGACGAGGCTCGCCGGCTCTTCGAGGACGAGGGCCTGATCCCGGACTTGCCGGTCGCGGGTTAGCCCAGGCCCGTCTGGATCAGTGGTTCACGCGCGCGCACGCGCGCGTGAAACGTAGGCGCCCGTAGCCTCCTCCCCACTGCGAGCCTAACGGCGAAATGCGCGCGTGTTTGTGACGCGGGCGTGCCGAAAGTGTGACGTTCAGACGGGCGCGTCGAACAACGCGAGCCAGCGCGTCAGGTCCTGCTCGATGGGGAGCTCATGCTCGAGCTTCGCCTTCAGCTCGAGCTCCTCGGCGTTGTCCCGCTCCTGGCCTTCGCCGGTCGGGACGAACGGCCAGAACGCCCCGCGCTTGAAGCCGTAGATCCAGTACACACGCTTCTCGTCGAACCCGCCGCCCTCGAACGGGAACAACGCGGCGAGCAGCTGCGGCCCGAAGCCCCGGTCTTGGAGCTCCGAGGCGACGAGATGCACGGAGGCGACGAGATCCTCGAACCCGTCGTCCCGCACGACGAGCCACTCGAAGCCCAGCTCATCCGACTTCCGCTCGACCCTCGACCCCGACTCCTGGGCGACGGCGTCGAGCAGCTGCTGAAGTTCGTTCTCGGCCCGCACGAACTCGCTCGCCGAGAGGGACTTGAAGCACACACCGGCGGCACCGGCCGGCTTCAGATCCAGCTCAGTCTGGAGCGTGATGCGCGCAGTGGAGATCGCAAACAGCCGATCGCGCGCGGGATCCTTGAGCTTCTTGCGCCCGAAGAGGACGTCGCGCAGGCCCAACCGCTGACGCTACTCGACTGGGCGGCCCATCTCGCGCGCGATCTTGGCGAGCGCAGCGAGCCGCTTCTCGAGCGGCGGGTGATCCATGAAGAGCTCCGCCCCGAACTCCTTGACCCTCGTCGGGATGATGAAGAACGCGTTCATCCCCTCGACCTCGCGCAGGTCGCGTTGCGGGATCAGCGTCATCTGGCTCGAGATCTTCTGGAGCGCGCTCATCAGGTACTCGGGAGCGCCGGTGATCACCGCGGAGCCGCGATCGGCCGCGTACTCGCGATAGCGCGAGATCGTCCGGATCAGGATCCAGCTCAAGGCGTACGTCACGATCGAGACCACCATCACGATCAGCCAGACCGGCACGGAGTTGTTGTTGTCCCGGTTGCCGCCGCCGAAGCCGCCGAACATGCCGGCGTAGAGGCCGAAGCGGGTCAGCATCGCGGCGAGCATCGCGAAGAACGAGGCGACGGTCATGATGAGCACGTCCCGGTTCGCGATGTGCGAGAGCTCGTGCGCGAGCACGCCCTCGACCTCCTTCTCGTCGAGCCGCTCCCAGAGCCCGCGCGTCACGGCCACGACGGCGTGCTTCTGGTTGCGGCCCGTCGCAAACGCATTCGGGACGTCGGTGTCGACGATCGCGACCCGCGGCTTGCGCAAGTCAGCCATCGCGCAGAGCCGGTCCATCATTGCGTGGAGCTGCGGCGCCTCCTCGGGACTGACGACCTTCGCGCCCGAGGCGGCGAGGGCGATCTTGTCCGACGTGAAGTACTGGAACACGGCCACGCCGATCACGATCACGAGCATCAGCCAGAGGCCTGCGTTGAAGACGTAGAAGAGGGCGAGTGCGAAGAAGACGTAGAGCAGGCCCAGCAGGAAGCTCGTCAGGAGCATCCGCAGTGAGAGACCAGCGTCGCGACCGTAAGCTTTGCGTTTCATCGAAAATCGACTCCCTTGAGGGCGAAAGCGTTCATTGCGATTGTAGCCCTGGGGCTCCTACTGGCCGCGCCGACGGCCGCGGCGGCCCCGACGGAGCAAGTCGCAGTCCTCGTCGTCACGCCCTTCGACTCGATCTTCCGGTCGCCGAAGGCTGCCCACGGGCTGCTGGTGCCGGGCGAGGGCGCGACGGTCACGGCGGAAAACGCTCTGGCCTCGCTTCTCCGTGGGAAGATGGGCAACGCCGTCCTCAACGGTGGCAAGCCGGGGGGCGAGCAGCAGATACACCTATCGCGCCGCCTCGGCCGCACGACGTTCTACGTCTCGCTCCCGCCGCTCGGGCGGACGCACAACGTCGAGCGTTACCCGATCGCGGTCGTCGGGCCCGGCTACCACGGGCTCCTGACCTCGACGACGACGCGACTCGACGGCCTGATCTCGATCGCGGACGTCGCTCCCTCGGTGCGCGCCCTCCAGCGTGGCGACCGCCCACGGATCCGCTCGCAGCCCTCAGGCGACGCCCTCGCGCGCCTGCGCTCGCTCGACCGGCGCCTGACGAAAGCGCACGACGCTCGCGTCGGCGCGACCGTGGTCCTCGTCGGGCTGATGAGCCTCCTCGGCATCCTCGCCGTGGTCTCCCGGTGGCCGGTTCTCGGACGAGCCGCGTTCCTGGCGGCGCCCGCGTGCCTCGTGACGGCTGTCGTGCTCAGCGCCGCCGGCCTCACCGACCCGTCGCAGGTCGTGATCGTGCTCGCCGGTGCCGCGGGCACGCTCGCGCTCGCCGGCGGCGCGCTACTGCGGCCCCGCCTGCCGCTCGCCGTCGGCCTCGCCGCGGTCTTCGCGTTCCTGTTCGCCGTAATGTGGATCAGGCCGGAGTGGAACAGCCTCGCCGCGCTCGGGCCGCGGCCGGACGGCGGCGGACGTTTCTACGGCCTCACGAACCAGGTCGAGACGCTCTTGCTCGCGCCGGCGCTCACCATCGGCGCGCTCTCCGGGGCCGCCCTCCCTGCGGTCGCCCTGCTCGTCGCCGCCGGAGTGGCCGCCAGCTCGGTCGGCGCGGACGGCGGCGGCCTCGTCGTCTACCTCGCGGGGTTCGTCGTGCTCGGCTTGCGGCTCGGAGCCCGGCCCGGACTCGCGCGTGTAGGCGCCGCGACCGCGATGGCCGCAGCCGCCGCACTCGCACTGGTCGGGATCGACGCGGCCACGGGCGGGTCCAGCCACGTCACGCACGCCGTCGGCGGCGGGCCCGGCTCACTCGCGGGCGACCTCGGCCATCGCCTCCACCTCTCGGTCCTCTCGGACAGCTCGACGTGGAACGCTGCGCTGCTGTTCGCGCTCGGCGCGGTCGTGCTCGTTTGGCTCGTCTTCCGCCGCCCCCGGCTCGCGCTTCTCGACGCGCTGCTCGTCGCGCTCGCGGTCTCGCTGATCGTGAACGACACTCCGACCGACGTGGCCGGTCTCGGCGCGCTCTCTGCGCTCGTGCTCTGGGCCTGGCACCGAAGCGGCGAGCGGTTCCGTGGGCTCGATTAGACTCGCCGCCCATGCGACGCCTCGCGCCGCTTCTGCTCGGGATCACGCTCCTGGCCGCCGGGTGCGGCAGCGGCGAAACCGTCTCGCCGACGGCCAAGGAAGTCGTCGGCTCGGTCCCGACGACGACCACGACCGCCAAGGCGCCGCCCGGCGAGGCAAAGGCCGGCGCGAAGGTCTTCGACGACAACGGCTGCGGCGGCTGCCACACGTACAAGCCTGCCGGCTCCACGAAGACGATCGGCCCCGACCTCGACAAGCTGGCCGACTACGCGCAAAAGGCCGGCGCGAGCTCGACCGCCGACTTCGCCCGCGAGTCGATCGAAGACCCGGGCGCGTACGTCGAGAAGGGCTACTCGAACATCATGCCGGACTTCGGCAGCCTCACCGACCAGCAGGTCTCGGATCTCGTCGCCTACCTGACGCAAGGTTGATCGACCTCAGGGCCGCTCGGTCCGACCCCGAGGGATACCGTAAGGCCCTCGCGCGCAAGGGAGCGACCGACGCGTTCGATGAGCTCCTCGAGGCGGACGAGCGCTGGCGCGGGCTCGTTCCCAAGGTCGACGACCTGCGATCGCAGCAGAAGATCAAGGGCAAGCCGACGCCCGAGCAGGTCGAGGAGCTGAAGCAGGTCAAGGAGGAGCTTCGCCGATTCGAGGAGGAGCTTTCGGCCGCGGCCGCCGGGCGCGACGAGCTGCTGCAGAAGGTGCCGAACCCTCCGCACGAGTCCGTGCCGGACGAGGAGCAGGACGACACCGAAGGCGTGATCGACCGAGAGGTGGGCGAGCGGCCGGAGCTGGCCGACCCGAAGGACCACCTCGAGCTTGGCCGCTTCGAGATGGAGCGCGGGGCGCGGCTCTCGGGCTCGCGCTTCGGCTACCTGGTGGGCGACTCGGCCCGCCTTGCGCTCGCGCTCTACCGCTGGGCCCTCGACCGCGTGATCGCCGAAGGCTTCGCGCCCGTGATCCCGCCCGTGCTCGTGCGCGAGGAGGCGATGTACGGCACCGGCTTCTTCCCGGCCGAGCGCTTCGAGATCTACGAGGTCGTCGACGAGGGCCTCTACCTGACGGGAACCTCCGAGGTGGCGCTCGCCGCGCTCCACATGGGCGAAATCATCGAGGCCGAGGAGCTGCCGCTCCGCTACACCGGGTTCTCGACGAACTTCAGGCGCGAGGCGGGCGCCGCCGGCCGCGACACGCGGGGCATGTTCCGCGTCCACCAGTTCAACAAGGTCGAGATGTTCTGCTACGTGCGGCCCGAGGAGTCGTGGGACGAGCACGAGCGCCTGCTCGCAACCGAGGAGTCGCTGGCGAAGGAGCTCGGCATCCCCTACCGCGTGGTGAACATCGCCGCGAAGAACCTGAGCGCCGCGGCGGCCAAGCGCTACGACCTCGAGGGCTGGTTCCCGTCACAGCAGCGCTACCGCGAGCTGACGTCGGCGTCGAACACGACGGACTACCAGAGCCGGCGCCTCGGAATCCGCTACCGCACGGACGGCGGCACGGAGTACGTGCACACGCTCAACGGAACCGCAGTCACGGACCGGTGGACGCTCGCGATCCTCGAGAACTTCCAGCAGGAGGATGGCTCCGTCGCCGTGCCGGAGGTGCTGACGGAGTTCGGTGCCCCGGAATCGCTGCGACAATGACCCAGGTGGGGTGCCAGAGCGGACGAATGGGACGGTCTTGAAAACCGTTGGGCCGCGAAAGCGGCTCCGTGGGTTCGAATCCCACCCCCGCCGCTAGAGCAGGCGGAAAGCGCTCGCCTACAGGGAATTTCCGGCGCTGCGATGTACTGCTTCGCTCTACACTGAAACCATGCTGAGCGCGATCTGGCGGTGGTTCCGAAACGGCGAGGCGCAGCGCCGCAAAGACGAGGCCGCAACGGAGCGCTTCCTTCGCGAGCACGAAGAAGCCGAGCGTGAGAAGCACCGGCCCCCCGAACTGCCACCCGGCCGCAGCAACACCGACTGGACCTACGTAGGGCCCCCCTAGCGCATACAGGTGCGGGGCCTGAAGGGCTAGGGGTCCCGATGAGGGACCGATGAGGGACCGCCGCTGAGCGATGCGACTGCGGCTGGGCGCCCCACTGCGGTCCCGGCTACGCCCTAAGACCCAAGAGCGGTGCGGAGCTCGGCGAGATCGCCGGGCACGTTCTTGGTGGCCGCTGCTACGCGGTCGAGCGCCTCCAGCAGGTCGCGCTGCTCCCCCTCGGAGAGCTCGAGGACGTCCTCGCCGCGCTCGCCGTCTGCGACGTGCGAGCCGATTCGGCGCGCCAGCTTCTGCGCCGACTCGTCGCTGTCGAGCTCGAGCAGGTGCGCGACCTGCTCTGCCCGGGGGCCGAACACCTCGATCGTCCGCCCGCCGACCTTGAAATGAGCGTTCGCCATGCCGGGTTGATGCACGGGTGCCGCGGTCCGGAAACCCCGCTAGCGTTCGGCCGTGTCGAAGTCGGCCGCCCCGGCTCGCAGCGGACCGCTCCGGCGGGCTCTCGGCTGGGTCGAGCGGCGTCCGATCCTCGTTTTGCTCGTGCCGACCGCGCTCGCGCTCGGTGCCGTCGCGGGCCTCGCCTACCTCGCCGGAAGCGAGCGGCTCGACCGGGCGGCGCGGCACCTCCATCCGGCTTGGCTCGTGCTTTGCTTCGGCGGCGAGCTGCTCGCATACGCCGGCTACGTGCTCGCCGTGCGGGACACGGCGCGCGTGGACAACGGGCCCAAGCTCAGCTTCGGCCACACGCTTCGCGCCGTCCTCGGCGGGTTCGGCGTCTTCGCGGCAACGAGGTCGACCGGTGGCTTCGCGGTCGACTACTGGGCGCTGCGCACCGCGGGCGCCGACCGGGACGGCGCGGTCGCGCGAGTCCTTGCGCTCGGAGCGCTCGAGTACGTGATCCTCGCCCCGGCCGCGCTCTGCGCGGCGATCGCACTGCTCGTCGGGGACGAAGACGTCTCGCTCGGCCTCACGCTCCCGTGGCTGGCGGTGATTCCCGGCGCGCTGGTCGCGATCTGGGTCAGCTCGCCCAAGCGCGCGCGCCGGTACGCCGACCCCGGTGACGGCGGCCGGATTCGGCTCGCCTTCGCCCACTCGGTCGCCGGGCTCTCGATCCTCCGCTCCATGCTGGTCGCGCCACCGCGCGAGCACGGGCTCGGGTTCCTCGGCACCGCGCTGTACTGGGCGGGCGACATCGCCTGCCTCTGGGGAGCGCTCGAGTTTTTCGGCAACCCGCGCCTCTCGGTCCCGGCCCTGATCCTCGCGTATGCGACCGGCTACGTGCTCACCAGGCGTTCGCTCCCGGCCGGCGGCGCAGGGATCGTCGAGATCGCCCTTACGTTCGCGCTCAACTGGTTCGGCCTGCCGTTCGTCCGTGCGCTGCTCGGCGTGGTGGTCTACCGGCTCTTCAACCTCTGGCTGCCGATCGTGCCGGCGTTCGCGGTCATGCCGTCGATCGACGAGCTGCGCCGCGACTTCGACCAGGCCGAGCGGCTAACCGAGGAGGAGGTAGGCCAGGAAGCCCAGAGCCGCTAGGAGCCCGGCCGCCGCCACAGCCCTGACCAGGGTCGAGTCGGGCGGCCGGGGGCTCACGCGCAGGACGGCGAACGCCGCGGGGTCTCCTTCGATCGGAATTTGCTCGCCGTCCTCGGCGCCCGCCGGGATCGAGACAAGAACTTCGCGCTCCTCCTTCGCGCCGCAGAGCTCACTCTCATTCCGGCGCGTGTAGCGGACGAGCCGCCTTCCGCCGCGCATCGCTTCGTAGAAACCGAGCTTGATGTACCCGACCGCGCCCTGCGGTCGCTGCGTTGGCCAGTCGCGCGTCGTCGCCACTGTGTCGTTCTTCCACGCGCGTGCGTGTGTCGAAACGCGCAACTGATCGGCGCCGAGATCGGTTATCCCCATGGACGTGCGGCACTGGATCCGGCTCCTCGTCGTTCTCGCCATCGGCCTTGCCGGCTTGTGGGCGGGCGCCTCGCTCGGCGGCGCCGGGCTGCCGCTGCCCTCGCTCTCGCTGCCGACGACGCTGCCCGTTTCACTGCCGACGGTCCCTGCCCCACCACCCCCTCCCCCGCCGCCTCCGGCGCCGCCGCCTCCGCCCGCACCGCAACCGCCGCCTCCTCCACCCCCGCCTGCGCCGGTACACCAGCAGCAGCAGAAGCAGCAGCAGCCGAGCTCCGGCCACGCACGCCCGCCCGCTCGCCCGCAGCCGCACGCGAAGAGAGCCGCGGTTCATCGTGCATCCGCGCCGAAGCCCGTGGTTGAGAAAAGGCCGGCGAAGCGGACTGCGAGAGCCGCTGGAGGCTACACAGCGCCGAAGGCCTCGCTCCCAGCCGGGATCCTGAGCACGGAGAAGCTCGTCCCCACGGCGCGAAAGCTGCCGTTCCTCGTCGTCGCGCTCGTCGGCCTGGCGATTCTCCTGCTGGCGGTGGGCGCGCTTCCGGCAAGAGTCGTGCCGAATCCCACGTTCGCCGAGGTGCTCGTGGAGCGCCGCCTCATGATCGCGTTCGGCGGCTTGGCAACCCTCGCAGCCGCGATTTCGGCCTACCTCCTCGTGTGAGCACCCCGATCAGGTTCCCCTTTCCGGGGGATCTGTTTGTGACAAAAGACCGAGAAACTACGGCTGATGCGGCATCTGTTCGCGGCGGCAGCTCCTGCATACCCCCTGGACGCCGGTCCCGGCGAGCCTGTCGCGCCACGCCCTGAATCGCTCGTTCAGTCGTACCGCCAGCTCGCGGACGTCTTCCACGAGATCCTCTCGGAGCAGTCGCTCGACAACCTGCTGGAGCGAATCGCGGACGCGCTCGCCGAGCTCGTTCCCCACGACACCCTCTCGATCTATCAGGCGGACGAAGCGCAGACCGTGCTGATCCCGGTCCTCGCGCGCGACAAGTGGGCCGAGAAGATCATGAACAGCCGCTCGGAGTTTGGTGAGGGAATCACCGGCTGGGCCGCGCTCCACCGCGAGCCGGTTCGGACGAACCAGGCGCATCTGGACCCGCGCACGAAGACCGTCCCCGGGACCCCGGCCGACGAGCCCGAGGCACTGATCACGATTCCGCTGATTGCCCGCGGCATGGTCAAGGGTGTGCTGAACATCTACCGCCTCGGCGAAACCGCGACCTTCGAAGACGAGGAGTTCGAGCTCGCGGTTCGCTTCGCGGACGCCGCCGCGCTTGCGCTCGACAACGCGCAGATCCGCGCCAGGCTCGAGTACCAGGCCCAGACAGACTCGCTCACGGGTCTCTACAACCACCGCTACTTCCACGAGCGGCTGCGCTCCGAGCTGACACGCGCCAGCCGTGCGCGCGACTCGGTCGTCGTGCTGATGCTCGACATCGACGACTTCAAGCGCGTCAACGACGTCTACGGTCACGGCTCCGGTGACCAGGTCCTGACCGAGCTGGCCGACCTCCTACGCGGGGCGGTTCGCGGCTCCGACGTCGTCTGCCGGCTCGGCGGCGAGGAGTTCGGCGTGATCATGGCCTCCTGCGATGCGGGCGACGCCTTGAACCTGGCGCGTCGCCTGACCGATGCCCTCGCCGAGGTCGAGTTCGGCCCGGCGGGCAAGATCACGATCTCCGTGGGGATCTCGCAAGGGCCCGAACATGCGATGAATCCCCGCGAGCTGGTCGCCTGCTCCGAGGCGGCGATGATGACCGCGAAGGCGCGCGGCAAGAACCAGATCGTCCTCTTCGACGACGAGACCAGCGAGCGGCCCGGCAGCGCGCCGGCGGGCGGCCGCGACGTGCGCTCGATTGCCCACATGAAGATGCTCCAGAGCCTCTCCGGGAAGCTCAGCCGGCTCAACGACGTGCGCAAGATCGGCGAGGTGATCGCCGACGAGCTGCGGCTCCTGATCGACTACCACAACTGCCGCGTCTCGGTCGTGGAGGGCGACGAGGTCGTCCCGATCGCCTTCCGCGGGGATCTGATCTCGCGCGACGGCGAGCGCGTCCACTTCCCTAGCGTGAAGATCGGCACCGGCATCACCGGGCACGTCGCCGTGACTGGCGAGCCCCTCCTCGTCGGCAACACGCTCGAGTGCGAGTACTCGGTGACGATCCCGGGGACCCACGTGATCGAGGAGTCCCAGATCGCGGTGCCGCTGCGGTACGGCGCGCGCGTGATCGGCGTCGTCGGCATCTCGAAGCTCGGCGTCGACCAGTTCGACGAGGACGACGTTCGCCTGATAGAGGTGCTTGCGGGCCACGCGTCGGTCGCGCTCGAGAACGCGCGCCTGTACGAGGCCCAGCGGCGCGAGGCCGACCATCTGAAGGCCCTGCTCGAGTTTACGGGTGCGATCTCAGAGGCCGGCGCGCCGGAGGAGATCGGCCAGGAAACGGTGCTGGCGGCCGCGCGGCTCCTCTCGAAGGACTGCGCGCTGTGGCTCCCAGACGGACGGGGCAATTTCCGGATCACCGCTCACTCGGACTACCAGGACAAGCTGGATCTCAGGCCGATGCTCGACGTCGAGCTGGAAGCCGACGCGGTTCGCACGGTGATCGGCATTCGAAACGAGCCGTTCGTACTCGAGGCGGGCGAGGCGAACAAGGCGATGCCGCTTCCGGGCAGCCTCTCGTGGCCGGACCTCGCTCTGGCCCCGCTCCGCATCGAGGACTCGGTCGAGGGCTTTATCGCAGTGCGCGAGCCGGCCGTGGGCGAACACGGCACCGAGGAGCTTCTCCGGCTGCTGAGTGGACTCTCCTACCAGGCGTCGGTCGCGCTGCAGCGCGCCCGAAGCTTCGAGAGCCTCGAGGACACCTTCGTCTCCACGGTCGAGGCGCTCGCGAACGCCCTCGAGGCGAATGACGAGTACACCTCGTCGCACGCGCGCTGGATCACGGACATGGCGCTGAAGGTCGGCCGCGAGCTCGGCTTTGACGCAGCGACGCTCAAGCGACTCGAGCTGGGCGCGCTCTTCCACGACATCGGCAAGATCGGCGTCCCGACGAGCATCCTGCTCAAGCCGGGGCCGCTCACGCCGGAGGAACAGAAGATCGTCGAGACGCACCCCGAGCTCGGCGAGAGGATCCTGGAGCCGATCGACCGCCTGGCCGAGGTGCGCCAGATCGTCCGGAGCTGCCACGAGCGCTGGGACGGCGAGGGCTACCCGGACGGGAAGTCCGGCGAGGAGATCCCGATCGAGTCGCGGATCATCTTCGTCTGCGACGCGTTCCACGCGATGACCACCGACCGCCCGTACCGCAAGCGGCTCGGGGTAGAAGAGGCCTGCCGGCGGCTGCGCGAGGGCGCGGGGACGCAGTTCGATCCGGCGGTCGTGAACGTCTTCCTCAGCCTCTCCTGGGAGATGCCGTACGCCGCCGACGACCGGCTCGCGTCCTAGATCCCCTAGATCGGGGGAGTCGAGCCGTTTCCGGATCTCCGATGTACCCTGCATGCGGCCGGGTGGTTTGCGTGCGTAATCGTCTTTTGGTCCTCGTCATTGCCGGCGCGTGCATGCTCGGGTTTTCAGCTCCTGCCCAGGCCTCGCAGCTGATCGCGCGCAACGCGGCGAACATCCATCTCGCCGTTAACTCCAAGGGCATGGCGCTGGTCACGTATAGCGTCCGCGGCCGGACGACGCACCTGCTGGCATGGGGCGCCGTCAACGCGCGCACACGGCCGGCCCGGAAGGGCGTTCCGCAGGTGAAGTTCCGGCTCGACTATTCCGGCGGGTGGGGCCCGTTCCGGAAGCTGCTGTGGAAGCACTTCAGGAACACGTGCCGCCCCTACGACGGCCCGAAGCTCGCCTGGTTCGTCGCCGGGTGCAAGACGCCGAACGGTTCCTACTGGGCGCTGCAGAGCTGGCAGACCGCCCTCCCCGATCTCGGGTTCACGCCGTGGCTCCCGTTACAGAGCACATGGTGGCTGCACCTCTCGCACTGGTCCGGGCCGCTGGCGAAGCTCGACGTCTACAACGACTGGGTCTACAACGGCCGCTGGCAGGAGCTCTTCGGCCAGTACACGTACCTCGGCGTCGGGGTCCGCGGGTTCAACACGACGCACTACGGCGCGCCGACCGACGGCTACGGCCGGCTCCTGTACCTCGACACGCACAACTCGAAGTACGGGCGCGGCTGGAAGCGCGAGAACTCGTTCGTCTCGCACGGGCCGCCGGGGATCTTCTGCTACGGCTTCTTCCCGTTCGATCCGTACGTGAACGGCTACGCGCACCCGCGCGGGACGCCGCATCGCAAGCGCGGGCCGGGAACCGGCGACATGTACCGGATCACGGTCGAGGGGCCCGGCGTCACGCCCGACGTCGTGTGGTCGGGGCGCGGGTTGCACCCGTACGACCGGCACGACGCGAACGACGTCCAGTACGAGCAGCAGATGAACGCCACGCTGGACTCGATCCGCGGCAGCTGGCGCAAGTGCAAGCACCACTAGCGCCGGTTGCAGCCCAGACGCTCCTATGATCGCCGCGTGGTCGGCGGGGACGAGTTGCGTGCGGTCATGGGGCGCTTTCCGGCCGGCGTTGCCGTCGTCACCGTCGAGCTCGACGGCCAGCGCATCGGACTGACCGTCGCCTCACTCATCTCGCTCTCTCTCGAGCCGCCGCTCGTGGGATTCGCGATTCGGCGCGACGCCGCGCTCCACGAGCTCCTCAGGGGCGCCGGTCAGTTCGCGGTCTCGATGCTCGGCGCCGGCCAGGAGTGGATCGCGCAGCATTTCGCCCGGGGAGTCCCGCCGATCGCGCTCTGGGAGAACATCCCGCTTCGAGAAACGGACGGGCCGCCCCAGCTCGAAGGCGCCATCGGGTGGCTCCGCTGCCGCACCGTCGACGAGCACGACACGGGTGACCACACCTTCTTCGTCGGCGCGGTCGAGAGCGCCGAGGCCGGCCCCGGTGAGGAGCCGCTCGTCTTCCATCGCCAGTCGTATGTCGGCCTGTGATCGAGGGCGTCGTCTTCGACCTCGACGGGCTCCTCCTCGACTCGGAGCAGGTCTGGGATTCCGTCCGGGAGGAGCTCGTCCGCGAGCGCGGCGGGCGCTGGCACGAGCACGCGCAGCGGGACATGATGGGAATGAGCTCCCCGGAGTGGTCGCGCTACCTCCACGACGAGCTCGGCCTTCTCGACCCGCCCGAAGAGCTCAACCGCGAGGTCGTCCGGCGCGTCGTGGCGATCTACCGCGACCGTCTCCCCGCCCTTCCAGGTGCGCGGGAGGCCGTCGAGCGCATCGGCGCGAGCTGGCCGCTCGCACTCGCTTCGTCCTCGAACCGCGAGCTGATCGACCTCGCTCTCGAGCTTCTTGGCGTAACGCAGCTCTTCGAGGCCTCGGTCTCGTCTGAAGAGGTCGCCCGCGGAAAGCCCGCGCCGGATGTCTACCTCGAGGCCGTCCGCCGCCTAGGCGTCGAACCTACGCGAGCCGCCGCCGTCGAGGACTCGCATAACGGGATCCTCGCCGCGAGGGCCGCCGGCGTGCGCGTGATCGCGATTCCCAACCGACACTTCCCGCCCGGCCTGGAGGCGCTCGCCGTTGGGGACGTCGTGCTCGACTCGCTCGCGGGCCTCACACCCGAGGCGATCGAGCCCTAGCCTCTTCTCGGCCTCGGGCCTTTTCCGATCATCAGGCGGACCGGGAACCCGCTCCGGCGGACGCTACCGGCGCGCGGTTCCACGACCAGGACGCGGCCTCGCTTCGTCCTCGTCGAGAACACCCGGGTGACCTTTCCCACCCGGCAGTGGGCGCTGACGAGCTTCGCGCGAGCGACACGCAGCGTCTTCCCCACCACCCCCGGCACACGGCATTTCGGAGCCGGTGGCGCCGGAGGTGGAGGTGGAGGTGGAGGTGGAGGTGGAGGTGGAGGTGGAGGAGGAGGAGGCGGTGGCGGCGGAGGCGGCGGAGGCGGTGGCGGTGGTGGCGGTGGCGGAGGTGGCGGTGGCGGCGGCGGTGGAGGCGGAGGACAAGGCCGGTCGGTGACAGTCACGCCGTCGACGCGCCACCCGGTGGCGGCAACGCTCTGGTCGCTCGCCATCCGCCAGCGAAAGACCACGTTGTGCCGGGCCGCAGCCACCGGGAGCCTCACCGTCGAGGTGACGAACCCACCGGAGTCGCCACTCCAGGCCTGGCGGCCCGCGATCGGGCTTCCGTCGCTGCTGCTGATCGTCGCGTTGTAACCGCCTTCGACGAACGACCCGCCGGCGTCGACGATGTCCTTGAATGCACCGCCGTCGATGCTGATCTCGAGCACGCCACCGTCGTAGGAGCCGAAGGAGTCCGCCTCGAGGTCCCGATTCTGGCGGAACGTCAGCAGCGCCTCGGTCGTCCCGATCGCAATGCTCGGCGAGTTGAGCCGCTTGTCGCTGACGCCGTTCGGATCGTCGACGGATGCGCTGTTCGGAGCTGTCTGTCCTGGAGTCGACGTCGTCCACAGAGGGGCCCCGCCAGCAGCATTTGCCGCGGTCCAGCCGGCGGGCAGTGCCGGAGCGGTGACGCCGTCGAAGCTCTCGCCGAAGGCATTCGTCACCGGCCCGAGCACGGTGGTCTGCGCCGAGCCCTGCCCGGACCCGCCGTCGGTCGACGTGAAGGACGCGGTGTTCGTGTACGCCCCCCCGCAGCTCGCCGCCGTCGTCCCGCTCACGACGTGCACCTGGGTGCTCGACTCACCGGCGAGGGTCGTCGGCGAGTAGACCAGGTGCTGGCTGCCCTGCGCCCCCGTGACCGACCAGCCGCTGTCGGTACCGGCCGGGTCGATCGACCACGAGATCCCCGCCCCCGACGGAAGGTTGTCCGTGATCGCCACCCCGTGGGCGGCGTTGGTCCCGGAGTTCGCCAGCTTCAGCTTGAAGCCGATCTGCGAACCCGACGTGACGACCCGTACGTCAGCGCTGTCCGTCAGCGAGAGCGCCGGCTCGCTGACCGAGCACGACGGGAACTTGAACGAGCCGATCCGCGTGTGCCACGTCGCTTGGCTCGTCGCGGTGTAGTACTCGGTCGTGAACCAGAACGTGCAGTCGTCGACCGGGTCGGGGACGAGGTCGCTGTAGTCACCCCAACGACCGGAGTTGTGCGTCTGGCTGCCCGCCCCGGAGATCAGCGTCGCCTCGCCCTGCGCGAGCTGGTTCGCTGGATCGCCGACGAGACGACCGGCGTAGCGGATGTCAGGGAACGCCGTCCCCGACGAGGAGCTGAAGCCGACCGCGAGATCGCCGACGTGGTCCATCGCGGCGCTTCCCATCCAGCGCCAAAGGCCGTCCGCCGGCGCGTAGGTGCTCTCCTGCTGCACCGTCGGCGTTCCGCTCGTCACGTTCCGCAGCTCGAGCCAGCGCACGCCCGCATGCGACCCCGCGTCGACGCTGTAGTTCGTCACCAGCGACTCGTGGTCGCCGAAGTTCCGGTACGCGGCCCGGAACATGAGCCGGTCGGCGAGCCCGTCGAGTCCCTGGTTCGTGTTCTTCTGGGGGACACAGTTGGCGGTGCCGGAACACAGCTCGGCGAAGGCGGCGGCGCTCGGTGGGCTCGCGGCGGCGGTGAACGTCGACGAGCCGGGATTCGTCCAGTCGACGTGGAACCGGAAGACCTTGTACGTGAGCGGGCTCGGGAACTCGACGAACGGGTTGGGCCTTCCCGCCGGCGGAAGCTGCTTCCCGTCGAGATCCGCAGGCAGGTAGCTCGGCTCGGCCGGCCCGCCGGTGATGCCCTTCGTGATGAAGGTCGCCGGATCGCCCGCGATCATCGAGCCGCGGTCGAACGCGAACGGCTGTGGCCCCAGGAAGGCGGTGCCCGCCGAGTTGAAGACGTTCATGCTCACGTAGTAGGCGTCGGGCCACACGCCGATCTTCGGGTAGTCGAAGAAGTCGGAGCCGAGGTGGAACCCGTACCGGTAGTACGCCCCGGTTGCGTCGCTCGACGTCGAGACCGCGACGCATTCGTCGGTGATCGTGTTCGCGCCCGCGAACTGCGAGATCACCCAGCGGTTTGCGAGCTGGTCGTAGACCACGACTGGATCGCCCTGGCCCGCGGACTGGCAGGCACCGCCGAACCCGGCCCACAGCGTAGAGATTCCGGCGGGCCCGTAGAGCGAGGAGCCGGTGCCCTTGTCGAAGACCTGGAAGCCGGTGTTCACCATCTGGACGTACTGCGTCAGGCCCGCCTCGCCGTTCGTGTCGGGCGGGAGGCACTCGCAGTCGACCCCCGGGTAGCCGATCCCCTCGAAGCTCTTCGAGAGGCTCGGCATGTTCGGCGCCGCTGCCCTGCTCTGGCGCACGGGGTCAAACGCGTCCTGGTGCGGCGTGTCGAGATGCGGGTTGGCGTTCGGCTCCCGCTCGCGAGGCGCCGTGAGCGGCCCAGCGGGCAGGCGGCGGATGACCGGCGAAACGTCGTTCTTGTACGAGTGCCCGACGAGCATCCCTGAGGGCTTGCCCGCCGGCGTGAGCACCGGCTTAGGCCCGGGGATCGGGGTCGGACCTGGAGGATCGGATGCCCAACCGCCGGCGCGAATGACCGTCGCCCCGACGAGCACCAAAACGAACGCACCGAGGACGACGCCCGCTCTACGACCCAATCTCAGACCCCCCACTCAGCGGGGTCCTAGCACACGGCAGCCCGGGCCTCAATCGTCACGCCACCCGGCCGATGAGGACGCACGCGTTGTGGCCGCCCAGGCCCATCGCGTTCGAGAGGGCTACGTCGACCTCGGTCTCGCGCGGTTCGTTCGGGACGTAGTCGAGGTCGCAAGCCGGGTCGGGCTTGCGGTAGTTGATCGTGGGCGGGAGCACGCCGTCACGCACGGCGAGGACGCACATCATCGCCTCGATCGCGCCTGCCGCTCCGAAACAGTGGCCCATGACCGACTTCGTGGACGAGACCGCGAGCTCGTAGGCGTGCTTGCCGAAGACGTCCTTGATCGCCTTCGTCTCGGCGGCGTCGCCCAGCGGCGTCGACGTGCCGTGGGCGTTGATATAGCCGACCCGCTCGGGCACTACGTCCGCCCGGTCCAGGGCTGAGCGCATCATCTCCGCGACGCCGACCGCCTCTGGCTCGGGCGCGGCCATGTGGTACGCGTCGTTCGACGCGCCGTAGCCGAGCACCTCGGCGTAGACCTTGGCGCCTCGGGCACGCGCAGCCTCGAGCTCCTCGAGCACGAGCACGCATGCGCCCTCGCCCATCACGAACCCGGCCCGGGTCGCGTCGAACGGGCGTGAGGCCCGCGGGGGATCCTCGTCCTCGACTGCGAGACCGCGCATCGCTGTGAAGCCCGCGAGGATCAGCGGGTGCATGCAGGCCTCTGTGCCGCCGGCGAGGATCGCGTCGGCGTCGCCCCGGCGGATCGTCTCCGCACCCTCCCCCACCGCGTGCGAGCCGGTCGCGCATGCGGAGACCGGCGCGTAGTTCGGCCCGCGGATCCCGAGCGAGATCGCGAGCTGGCCGCTCGCCGAATCGACGAGCACGTTCGGGATGAAGTACGGCGAGACGCGGTCGGCGCCGCGCTCGCGCAGCACCTGCTCCTGCTCCATGATCCCGATGAAGCCCCCGATTGCCGAGCCGAAGACGATCCCAACCCGCATTGGGTCGAAGCCGTTCAGGTCCGCGTCGGCTACTGCCTCCTTGGCCGCGCCGAGCGCGAGGAGGACGTTGCGGTCGAGCCTCCGCAGCTCTTTCGGCGTGGCGAGCCCGGCCGGGTCGAAGTCCTTCACCTCGGCGGCCACGCGCACCGGCGAGTCGCCCGGGTCGAAGGCGCTGATCCAGTCGATGCCGCTCTCGCCCGCGACGGCCGCGCGCCAGGTCTCAGGCGCGGTGTTCCCGACCGGCGTGATCGCTCCCAGCCCCGTGACGACGACCCGTCGCACGGGACGCAGCTTACGCTGGGACCCCAGCCTCCTTGAGCGAGAGCTCGGCGAACTTGTCCCAGTTCGCCTCGATCTTCTTCGCCATCGCCTCTTCGTCCCTGCGGTTCTGGCGGGCGACCTCGGCGGTCTCCTCGTCGCCTGCCTTCTCGGCCATGCGCTCCAGGAGCTGGTAGCTCGCGATCTCCAGGTGCTCCGTCGCGTAGCCGTCGCGCGCGTTGCGGCCGGCCTTCTCGGTGCGAACCATGTCGACGACGCCCTTCATCAGCGCGCCCATGATCCCGGCCGCCTCACGGACCGTCGACGGCGAGGCGTCGTGCGCCGCTAGCCGCCTTTCGAGCCGCTCGGCGTGCTGCTCGGTCTCGAGCTTGTGGTGGCGGAGCTCCGACTTGATCTCCTCGTCGTCGGTGGACGAGATCATTCCGTCGAGCAACCGCAGGACGTTCTGCTCCATCCCGAGTGCCTCGTCGATGTGCTTGACCAGCTGGTCCGTGAGCTGTTGCGACGCCATCAAGTTCCTCCTTGGTCGACTCTCCTGAGAGCGAATCGCGCGAACTCGCGACCTCGAAACGTCGCTCGTCCGGCGAAGCCTTCGTCGTCTGGCTCGAGCTCGTCCACGAAGCCGCTGAAGGGCGCGCGGTAGCGGAGGCTGAGCCCGACGACGTCGAAGGGAACGCCCGGGAGGAAACCGACCTTCGTCTCGCCGCGCGTCCCGGAGATGCGCTTCCGGACGCCCACCATCGGCGGCAGGAAGCCGCTCACGCGCTGCACATCCCAGAGTCCGTCGAGCTCGACCACGCTAGCGTTGTTCCCGATGCCGCCGCGCGCACTCCCCTTCCCGCCGATGGAAGCAGAGCTCGTCGACGAGCTCCCGAGCCCGGACGGCTGGCAGTACGAGCCCAAGTGGGACGGCTTCCGCGGCGTGCTCGAGAACCTCGGCGGAGGGCTCCGGCTTTGGAGCCGGAACGCGAGGCCGTTGCTGCGCTACTTCCCGGAGCTCGAGGAAGTCGGCGCGCTGTTGCCGCCTGACTCGGCGCTCGACGGCGAGATCGTGATCGCGCAGAAGGGCCGGCTCGAGTTCGACGCGCTCCAGCTGCGGCTGCACCCAGCCCAGAGCCGGATGCGGAAGCTCTCCGCGGAGATCCCGGCCGAGTTCATCGCATTCGACCTCCTGGTCTGGAAGAGCGAGCCCGTGCACAAGCTGCCGCTCGAGAAACGGCGCCGCGAGCTCGAGCGCAAGGCGAAGCGCTTCCAGCTCTCGCCCGTCTCGCGCGACCGGAAGCAGGCCGAGAAATGGCTCGACCGGCTCGCGCAGGCCGGGCTCGACGGCGTCGTGGCGAAGCGGCTTCCGCTGCCGTATTTGCCGGGCTCCCGCGACGGAGTCGTCAAGGTGAAGCCCTACAAGACCGCGGACTGCGTGATCGTCGGCTTCCGCTGGAGTGACAAAGCCGACGGGCGCATCTCGACGCTGCTACTCGGGCTCTACGACGACGACGGCGAGCTCGACTTCGTCGGGCACTGCTCCGGATTTCCGGCCGCGGTCCGCCGCGAGCTCGAGGAGACGCTGCCGAAGCTCCGCGCGCCCGGGAAGCTCAGCGACAAGCGAATCCCCGGGGGCCAGAGCCGCTGGTCGCGCGGCAAGGAGCTCGACTGGAACCCGGTCAAGCCGAAGCTCGTCTGTGAGGTGCGGTACGACAAGCTCGAGCGGAACCGCTTCCGCCACGGCACGCGCTTCCTACGCTTCCGGCCCGACAAGGCCCCAAAGGAGTGCGCCTGGGTCCAGGTCCGACCTAGCCGAAAGCGTGGGGATCCGACGGTTGAGAGCCTTCTGGCCAGTCCTAGACTCAGATAGTGATTCGCTTCTTGCTTGCGGTAGCGGCAGTCGCACTCTGCGCGGCCGCCTCGACGTCCGCAGGCACCGCGGTCCACTACGACTACTGGAACTACACGCTCACGGGCGTCCAGGTGATGCACTGGACGGCGACCGCCCACTTCGACCGGACCGACGGAGAGGGGACGTGCGATATCACCCACCACGGCGACCAGACGTTCCGCTTCGGAACACGCGGCGCGATCCGAATCCGCCTCCGCGGGGGCGCTGCGGGCGTCCCGGTCGAGGCCAGGAACGGTAAAAGGTGGCGGGCGCTGGTGCCGCTCGCCGGGACCGAGGAGCGCGTGCACAAGGTGATCAGCGCGCCGAGCGACCTCTCGGTTTGCTCACGGCCCTCGAACGTGCATGCCGACGCGACCGCGTGCTCGCAGACGAAGCCACTCATGAAGGGTGCGGTCGAGAAGACGTGGGCGGTCAAGCCGACTCGGATCATGACCATGTACGACCCGTTCGCCTACGCGTTCCAGCCGGCGTTTCCGACTTGCAGCGCGCAGGGCTTCGACCTGAAGCAGTTCTTCTGGTCGGTGCTGTTCACGCGCGGCGCCGAGCTGAAGCTCCGCGGCGGCACGTTCTTCTCGCACCACGCGAAGCTGCGCGGCAGCTTCAAGACCGGGCTCATCTGCCTCCGCGACTGGCCGGACGTTGCCGACGTCGTTGGCTGCTCCACGCCGCATAACGCGACCGTCGAGACGTCGTGGCAGATGACGTTTTCGCGCTAGGGTCGCCGGGCGGGATATCGAGCTTCTCGAAGCGCGGCAGCAGGCTCGCTTTCCGCCGCCACATTCCGGCCGTGAGGTCGCCCACCTTGTCGACCCGCTTCCGCATAGTCTTCACCGTGAAGCGAGAGGGGTCCGAGCGCGGGACCTCTTCCCAGCGGAGCGGCGCCGAGACGCGGGCGTCGGGAGTCGGCCGCACCGAGTAGGCGCCGGCGATCGTCCGGTCACGGGCGTTCTGGCCGAAGTCGACAAAGACGCCGCGTCGGTCGGCGACCTTCCACGTCGTCGTCGCGACGTCCTGGTCGTCGATCCGCCGCTCGACCTCCTGTGCGAGCGCCTTCGCAAACCGCCGCACCTCGGGGAACGGCAGCTCGGGCTTGATCGGCGCGAGAATGTGCAGCCCGGTGGCGCCCGAGGTCTTGGGGTACGAGGCGAGACCGAGCTCGTCCATAACCTCCTTCACCACCATCGCGATCTCACGCACCAGCTCCCAGGGGTTTCCTTCGCTCGGGTCGAGGTCGATCAGCAGGTAGTCGGGCCGTTCGATGTCGTCGATGCGCGAGTGCCACGTGTGCAGCTCGATGCAGCCGAGGTTGATCACCCAGGCGAGCGCCGCGGCGTTGTCCACGACCGCGAAGACCGTCGAGTGACCACTCGGGAACTGGACGAACTGCTCGCCGACGAAGTCCGGATGCGGCGGGACGCGCTTCTGGTGGAAGAAGTCGGCCTCGACCCCGTTCGGGTAGCGCTTCATGTGAAACAGGCGCCGTCGCAGGTGGTGGAGCGCGCATGGGGCGACGTCGAGGTAGTACGCGACGAGGTCTCCTTTCGTCAGGCCCGGCTCGGGGAAGAAGAGCTTGTCCGGGTTCGTGATCGCAACCTCGTGCCGCCCGACGCGCATCGGCGGAGTATCGCCCCAAAAGGAAGACGGCCCGCTTCATCAGCGAGCCGTCGTAAATGCCGGGCATGAGAGAGGGGAGCCGGCCCACACAGGATGTGCCAAAGCGTGCTTACCGCCATGCCCCTGAAGGGGGATTAGAGGCGGAGAAGGAGGGATTCGAACCCTCGATGGAGGTTAGTACCCCCATAACGCCTTAGCAGGGCGCCGCCTTCAGCCACTCGGCCACTTCTCCGCGTCAACACAGGATAGCGGCGGGCCGGGCACGCTACCCTGTCCCACGCCGGAGGGGTGGCAGAGCGGTCGAATGCGGCGGTCTCGAAAACCGTTTCGGGCGGTTTCGTCCGACGAGGGTTCAAATCCCTCCCCCTCCGCTCGATTAGCCGTCATCCGCTCCCGAGCGGGTTTCGGCTTGGCGCCGGTAGGGCGTCAGCGGCGGACGACG
>JBKPLR010000102.1:0-27363 GCA_046731695.1 Actinomycetota bacterium
GTCTTGCCGTTGACCGTGACGCTCACGGTCTGCGAGGTGACGACGTCCATCAGCTCCCTTGTGCCGCCTGCTCGACGGCGCGCGCGGCGACGACCTCAGCGAGGTGCCGACGGTAGTCCGCCGACGCGTGGACGTCCGAGGGCGGCTCGAGCCCCGCCTCGCGGACCGCCTCGCGCACGGCGTCGGAGTCGGCGGACGGCGCCTCGACCACGACCGGCGTCGCGGCCACGCACCCGAGCGCGACGCGTATCCCGCCGTTGACCGTGGCCGCGGCGTTGACGATGCAGGTTCCGTCCACGCCGATGGGCACCGACGCGAAGCCGTCGCTGCGGCCGGCGGGGACCGTGATCTTCGTGAGCAGCTCGCCCGGCCCGGCCGCGGTCATGTACACGCCGAGGAAGAAGTCTCGAGCCGGCACCTCGCGCTCGCCGTCCCTCCCCGCCACCGTGAAGGTGGCGCCGAGCGCGACGAGCAGGGGCGGCAGGTGGTTCGTGGGATCGCTCGAGCAGACGTTGCCGCCAATCGTCCCCCGGTTTCGGACCTGCACGTCCGCGATCTGGGCGCAGACCTTGCCGAGAATCGGACGGGCACGAGCCTCGGCGGAACCGATCAGGTCCGCGTAGGTCGTCATCGCCCCGATCTCGAGCGTGCCGTCGGCGCCGAGCCCGATCCCCTTCAGCTCCGGGATCCCGCTCAGGTCGACGAGCACGTCGGGGGCGGCCGCGCGGGCCTTCATGACGTTGAGCAACGTCTGGCCGCCGGCGAGGGCGCGGGCCCCGGGGTATTCCGCCAGGATCCCCAGCGCCTGCTCGAGCGTCGCCGGCCGCGCGTACGCCACCTCGCTCAGCAGCATGGCGGCAATCGTATGCCGACGTGCCGCGACCCTGCAACGCCCCACCACTCCGCGAGAATGGCTCCTAACCGTGAGCCAGGCGTTTTCCACGGTCCCCCGTTGCTCGACGACGCCGCTTCTTGGGCCACCCTGGAACGCGCGAAGGGGGCCCGCCCTGTCTCCATGACACCAACCTCTCGGAGCCCGCGCCCGCGCAGTAACACTCCGGTCACGCGCGAAAGGTAGGCCGCGTTTGGGCACAAGAGCCGTTCTAGTGCCCAGATCGCCAGAAGTCGCTTGCAAACGACGGCGATCAGCAACACGGTGAAACGACGACCACCGAGCCGGATTCGGCTCAACCATGCGGGCGAGAGACCTCGTCATGGGAAAGCCCTCTCGCCTCACAAGCAGGAGGTCGCTGGGTTCGAGCCCGGCACCGCCCACTAGGTCGTGGCCCGCTCGAGGTCTTGCCTGATGTACAGCTCCTCGTAGCCGAGACGGCGGTTGAGCTCGCGCATCGGCGCGTTGTCGGGATCGTTGCCCGTGAAGATCTCGCGGATTCCGGCCTCGGCCGCCAGCTTGATCGACGTGAGCTTCGCGAGCCGCGCGAGGCCGCCGCCGCGGAGCTCCGGCAGCGTCGCCGTCCACTCGTTCTCGGCTCGTGCCCGCTCCCGGTCGACGAGCAGCCACGAGAGCGAGGCGATTCGGTCGCCGGCGCCGAGGACGACCACGCTGGTGGGGCTGTCCAGCAGCGGATTGCCGAGGATCAAGCTCCGGAAGTGCTCGAAGGTGATCGGGGCGCCGGGCGGGATGCCTCCGGCTGCGCCGTAGAACTCGAACAGATCCTGCTCGCGGCCGCCCAGCTCGTCCAGTCCGACGACGCGGAAACCCTCGTGCGGCTTCGGCTCGAGCACGCAGGCGGCGGGGTCGATCCGTGAGATCACCTCCGAGTCGTATTGCATGAAGCCGCGCTGCTCCGCGAAGGCGAGGCCGGCCGGGTCGCCGTCGACCTCGGTGGTGTGCTTCTGCGCATCGCGGATGTGCCCGGACGCCCGCTCCCAGAGCGCCGACCCGATCCCCTGTCGCCGCCGGTCCTCCCGAACGCCGGCCCACACGCGGTACCTCCCCGGTTCCGCGGTCCAGATCTGCAGGAACGAGGTTGCAAAGCCCACGACTTCGCCATCCTCGACCGCTACCCACGACTTGCGCCGCGGCTCCGCGCGCTCACGCCAGGCGAGCGACTCCGCCGTTTGCACGAACGCGGGCGTCAGCGTCACCAGCAGCGAGACGACGTTGTCCGCGTCGTCCGGGTCGAATGTGCGGATTTCGGCCACGGCGCCACGATAACCCTGTAGTTGAACGGCGGTTTCGCCGATAGATGGCGGGTGGAAGCTGCGGAGCAGTCCTGGCGGCCCCTGGGTGAGCTACTCGTGGAAAAGGGCCTCGTCACGCCCGAGGAGCTCGCGCACGCGCTCGAGGAGCAGGAGAAGACCGGCCGCCTCTTGGGGGCGATCCTCGTCCAGCGGGGCTATGTCTCCGGGCCGGCGCTCGCAGTTGCGCTCGCCGAGCAGTACGGCGTCGAGCTGAAGACCGAGCGCGGCTTCGGCACCGGCCTCTGGGCCGCGATCGACAAGCGCCACCGAGCCGAGCGCGGGTCAGGGGAGGAGATCGTTGACGTCGAGGAGAATGAGAACGTCGTGCAGCTCGAGCCGGCGAAGCCCCAGCTCGAGGCCGTGCCGGACCCCGATCCGGAGCTCGAGAGCCTCCAGGCGGAGAACCGCCGCCTCCAGGCCGAGATCGAGCGCCTCCAGGCCGAGTTCACAAGCCTGCGCGTCGCCGAAGCACCAGAGCCACCGTCAGCCCACTTGCTCTTCGTCCCGACAGCTGCACGCTACTTGCTGGTCGAGCGTTCGGGCCCGCCGCCGCAACCCGGCGAAGAGCTCGAGCTCCCCCCTGAGAAGGGGAGCTTCGTCGTGACGAAGATCGGGCGGTCGCCCTACCCCGGCGAGCGCCGCCCCTGCGCGTTTCTCGTCAGGCGCTAGCTCCGATACTTCGCACGCAGCCGAGCGAAGTCGCGCCGGTCGAGATACGTCACCATCTCGCCGTAGAACAGCGCGAGCTTGCGGCGTTTGCGGCCGGTGAGCGACGGCTTCATCTCCGTGCATTCGATGTAGAGGCCGGCGTCCGGGGGGTAGAAGTCCGGCGTCACGGCCTCGGTGACGCGCCCGTCGTCGTCGTGCTCGAGCGGGAACGGGCTCGTAGTCCCACGCGAGCCCCGTTCCCGTCGAGCAATTCGGCTAGCTCGCGCTCCGCGTCCTGCGCGAAGCGCGGTGGGCGTTTGCGCCGGAAATGAAAGTAACGGCGCGGTTGCACACGTAAGGCGTTGGCCCGTTAGACGCGGTAAACCTAGGAAGGGGGCAGCAACTCGACGACGTTCCCGTAGCCCTGGATGTCTTCGGTGCGGAGGTAGTGGTAGTAGGTCTCCCTGGTGAGCTCGTCCACCCTTTGCTTCTCTCCCGGCCGGATCTGGCCTGGAGCGGGCGGGGCGGACTGTGGGAGCGTCTTCCGTAGCGGGTCGTCGAGGCTGTTCTCCAGGTCGTCGCGGTGGAAGAACAGCGTCGCCGAAGGCGATTTGTCGCCGGGAAACAGCGGGAAGAAGACGAGCACGTTGTCGATCGGGTCCAGGTACTTGAGCGTGTACAGGGACAGCTCGAGCGCCTCCCGGCGCAGCACGGTCGCCAGCGCAGTCGTCTGCTTGCCCGGCGTGAGCTTGCACTGCGGCCCGAACCCGCACAGGACGTAGATCGCGGTCGAGTCTCGGTCGTAGATCGAGAAGTCGCCGGGCCCCGTCGGCTGGCGCACCTTGGGGATCACGATCGACCGCAGGTTGTGGTTGTCGACCCTGATCGAGACGAGCGGGCTGCCGTTCGCGAGCCGGTAGCCGCTGCCGACGTGCTCCGCGATGTCGCGCAGCTGCGAGCCTTCCGTGTCCGAAGAGGCGGGGCGCCAGCTCGACCACGGCGGCGGCGGCTTCGGCGCGGGCCGCTGCACGAGCACGATGAAGGCCCCGAGCGCGGCGCCGACGGCTGCGCCGAGCAGGAGGTACGCGATCAGGAAGCGGCTCCGGGTGGCTAGAGCGCGGGCCACGCAGCCTCCTTCGTGAGGTCAACCTCAGGCACTTTCAGCTTCGCCTTCTCGAGGATCTCGACGAGCTCGTCGCCGAATAGCTCGCGCCGTTCGATCAGCTCGTCGGCGATCTGCTCGACCGCAGCCTTGTTGTGCTCGATCAGCGCGTGCGCGGTCACGTAGGCCTGGCCGAGGAACCGTGCGGCGAATGCGCGCTTGTCGGGGTCGCTGAGGACGCCGGCGACGGGATCGTGGTGGAGCGGCCCGCCACCCGATGTGCGGTTCATGATCTGGAGCCCGATCTCCTGGAAGCGCTTGGCGATCCCGTCGTACTTCTCCTGCATGCGCTTGGTCGGACGGCCGTTCGTGGACGCGCTGCCGTTCACGGGCTCGGGAGCCATGCCGCAGGCTCCGACCATCCAGGCAGCGCGGCCGGTCGCGCTCTCGACGTCCCCGCCGACGCCGGTCGAGTTCTCGCCGTAGAAGACGTGCTCGGCAGCCATCGCCCCGAGCGTCCAGATCAGGTTCGCCAGCTCTTCCGAGCGCCAAGTGCTGAAGCGCTCTTCCTTCTCGCGCGCCTGGTGGTGCCCGAGTGCGGCCCCGCGGCGCTTGATCGAGAGCCGCGTCGACTCGACGCCCTTCATGTAGACGTGCGCCGCCGCCGCGTGCCCGACCTCGTGGATGGCGACCGCGCGCGTCTCCTCGGGGATGTACTCGGTCCCGATCGCGGTCCCGGACTCCACGGTCGTCATGGCCTCGACGATGTCGGCCCAGCCGAACGCAACGCGCCTGTCGTGATGCGCGAGCGTCAGCGCCATCGAGCAGACCTGCTCGATCATCGCCGGCGAGTAGCCGAGCGTGACCCGCGCGAGCTCGTCGCGGCGCTTCTCGGTGTCGAGATCCTCCTCGTGGGCGACCTTGCCGAGGTACAGGTCGAAGATGTCGAGCCGGTCGGTCTTGCTCGGCGTGCGGAACCAGACGTGGCGGCCCATCCGGCCCGGGCGGGTCAGCGCGGGGTCGAGCGCCTCCATGGGCACGTTCGTCGCGCCGATGAAGTAGATCTGGTTGCCGGCCGGCCGCGCGTGTGGCAGCCGCAGGCCGACGCGGCCGATTCGGCGGGGGATGACGTAGAGCGCGTCGAGAAACGTGTTCAGCCGGTTCGTGACCGCGCGGCGCATGAACGGCGGGTTGTCGATTCCGTCCATGACGATCAGGAGCTGGTTGAGCGCGAGCCCGCCGGAACCGCCCATCATGCCTCCGGGGAAGACCTGCCTCAAGATCCCGCCCCGAGGATCCGGCTGCGGTGCGGCGGCGCGCTCGGCGAAGAGCCGCTCGCGCCAGGCGCGCGACTCGAGCACGAGGTCCTCGCTCGCAGTGAGGGCTCCGTTCGGCCCGAAGAAGCAGAGGTCGTGGAAGCTGAGCGGCCTCGGGCTCATGACGGGCGACTGCCCCCCGAGTGTGTTGCGGCGCATGCCGACCGCGTCGATCTCGTCGATGAAGACGATGCACTGTCCGCCCCACTTGCGTGCGAGCTTCTTCGCCTTGCGCGCCATCCAGCGGACGATGATCACGTCCATGCCCATGAACGTCTGGGCGAACCCGGAGCCGGGGATGGTCACGATCGGCGAGTTGAAGCCCGTTGCGATCGCCTTCGCCAGCATCGTCTTGCCGGTGCCGGGGGCACCGAGGAACAGCAGGCCGCGTTCTCGGCGCCCGCCCGCCTGCTCGAAGGCCTCGCCTGACTGCCAGAGGTTGACGACCCGCCTGACCTCCTCCTTCGCCTCGGCCTGGCCGCGGACGTCATCGAGCTTCACGCCCCAGTCGGCGTCGCCGGGCTCGAAGCCACGGATCTGCGACACGCCCATGAAGAGCATGGGCCCGAACAGGATCCCGAAGTTGAAGATGAAGTAGACGAGGAAGATGAGGCCGAATGAGGCGTAGCTCGGCACCTTCTTGAGCGTGTCGACGAACCAGTCCCAGCAATCCTGCGCGGTTCCGACGAAGCTTGCCCCGTCGATGCCGTAGCGCAGTACGCGGACGACGTAGATCGACACGATCACCAGAACGAAGAAGCCGACGACCTTGCCCCAGAAGTGCCAGAACCAGACGCGCCGGCGGGCGACGACGTCCTCCTCCCGAAGCCGCGGGTTGTCGACTCCGAACAGGCTGGGCCACTGGATGAAGCGATGGAAGAGGAGGTCGAGAGCCCCTCGGAAGGCGGCGACGGCGAGGATCGTTGCGAGCAGCGACCAGCCGAGTGCCCATTCCTTTTCCTTGTAGAGCCAGATGAAGACGGCCGGCGCCGTGAGGATCGCAACGCCGGTCGCGAGACGCCTCAGCGCGCGCCACTGGTTGCTCAATTCGCGCTGCTGCTCCGCGGAGAAGAACCCGCCCCCTGCCTGGCCGGTCGTCATCGATTAAGTGTAGATGTCACTAATCTCCAACTACTTCGACGTGAACGCATCGGATCTGTTTGCGCCGGCGGAGATCGAGCGGGCCGCCGCGTATCACCGCCCGCTGTACCGTGCGCTCGGGGTCGATTTCGCCCTCGAGCTCGGCGTTCTCGCCGCGATCGTGTTCGGGCCGCCTGGCGACTGGCTGGCAGGCTTCACGGGCGGCGCGTGGTGGGCGCAGGTGCTTGAGCTCAGTGCGCTCGTTCTCGGAGTGAGCGCTCTCGTGCGCCTGCCGCTCTCGTTCTGGCGCGGATGGGTCTACGAGCGGCGGTGGGGGTTCTCGACCCAGACGTTCCGCGGCTGGCTTTCCGACCGGGTCAAGGGCCTCGTGCTCGGGGTCATGCTGACCGGCGCCGGTCTCCTGCTGCTGATCGGCTCGGTGCGGGCCTGGCCGGGCCGGTGGCCGGCGGTCGCTGCTCCGGGCGCCGCGGTGTTTGCCCTCGTGCTGAGCCTGCTCGCGCCGCTGCTCTTCGAGCGGCTCTTCAACCGGTTCTGGCCGCTGCCGGATGCATCGCTCGTTGCTGACCTCACGGCGCTCTCGGAGGGAGCGGGCGTGCCGGTGCGGACGATCCTGGTCGCCGACGCGAGCCGCCGGACGCGCAAGAGCAACGCGTACGTCTCGGGGATCGGGCCGACGCGGCGGTTGGTGCTCTTCGACACGCTTCTCGAGGACACGCCGCGGCCGCAGCTCCGCGGCGTCGTCGCGCACGAGCTCGGGCACCGGCGCTACCGGCACGTGGCCGTGGGGACGGCGCTTACAATGGCCGGCGCCGCGGCTGCGGTGCTCGTGGTCTGGGGAGTGCTGTCGTGGGACGCGCTCGTCTCGGCGGCGGGAGCGAGCGGGCCAGGCGATCCGCGGGTCGTCCCGCTGATCCTGCTCACGTTCTTGGTGCTCGAGCTGCTCGCGTTGCCGTTCGGGACCTGGGTCTCACGGCGGTGGGAGCGCACGGCCGACCGGTTCGCTCTGGAGATGACCGGCGACGGCGAGGCGATGGAGCACCTGCACCGACGCCTGGCTTCGGCCAACCTGTCGGACCTGGATCCGCCTCGCGCACTCTATGTGCTGCTCTTCTCGCACCCGACCCCGCCGGAGCGGATCGCCGCCGCACGCGCGACAATGGCCCGATGAGCCACGGGCATTCGCATGCGAGCGGCAGGCGTGCGTTGGCGCTTGCGCTGGGGCTGATCGTCGGGTTAATGGTCGCCGAGGTCGTCTTCGGCGTCGTCGCCGGGTCGCTGGCGCTTCTGGCCGACGCGGGGCACATGCTCACCGACGCGGCCGCTCTGGGGCTCGCGCTCGTGGCAGCCTCGTTCGCGGCCCGACCGGCGCGGGGGCGCTGGACCTTCGGCTTCCGCCGGCTCGAGATCCTCGCGGCGCACGTGAACGGAATCACGCTGGTCGTGATCGGCGTGGTGATCGTGTACACGGCGATCCGGCGTCTGATCGATCCCCCCGACGTGCGTGGTGGGATCGTGCTGGTTGTGGCGCTCGTCGGCGTGGTTGTGAACGTGGCCGCGGCGGCTTTGCTCGCGCGGCCGAGCCGGCACAGCCTCAACGTGCGCGGCGCCTTCCTGCACGTTGCGACCGATCTCGCCGCCTTTGCGGGAACGGCGGTTGCGGGCGCTCTGGTGCTCGCAACCGGCCGGGACCAGTGGGACCCGATCGCAAGCCTGGTCGTCGCCGGGTTGATCTTCTGGTCGAGCTTCGTGCTCTTGCGCGACTCGACGCGGATTCTCCTCGAGATGGCGCCCGCCGAGCCGCGCGAGATCGCGGAGGCGA
The DNA here is from genome assembly GCA_046731695.1 of Actinomycetota bacterium. Lineage (GTDB taxonomy): Bacteria > Actinomycetota > Thermoleophilia > Gaiellales > Gaiellaceae > AC-32. The sequence goes on from JBKPLR010000102.1 coordinate 8,192, forward strand.
TGCTGGGCGTGCGGCACGTCGCCGACGTGCACGACCTCCACGTCTGGACGGTCGGGAGCGGCTTCCCGTCGGTCTCGGCGCATGTACTGGTCGAGCCCGGCGCGGACTGCCACGCGATCCGCCTCGAGCTGGCGAACCTGCTCGGCGAGCGCTTCGGCCTGAGCCATTCGACCCTCCAGGTCGAGCACGCGCTGTCCTCGGTGCCGGAGGGTGGACTCCCGCTGCTGCGCCGTTAAGCTCCGCGCGTGGCGGGGCTCGAGGGAAAGACCGCGATCGTCACCGGCGCCTCGAGCGGGATGGGGGCCGCGATCGCCCACGCGCTCACCGAGAACGGGGTGCGAGTCGCAGGCGGCGCCCGCCGGGTCGATCGCATCCAAGCCGACGTCGCGCTCGAGCTCGACGTCACCGACCCGCAAAGCAGCGAGCGCTTCGTCGAGCAAGCTGTCGCCCAGCTCAACGGCCTCGACATCCTCGTCAACAATGCCGGCCTCGGTCTCGGCCGCGACCCCTTCGACGAGAGCACCGAGGAGGACGAGGAGACCGTGCTGGAGACTAATGTCCACGGCGTGCTGCGGACGACCCGTCTCTGCCTGCCGCACATCCGCGACAACGGACACATCGTGAACATCGGCTCCGTCGCCGGCCGCCAGCCCTACGAGAACGCAGCTGTCTACGTTACGTCGAAGTTCGCCGTCCGTGGTTTCACGTACGCGCTTCGGGAGGATCTTCTCGGCCGCCCGATCCACGTGTCGACGGTCGACCCAGGCCTCGTCGAGACGAACTTCTCGATGGTCCGCTTCCGCGGCGACGAGCAAAGAGCGAAGGCCGTCTACAAAGGTCTCGAACCGGTCCGCCCGGAGGACGTCGCCGAGTGCGTCGTCTTCGTCCTGACGAGGCCTGCGCGCGTGAACATCGACGAGATCGTCGTGAAGGCGCTGGCTCAGTCGACCGCCGTCCGCGTCGTCCGGCAGACGTAAGCCCGCATGGCGCTCACCATCCTCGAGGGCTCGACCTTCTGTATCTGCGACGAGCGCGGCGACATCGACGGCCAGGCCCAGGGCCTCTTCGCCGACGACACGCGCTTCCTCTCCCTCCTGCGCCTGACCCTGAACGGCGCGAAGCCGCTGCTCCTCTCGTCAGGCAAGGTCGACTACTTCTCGGCCGCCTTCTACCTGCGCAACCCGATCGCGGGCGGCCTCCCGCAAGACACGATCTCGGTCACCCGGAACCGCTTCGTCGGCGAGGGGATGCAGGACGTGATCGTGATCCAGAACCAGAGCATGGAGCCGCTCTCGTTCCAGGTCGCTTTCGACCTCGGCACCGACTTCGCGGACATCCTCTCGGTCAAGGACCACGACTTCGCGCTCGGTGACCCGAGGCACGCGAAGCCGCTCCCGGAACCGGTCGAGGGGCGCTACGACGAGGACGAGAACCAGTTCGTGCTCAAGGAAACGGACGGAGGCGGGGTCGCGTGCACGCAGGTGATCTTCTCGGAACGCGGTCGCGTCGAGGGCTCGAAGATCGTGTACGAGCTCGCGCTCGAGCCGCGCGAGTCGTGGCACCTGCGGCTCGACATCCTCGTCTCGATCGACGGCGACTCGATTGCCCCGCGGAGCGCCGAGCGGCGGTTCGGCGAGGAGCTCACGCGCGTCCGCGAGTCGCTCGCCGCGTGGCAGCTGCGCGTGCCTCAAATCCGGTCCGACTGGGACGAGCTCTCGCGCTCGTTCTTCCAGTCGGTCTCCGACCTCGCTTCGCTGCGCATGCGGCGCGGCGGTCGTACCGGGCGGCTCCCGGCCGCCGGCATGCCCTGGTTCATGACCGTCTTCGGCCGCGACACGATCATCACGTGCCTCCAGACGCTGCTGTTCGGCCCGGAGCTCGCGCGCACCGCCCTCGAGGTGCTGGCCGAGCTCCAGGCGCGCGAGGACAACCCTGACGTGGACGCCGAACCGGGGAAGATCGTCCACGAGCTGCGCTCCGGAAAGGCCGCAGAGAACTGGTTCCGTACCTACTACGGCACCGTCGACGCGACGCCCCTCTACCTCGTTCTGCTCTCCGAGGTCTGGCGCTGGACGGACGATTCCGCGCTCGTGCGCGAGCTGAAGGAGCCAGCGCTGCGGGCACTCGCGTGGATCGACGAGCACGGCGACCGCGACGGCGACGGGTTCGTCGAATACGAGCGCCGAACGCCGCGCGGGCTTGAGAACCAGTCCTGGAAGGACTCGGGTGACTCGCAACGGTTCCACGACGGGACGATCGCGAGCGGGCCAATCGCGCCCTGCGAGGTGCAGGGCTACGTCTATGACGCCAAGCTGCGCACGGCCGAGCTCGCACGTGAGATCTGGCGCGACCGAGCCCTCGCCGAGCGGCTCGAGCACGAGGCCGAAGCGCTGCGCCGCGCCTTCAACGAGCGCTTCTGGACCGACGCGCGCGGCGGCTACTACGTCCTCGCGCTCGACGGCGACAAGCGGCCGGTCGACTCGCTCTGCTCGAACATCGGGCACCTGCTCTGGAGCGGCATCGTCCCGACCGAGAGGGTGGACGCCGTCGTCGACGCGCTCATGGGGGAGTCCCTCTGGTCCGGCTGGGGTGTGCGGACGATGTCGACCGGGGACGCTGGGTACAACCCGCTCTCGTACCACAACGGAACCGTGTGGCCCCACGACAACTCCGTGATCGCGCACGGGCTCGCCCGTCACGCGCGCTGGCCTGAGGCGCAGCGGATCGTCCGCCGGATGCTGAGCGCGAGCGCGCACTTCGGGTACCAGTTGCCCGAGGTGTTCGCCGGCCTCCCACGCGTCGAGACCCCGTTCCCGATCGCCTACCCGACGGCTGCCCGCCCGCAGGCCTGGGCGGCGGGAACGCCGGTGCTCCTGCTCCAGGTGCTGCTGGGGCTCAAGCCGGACCGCCGCCGCCACCAGCTCGAGACGAACGCGCCGGAGGAGCTCCCCTCGTGGGCCGGCCGTTCGCTTCGGCTCTCCGGGATCCGAGCGTTCGCCCGGCAGTGGGACGTGCGCGTCGACCGCGGGCGTGTCACCGTCGAGGAGGTTTGATGCGCATAGCTGTGCTCGCTCCCCCGTGGTTCGCGGTTCCGCCGAGCGGCTACGGCGGCATCGAGTGGATCGTGTGGCTCCTTGCCGACGGGCTGACCGTCCAGGGGCACGACGTGACTCTCTTCGCATCGGGCGACTCGCGCACGAAAGCGAAGCTCGCGGCGGTCTTCGACGACGCGCCGAGCGAGCAGATCGGCAGGTCGATGCCCGAGCTTCGCCACATCTTCGCCTGCTACGCGCGCGCCGGCGAGTTCGACGTGATCAACGACCACACAGGCCCGCTGGGCGCGGTGCTCGGCGGGCTCTCGGAGACCCCCGTCGTGCACACGGTGCACGGGCCGCTCAACGGCGAGCCGGGCGAGGTCTACGAGGGGATCGGAGCGGTCGCGCCGAGCGTCGGACTGATCTCGATCTCGATGAACCAGCGCCGCCCCCGGCCGGACCTGAACTGGGTCGCCAACGTCCCCAACGCGCTCGACCTCGAGCACTATCCCTGCAAGCCGCACCGGGGCGACTACCTGCTCTACCTCGGGCGCATGAACCACGAGAAGGGCGCGCACCGGGCGATCGCGGTTGCGATGGAGCTCGGTGTTCCGCTCAAGGTCGCTGGAAAGGTCCGCGAGCCGAAGGAGAAGGACTACTTCGCCGAGTTCGTCGAGCCGCACCTCGGGGACTTGATCGAGTACCTCGGCGAGGTGAACCATGGCACGAAGGTCGAGCTCCTCCAGAACGCGCGTGCGACGCTCTTCCCGATCGAGTGGGAGGAGCCGTTCGGCCTGGTCATGATTGAGTCGATGGCCTGCGGGACGCCCGTCATCGCCACACGCCACGGCGCCGTCCCCGAGGTCATCGAGGACGGCCGCTCCGGGGTGATCGTCGATCACTTCCGCGAAATCCCCGACGCCTTGGAGCGTGCGGACGCGATCGAGCCGCTCGAATGCCGCCGCTACGTGGAAGAGCGTTTCGCGCCGGAGCGCATGGTTGCGGACTACATCGCCGCCTACGAAGCGCTTGTTTGAGGGATTCGCGGCGAATTCGGGCGCGCCGATACGTCTGATTCATGCCGTCTCTCCAAGGAGCCCACACGCGGAAGCTCTATGCGGATGAATCGGGCCAGACGATGGCCGAGTACGGAGTCGTGCTCGCGATTGTCACGCTGGCCGTCCTCGCCTCGCTGACGCTGCTCGCTGGCAGCATCGTCAACGCGTTCGAGAGCGTCGCGAACCTACTTCCGTAGTTCCCAGTAGCGGGCGAGGCCCGCGTACGACTGCCAGAAGGGCATGGCGTGCTCGTAGGTGTCGCGTTCGGGGCCGAGCTCTTCTCCGGCAGCGGCGACGAACTCCTCTTCGCCGGCGCCGTCGCGAACAAGGTTTGACCAGGCTGCGAGCCGCCCTCGCAGCTCGGTCAAATGCCGCTCGACGTCTACGAAGACGCCGAAGTGGATGAGCGCGAGCCGTTCGGGCTTCCGCCGCTCGATCTCGTCCAGGCTCGCCGTCCAGTCCTCGAGCTCGAACTCGGGCGGAGGGGTCGGCGGGAGCACGCACTCGCTGGGCTGGATCCGAACGCCGGTCGCGTCCCCCGCGTAGAGCGTCCTGTCGGCATCGAGGTAGCAGACGTGGTGCGAGGCGTGGCCGGGAGTCGTGAAGCACTCGAGGCCGAGGACTTCCGAGCCCACGACGTGGACGTTCTCCTCGGGCACCGGCGCGAGCTCGCCCCACAGGTGCTCGAACTGGTCGAGATAAAGCCGCCGCGCGCTCCGCTCGAGCTTGGTCGGGTCGATCAGGTGCGGAGCGCCGATCTCGGAGACGTGCACCTGCAGCCCGGGGTGCTCGCGGACGAGGACGCCGGCCGCGCCCGCGTGGTCGAGGTGAATGTGCGAGACCAGCACGTGCCGAAGGTCGGTGAGCTCGAGACCGCATTCGCGGAGGGCTTCCTTCAACCGCGGTACGCAGCTCGCCGGCCCGCAGTCGAACAGCGCCGGGCCGTCCGGCGTCTGGAGCAAGTAGCAGGCGATGGCGCGCTCGTCACCGAGGTGCCGCAGGTCGAGAGGCTCCACAGCTAGCCCCAACCGTGCCAGCGCTCCGGCTCCATCCAGGCACTGACGCGCTTCCGGTCTCTCGTCTGGAAGGGCCGGCCCGTGTAGCGCAAGGCAAGGCGGTCGATGTCGTCCAGGCTGTCGTCGTCCTCGATCGAGACGATCCGCCCCAGCAGGCTCACGTGGCGGTACCAGCTGTCCTCGGCAAGAACCGTCAGCGCCACGCGCGGGTCGCGGCGCATGTAGCCGAGCCGCAGCCGCGTGTCCTCCATGTTCAGGAGCGCGCGTCCGTCCTCCCAGTCGTACCAGGTCGGGACGGAGTGGGGCGAGCCGTCCGGCCGTAACGTGGCGATCACCGCCGGGTTCGGCCGGCGGAGGAGCTCGTCGACCTCAGGCGGGACGGGGACGCGTGGCACGCCGGGATGCTAGTTGGCGAACCCGCATTTGCTCGCGCAGCAAACCGAGGGTGCTGAGGTTCTTCCTGCCCCTGCCGCCGCCGATCAGGCTCAAGCCGATCAGGATCTCGGCGCCGATCTCGGCCAGCGCAACGCGTCCCCCGAGCCACAGGTACAGCAGTACCGCGAGCATGGGGCGCTCGTACCCCCTCAGCGGCTCCTGAACCTCAGATGCGTTCGAGCACGCCGACGTAGACGTGCTCGCCCCTGTCGATCACCTCGGCGAGCTCCCAGCCCGTTCCCTTCGCGAGCTTCGCCATCTCCTCGGGCGAGGCAAGGAGATAGTCGAACCAGGGCGTCGTGTAGTGGCCGTGCCGGATCCGGATCCGTAACTGCCCGCCCATCCGCCCCCGGCGCCGGTTGCGCCGGTGGTACGCACGATGGTCGGGACGGTCGGTCTCGTACGGGTCGACGCTCTCGGCGAGGATCCGCGCGCCCTCGTTCGTGATCGACCGGAACCGCCGCAGGAGCCAGGGCGCTCGCCGTTTGCCGCCCATGAGGCCGAAGTTGTTGCCGAACATCACGATCGTGTCGAAGAGCCCGAGTCGCCGGGAGACCTGCGTCACGGCCATTTCCCGCACGTCTTTGACGCCGCGCCGGCGCGCGACCTCGACCGCGAGCGGCGAGAGGTCGATGCCGACGACGTCGTGGCCACGCTCCTGTAGATGGAGCGCAACGCGCCCAGCTCCGCAGCCGACGTCGAGCACTCGCCCGCGCGCGAGCCTCATCGCGGCGCGTTCCGACTTCGGCCACTTCCCGAAGGGCAGGAAGTACGCACCGGGCCCGTAGCCACTCGCCTGAATGAACCCGTCGTCGCGCTCGACGATCTCGATCCCTTCGCCGGTCTCGAGATAGTCCGCGATCAGCCGACCGTAGGCGTCCTGTTGCTTCTTCAAGCGCCGGCGGCGGCGGCGGAACGGACGAGCGCGGCCTCGAGGTCGGCGATCAGATCCTCGGCTGACTCGATCCCGACCGAAAGGCGGATGAGATTCCTCGGCGCGGCGAACGGAGCGTCCGCGGTCGAGGCGTGCGTCATCCGCGCCGGGTGCTCGATCAGGCTCTCCACGCCGCCCAGGCTCTCCGCCAGCTTCCAGATCTTCGTCCGCGCGCAGAGCGCCACGGCCTCCTCCTCGGACTCGGCGAGAAACGAGACCATGCCGCCGAAGTCGCGCATCTGCCTGGCCGCGATCTGGTGCCCCGGGTGCGTGGGCAGGCCCGGGTACAGAACGCGCTCCACACGGGAGTGCTGCTCCAGGTACGCCGCGATTGCCTCGGCGTTTCGGCAGTGCTGGCGCATCCGGACCGCGAGCGTCTTCAGGCCGCGCAGGACGAGCCAGGAGTCGAACGGCCCCGGCACCGCGCCGAGGGACTTCTGCAGGAAGTACAGGCGCTCCGCGATCGTCGGGTCGTTCGTGGCCACGAAGCCACCGACGAGGTCCGAGTGGCCCCCGAGGTACTTCGTGGTCGAGTGCATGACGACATCGGCGCCCAGCGCGAGCGGCTGCTGCAGGTAGGGGGACGCGAAGGTGTTGTCGACGGCGACCAGCGCGCCGGCCTCGTGGGCCGCGTCGGCCGCGGCGCGGATGTCGACGATGTTGAGGAGCGGGTTCGTCGGCGTCTCGAGCCAGAGGATCCGCGTGCGCCCGCCCAACCGCTCGGCCGGGTTGGCGTTCAGCTCCTCGGCCGGCACCCACTCGAACTCGTAGCCCTTCGGCCCGTAGACCTGCGAGAACATCCGGTAGACGCCGCCGTAGACGTCCGCGACCGCGACCACCCGGTCGCCGGGGTTGAGCAGGTGCATGAGCGTCGCGACCGCTCCGAGGCCCGACGAGAAGGCGACCCCGTGCTCGGCTCCCTCGAGCGAGGACAGGCAGATCTGGAGCGCCGTCCGCGTCGGGTTGGCTACGCGCGCGTAGTCGTACCCCTTGTGCTCGCCGACGGCCTCCTGCGCGAAGGTCGACGTCTGGTAGATCGGCACCGTGATCGCGCCGGTCGCGGGGTCCGGCTCCTGCCCTTCGTGGATGGCCCGGGTCTCGAACTCCACGCTTCGATTCTAGTTAGGGCAACCATGCGGGGAACTCGCCCCGCGCCAGCCGTCGGGGATTGCTTCCCGCGGCGTCCATGAGGTAGACGTCGCCGTTCCTCACGAAGGCGATCGTGCGCCCGTCCGCTGACCACGCAGGGTCGGCACCGTTGGACGTCAGCATTCGCCGCCCGCTGCCGTCGGTGTGCACGACGTCGATCTCCGAGCTCCCGTCGAGCTTGCTCTCGAAGGTGATCTTCCGTCCGTCGGGCGACCACGTCGGGTCCGCCTCGATCGCCGATCCGCGGGTAAGTCTGCGCGCATTGCCGCTCAGGCTGAGCAGATAGATGTCGAAGTTGCCTTGGCGTTCGCAGCCGCACGCGATGCGGCGTCCGTCGGGTGACCAGGCCGGAGATCCATCGACTCCCCGGCTCCGGGTCAGCCGCCGTTGCCGGTCGTTCATCACGTAGAGCTCGAGGTTCCGGTCGCGGTCGCTGACGAAGACGATCTCCCGGCCGCTCGGCGACCACGCCAGAAATGCATTCGCGCCGCTCCGTGTCAGCTGGCGCCGCCCGGCTCCGTCGGAGTCGACGACATAGATCTGGAACGTACCGTCCCGATCGCTTGCAAATGCAATCCTCCGGCCGTCGGGCGATCCGGCGGGAGCAATGTCCCTTGCCGGGTCATGCGTCAGCCTTTGCTTGCCGCTGCCGTCGGCGCGTACGAGGTAGATCTCGCCGCCTCGAGAGAAGGCGACGAACCCGCTTGTCTCCTCCGGCCCGCCTCCGCAGGCGGCTACGACCGCGGCCGCCGCCAGGAGACCGGCAACCCTCAGCTGAAGGGCTTCGCGACCATGTCGAACACGATCAGGAACATCAGCGCGATGTCGACGCGGGCGACGAGCAGGATCCGGCGCAGCCGGCCTGAGCCTCCGGCGACTTCGGACCGTGCTCCGCTGCGGCGTTGTTCAGGCGCTTCGACTCCGGCCCGAGGAACAGGATCCCCGTCCCGGTCGAGAGGCCCCAGGCGACGAGGCCGAAGATCACCCAGAACTGGTCGTAGGGGAGGTCCAAGTTCGACATCATCCCGATCCCGAAACGCCGTCAGGCGACGGTTACTACCCGCTCTTCTGCGCGGCGGTCCGCACCAAGCTCACGCTCGAGTTTCCGCTCGAGCTCGCCCGAGGCCTCGAGCTCCTCGACGATGTCGGCGCCGCCGATCAGCTCGCCGCGGACGAATACCTGCGGGATCGTCGGCCAGCCCGAGAGCGCCGAGAGCTCCTGGCGGATCTGCGGGTCGGGGAGGATGTCGACGGCCGTCACCGGCGCGCCGGCCCTGCGGAGCGCCTCGAGCGCCCGCTGGGAATTGCCGCACATTACGAGCTGCGGCGTGCCCTTCATGAAGAGCGCCACGTCCTCGGTCTCGATGATCTCCTTGATCCGGTCTTTCACGCCGCCCCCTTTGTCGTGATTCGCAACTCGTGAATGGTGCCATCGGCGAGCGGGGCTGCGAGGGCGTCGTAGACGAGCCGGTGCTGTTCCACGAGCGACAGCCCGTCGAAGCGGGAGCTCGCCACGGTCACCTGAAAGTGATCGCCGCCGCCGGTCCGGTCCTCGACCGAGACCTCGTCGCCGGGAAAGGCGGCTTGGAGGAGCTCAGTGAGAGTTCGAACGGCCATGGGCGAGGTACTCGAGCAGGTCGGAGCGCGTGAGCATGCCGGTCGGCTTGCCGCGCGTCGCGACGACGACCGCCGGGCTTCCGCCGCTCAGCGCCGCGAACACTTCGTCCACGGACTCGTTCGCTTCGACGGCGGCGAGTGGCGGCTGCATCGCCGCAGCGACCTCCTCATTCAGCGCGTCCGGGTTCCGGAAGACGAGGTCGAGGAGCCCGCGCTCCTGGAGCGAGCCGACGACGTCGGCCAATGAGCCCGCCGAACCGTGCCGCATTACGGGTAGCTGGGAGATCGAGTACTCCTGCATCAGGTCGATCGCCTGGCCAACCTTTTGGTGCGACTCGATCGTGATCAGGTCGGGCGCCTCGCCGTCCTGGTGCTTGAAGCGGAGCACCTCGGCCACCTTCGGCGACGGCTCGCGCCGCTCCAGGAAGCCGAGCTCGATCAGATAGTTGTCGTCAAAGAACTTCGAGAGATAGGCGCGGCCGCCGTCCGGGAAGAGCGTGACGACGGTCTTGCCCTCGCCGAGCTCCTTCGCCATCTCGACGGCCGCCCACGCTGCCGTGCCCCCGGAGCCGCCGACGAGGAGGCCCTCCTCACGCGCGAGCCGGCGTGCGGTCAGGAACGAGTCGCGGTCGGAGACGGTCATCCACCTGTCGACGACCGAAGGGTCGAACGTCTTGGGGTAGAAGTCCTCGCCGATCCCCTCGACGAGGTACGGGTGCTGCTTCTCCGGGCCCGAGGTGTAGATCGACCCCTCGGGGTCGGCACCGACGATCGTCAGGTCGGGTTTCTGCTCCTTCAGGTAGCGGGCCATGCCGGTGATCGTGCCGCCCGTTCCGACGGCGATCACCAGGGCATCCACCTCCCCTCCGGTTTGCTCCCAGATCTCCGGCCCGGTCGTCTCGTAGTGCGAGCGCGGGTTGCCTTCGTTGCGGTACTGGTCGGGCTTGAACGCGCCGGGGATCTCTTCCGCGAGACGGTCGGAGACCGAGTAGTAGCTCTCGGGCGATTCCGGCTCGACGGCGTACGGGCACACGATCACCTCGGCGCCGAACGCCTTGAGCAGCGAGATCTTCTCGCGGCTCATCTTGTCGGGCATCGTGAAGATGCAGCGGTAGCCCTTCAGCGCCGCGACGATCGCGAGGCCGGTGCCGGTGTTGCCCGAGGTCGGCTCGACGATCGTCCCGCCCGGCTTCAGCTTCCCCTCGCGCTCGGCCGCCTCGACCATCGTGATCGCGATCCGGTCCTTGATCGAGCCGCCGGGGTTGAGGAACTCGAGCTTCGCGAGCACCGTCGCAGAGCCCGCCGGGACGATTTGCTGGAGCTTGACGAGCGGCGTGTTGCCGACCAGCTCCAGCAGCGTCGGGTACTCCCGCGACATGCGCGGAGCGTAACGCCTAGACCTGGGCCGGCTCGACCTCCGGCACCTCGATTTTCTGGCCGCGCAGGAGGAAGAACGCGGCGATCGCGCCGGCAATCGACAGCCCGATCAGCGCCCAGAAGGCGTGCTGGAACCCGGTCGTGAACGCGTCAGCTGACTGGCCGTGGGAGTTAGTGTAGGACGTGAAGATCGTCGTCACGAGCGCGATCCCGATCGCGCCGCCGATCTGCTGGTTCGTGTTGATCAAGCCGGATGCGAGGCCCGCCTCCTGCGCCTCGACGCCGGCGAGCGCCGCGATCGTCACGGAGACGAACGCGAAGGCCAGGCCGAGCGCGAAGGTGAGGTAAGCGGGCAGAAGGTCGGGCCAGTAGTGACCGTCGACCGGGATCTGCGTGTACCAGCCGAGCGACGCTGCAAGCACGAGCAGCCCGATCACCATCACTGCCCGCGCGCCGATGCGCGTGGTCAGGGCCTGCGAGACGCCGGCCCAGATCACCACCGTGCCGGCGGTCGCCAGGAACGTGACGCCCGTCCGGAGCGCCGACCAGTGCAACACCTGCTGGACGTAGAGGGTCAAAACGAAGAAGTTCGCGAAGATCACCGCCCCGAGCAGAAAGCCGACCACGTTCGCCGTCAAAACCGAGCGGATCCGGAAAATCCCCATGGGGACGAGGGGCGCCGAGCTGCGGAGCTCGATGATCAGCGCGGTCAGGCAGAGCAGGCCGGCGCCGATCAGGACGAGGATCGTCTGCGCCGAGCCCCAGCCCACGTCGGGGGCCTTCGAGATGCCGTAGACGAGCAGGGCCAGGCCGCTCGTGATCGTGATCGCGCCGGCGGCGTCGAAGCGCCGGTGTCCGAGGTCCGCCCGGCTCTCCGGGACGAACCGGAAGGTGAGACCGAAGACGAGCGCCCCGACGGGTACGTTGACCCAGAAGATCCACTCCCAGCCGAGGTACTTGGTCAGGATCCCGCCGAAGAGGACGCCGGCTGCGGCGCCCGAGCCGCCGAGCGCGCCCCAGATTCCGAGCGCTTTGTTCCGCTCCGCGCCCTCCTCGAACGTCGTGGTCACGATGGAGAGCGCCGCGGGCGAGATGATCGCCGCGCCGACGCCTTGCACCGCGCGCGCGCCGAACAGGACCCAGGCCGCATTGGCGAGCCCGCAGACGAGCGACGCCACGGTGAAGAGGATCAAACCGACGATGAAGATCCGCCTGCGGCCGAGAAGATCGGCCATCCGGCCGCCGAGGAGCAGGAACCCGCCGAACGTGATCGCGTAGGCGGTGATCACCCACTGGACGCTCGACTCCGAGATGTTCAGATCGTCTTTGATCGACGGGATCGCCACGTTGACGATCGCGACGTCGAGCACGGTCATGAAGAACGCTGCGCCCACGATCGCGAGCGTCAGCCAGCGGCGGTCTGCGGTCGGGCTCATCAGGCTCCTTCGTCGGTGATACCGGTCCGCAACGAGAGTAGCGCCGGAGGCATTCCGGTCAATGCCGGAAGTGCCTGCGGCGCGTGAAGACCATCGTCGCGCCTGCGCGCTCGACGACTTCGATCACCTCGTCGTCGCGCTTCGAGCCGCCCGGCTGGATCACGCCTGTGACGCCGGCACCCAACGCGAGCTGCGGCCCATCCGCGAACGGGAAGAACGCGTCCGAGGCCAGCGCGGCACCGGCCGTCGAATGCCCGTGCTCCCGGGCCTTCTCGAGCGCGATCCGCACCGCCTCGACGCGGCTCATCTGTCCGGCGCCGATCCCGATCGTCTGCAGGTCGCGTGCCAGCACGATCGCGTTCGACGTCACGTGCTTGCACACCCGCCAGGCGAAGAGCAGGTCGCCCCAGGCCATCTCGCTCGGCGAGCCGCAGACGACCTCCATACCCTCGCGGTCGTCGACGTCCCAGTCGCGCTCCTGGACGAGAAGTCCGCCGAGCACGCGGCGGTAGTCGCGCTCGCCCGGGTTCGAGAGCCGCCGTTCTCGGTCCTCGAGGATGCGCGTCGCCGGTTTCTCCTTCAGCTTCGCGAGGGCGGCCTCGTCGAAGCCGGGTGCGAACAGCACCTCGATGAACTGCTCGACGAGTCGCTCGCCGAGCGCCTCGCTGACCGGCCGGTTCAGGACGACGACCCCGCCGTACGCCGAGACCGGGTCGGCGTTCAGCGCCCGCTCGTAGGCTTGCTCGATCGAGCCTGAGACCGCGATGCCGCACGGGTTCGCGTGCTTGACGATCACGCAGGTGGGCAGCTCGAACTCGCGTGCAACCAGTCGCGCCGCCGAAAGGTCGTTCAGGTTGTTGAACGAGAGCTCGCGTCCGTGCAGCTGGTCGACCCTCGAGAGCAGGTGCCGCCGAGCGCCGACCTCGGAGTAATACGCGGCTGCCTGGTGCGGGTTCTCTCCGTACGCGAGGTCGAGCTCCCGCCGGAAGGCCGGCAGGAGCGAGTCCGGGAAGCTCTCCGTTCCCGAGAACCAGCCCGCGATCGCGGCTTCGTATGCGGCCGTGACCGCAAAAGTCTCCGCCGCGAGCCTGCGGCGCGTGTCGAGCGAGAGCTCGCGCCGGGCGCGCAGCTCGGCGAGCACGTCCGGGTACTGCTCCGGCTTGCACACGGGTGCGACGTGGGCGAAGTTCTTCGCCGCCGCGCGCAGCATCGCCGGCCCGCCGATGTCGATCATCTCGACGGCATCCTGCTCCCCGACCGCGCGCCGCGAGACGATGTCCTGGAATGGGTAGAGGTTGACGCAGACGAGCTCGAACGGCTCGATCTCGTGCTCGTCGAGCGCCGCGGTGTCATCCGGCCGGTCGCGCCGGGCGAGGATCGCCGCGTGAATGCGGGGATGCAGGGTCTTCACGCGCCCGCCGAGGAGCTCCGGGACCTCGGTCAGCTCCTCGACCGGCGTCACGTGGATGCCGAGCTTGTTCAGGAACGTTGCCGTGCCACCGCTTGCGACGAGCTCGATGTCGAGCTGGGCGAGCCCGTGCGCGAAGTCCTCCAGGCCGGACTTGTCGTAGACGGAGATGAGCGCGCGCATCAGGCGATGAGCCCGCGCACGACCCGCGGGAGCAGACGGTGCTCGACGGCCTGGACGCGGGCCTTGAGCGACTCGGCGTCGTCGTCCGGGTGGATCGGCACGCGCTCGGCGGCGATCACGGGACCGGTGTCGACGCCGCCGTCGACGTAGTGAATGGTTGCAGCGGTCTCGCGGACGCCCGCGGCGAGCACGTCGTGGATCGGGTGGGGGCCGGGGAAGTCGGGAAGCGGGGCGGAGTGGGTGTTCACGACACGGCCCGGGAAGCGCTCGAGGAAGGTGCGGCGCAGGAGGTGCATGTAGCCCGCGCACACCACCAGGTCGACACCGGTCTGTGCGAGCCACTCGGCCATCGCCGCGTCGCGCGTCTCGCGGTCCGGGAAATCGTCGACGTCGAAGACGCGCGTTGCGATCCCGGCCGCCTCGGCGCGTTCGAGAGCGCGCACGCCCGCTTTGTTCGAGGCGACCGCGGCGATTGGCAGGCCCTCGTCGATCAACGCCTGGAGGTTCGTGCCTTCGCCGCTGACGAGAACGCCGATCACGTGAGCCGTCCGATCACGGCTCCGGTGGCCTCGACTTCGGGGACGACCGCGCACATCCCGATCCCGACGTTGAAGACGCGGCGTTGCTCCGCCTCCTCGACGCCATGCTCGGTGAGCCAGTCGTACACCGGCGGGCGTTCCCAGGAGTCCCAGTCGATCTCGACGCCGACGCCCTCGGGGATGACGCGCGTCAGGTTGCCGAGGATCCCGCCGCCGGTCACGTGCGCGAGCGCCTTCACGTCGGCGCGCTCTCGCAATTCGCGGATCTCCTCGAGGTAGAGGCGGTGTGGCTTGAGCAGCAGGTCGGCGTCGAAGTCGCCGTCGCCGATCAGCTGTCGCACGAGCGAGAAGCCGTTGGTGTGCAGCCCCGACGACGCGAGCCCGAGCACCACGTCGCCCGCCTCGCAGCGGGAGCCGTCGATGAGGCGGTCGCGCTCGATGAGCCCGACGCAGGTGCCGGCGAAGTCGAGCTCCTCCTCGCGGTAGACGCCGGGAAGCTCCGCGGTCTCGCCGCCAATCAGCGCGACGCCCGCCTCGCGGCAGACTTCTGCCGCGCCCTCGACCAGCTCCGCGACCTGCTCGAGGTGGAGCTCGTGCGCCGCGACGTAGTCGAGGAAGAACAGCGGCTCCGCGCCGGTGGTCAAGACGTCGTTGATGCAGTGCGCCGCGAGGTCGCGTCCCGCGTCGCGGAGCCGCCCCGCCCGGCGCGAGAGCACGAGCTTCGAGCCGACGCTGTCGGTTGACGCCGCGAGCAGCTTCCGGTCGTCGAGCGGGAAGAGCCCGGCGAACGCCCCGAACCCGGTCGCGCCGGTGGACTCGAGAGCCGCCCGCAGCCGCTCGACGACCTCGTCCGCGGCGGCCAGCGAGACCCCGGCCTCCTCGTAGGTCCTGCCCCTCACGGGCGCGAGTCTAAGGCCGACAGCGGCTTGCGCGAAGTCCACTCGATCGGGCTGGCATCGCAGACGCGGTCAAGCGAAGAGTTCGCCGTAGAGCTCCGGCCGGCCGCGGGGGCCGCCTTCGACGAAGCGCACCACGGCATCGCCCAGCTCGACCTCGCCCTCGCCCCCTTCGACCTCGAGCAGGCGGACGAGCGCATCCGCTTTAGCGGCCGGATCATCGGCCTTTAGCTGCAGCTCCGAGAGGCGCAGCTCATCCGCGTTCCCGAGCAGCTCGTCGATCCAGTCCCGCTGTGGGTGCACCTCGACGCGGTAGCCCGCGTCGGTCGCGATGAACGTGCGCCGGCCCGGGTATTCCTGCACGCGGAAGTGCAGGTCTGTCGCGCGCTCGAGGACCTCCTGGAACTCGTCGTCGTCGAGTGCCACGCCGACGTGGTCGACGCGCGGCAGCTTCCACTGGCCCGGCTGGACGACCACGTTCACGGCTCCGCGCTCGAGCTCGCTGAGGCGGTGCCGGAAACCGGTGCGCTCGAGCTCTTCCCACGAGACCCCGGCCTCGAAGTGCACCTGTTCCTCGCCGACCCGGCCGTAGCGGGCAATCAACCGGAAGCCGAGCTTGGCTAGGTACCGCGCCTCGACCTCGCGGACGTTGCTCGTCACCAGGTGGTAGTGGAATAGCTCCATTAGTGCCGCTCCCAGCGATGATCGCCCGTCCCTCGCCCGCTATCACGCTGCGCCAGAGTCCACCCTTGCCCTTGCTCAGGCAACCAGCCTGAGCCGCGGGCGATTGCGGCCTCTGGCTTGGTGCTAGCGACCGAGAGCCTGGGCGTCATCACTGGAAGCGGCACTGCGCCTCGATTGTGCAGGAACAAGCGGAATCGCGCGGAACCTTGCGCCGACAGCCACATGCGCTCCTCCGGGGTTCACCACATCGATCTCGTCGTCTCCTCGATCGAGCGCAGCCTGCCGTTCTACCGGGACCTGCTCGGGCCACTCGGCTGGCATCGAATCGGCGAGGTCGAGGGTGAGCGGGGCGAGACCATTTGGTACTTCTCCGGTGCCGGCCCGCCGATCGGCCTCCGCGAGGCTCAGACGGAGGGCGAGTACGACCGCTACCGGGTCGGCCTGCACCACCTCGCGCTCGAAGCATCGTCGCGCGGCGTGGTCGACGAACGCGCCGAGTGGCTCCGCTCTCAGGGCGTGGAGATCGAAAGCGGGCCCGAGGAATACGCGTACATGCCTGGCTATTACGCCGTCTTCTTTTACGATCCCGACGGCATCAAGCTGGAGCTCGTGCACGTACCCGGCCTTGCGGCCTGAGAGAAAGGAGAGCTGGCATGTCGACGACCCCCCCGGAGCAGCCCGCCGGAGGCACGGCTCGACAGAGCATGGCGGGCATGAGGCCGGGCCAATGGGCCGGCGCCCGGATGCCCATCCCGGGCAATGCGGAGTTCGCGTTCGTCATTGCGATTGAGATCTTCCTCGCGATCCTCCTTTTCGACGATGCCTGGAACGCGAACGACTGGGCGTTCGCGTCGACGATCATCGGCGCCGCCTACCTGCTCAGCCGCGGCATCGCGAAGGCGAGCCGGGTCCTGGAGCAGTAGCTAGACCGTCTCGAACCTGAGCTTCGAGCCCTCACGCGGGACTGTCGTCGGATAGTCCCGCGTGAGACAGGCGCGGCACATCGCCGATTCGGGCCTGCTCGTCGACTCCTGCAGGCCCTCGAGCGAGAGGTACGCGAGGGAGGTCGCGCCGATGTGCTTGCGCACCTCCTCGACCGAGCGCGACGACGCGATCAGCTCGTCCTCATCGGCGAAGTCGATCCCGTAGTAGCACTGCCCGATCACCGGCGGCGACGAGACGCGCACGTGCACCTCGGCGGCGCCGGCCTCGAAGAGCATCCGGACGATCTTGCGCGTCGTGTTGCCGCGGACGATCGAGTCGTCGACGGCGACGACCCGCTTGCCGGCGACCTCAGCGAGCGGGTTGAACTTCAGCTTCACACCCTGCTCCCTGAGGCCCTGGTCGGGTTGGATGAACGTGCGGCCGACGTAGCGGTTCTTGATCAGGCCCTCCGAGAAGGGGATCCCGCTCGCGCGCGAGAAGCCGATCGCCGCCGGCGTGCCCGAGTCGGGGATCGGCATGACGAGATCGGCGTCGGACGGCGACTCCTGCGCGAGCCGCTCGCCCATCCGGATCCGCGCCCCGTGCGTCTCGACTCCGGCCAGGCGCGAGTCCGGCCGAGCCAAGTAGAAGAACTCGAAGATGCAGAGTGCGCCGTCGCCGGCCTGCGGGATCGCCTGGCGCGCGTGGACGCCGTCCTCGTCGACCACGACGAGCTCGCCGGGTGCCACCTCTCGGTCGAACTCGGCGCCGACGAGGTCGAGGGCACAGCTCTCGGAGGCGAGGAGCGAGTGCCCATCCTCGTGGCCGAGGCAGAGCGGCCGGAAGCCGTGGCCGTCACGGAAGCCGATCAGCTTGCCCTCGGAGAGCGCGACGCACGAAAAGGCGCCCTCGAGCCGCGCCATCGCGCTGGCGACCGCGTCTTCGAGTGGGGTGGGGTCATTCGCGATCAGCGCCGCGATCACCTCGGTGTCGGAGGTTGTGCCGAGCGGGATGCCGTCGGCCCTGAGCTCTTCGCGCAGCTCGGCAGCGTTGACGAGGTTGCCGTTGTGGCCCAGGGCGACGGTGCGTCCGCGCCCGCGCTGGATCAGCGGCTGCGCGTTGGCCCAGTGCGTCGAGCCGGTCGTCGAGTAGCGCGTGTGCCCGATCGCGACGTCGCCGCGCAGGCCGCGCAGCTTCTGCTCGTCGAAGACCTGCGTGACGAGGCCCATGTCGCGGAGAACTGTGAGGCGGCCCTTGTCGCTGACGGCGATCCCGGCCGACTCCTGGCCACGGTGTTGGAGCGCAAAGAGGCCGAAGAACGTGACGCGCGCGACGTCGCGGTCCGGCGCGCGGATCCCGAAGACGCCGCACATCAGGCGACCCTCCCGAGCTCGCGCAGCTGCGGCCAGTCCGGTTTCTCCGTCGCGGACATGATCACGGAACCGTGCGGTGCTTCGGCGTCCACATCGAATAGATGCCCGCTGAAGGCGGAAGCCTCCGCGAGCGCCTCGGCGAGGCCGCCGTCGCTCACGTCGTGGGCCAGTGAAAGCGTGGGCGCCGCGCGCCAGAGCCAGCGGATCAGCTCGACGGCGTCGCCCTCGGCCAGCCAGACCGTGTCGCCGGTTCGCCAGCCGCGCGGCACCTCGCGGACGTCCTGAACGAGCCCGACGCAGCCGACGACCGGCGTCGGCGGAATCGAGCGCCCGTCGGTCTCGTTGTAAAGCGACACGTTGCCCGAGACCACCGGAATCCCGATTGCCTCGGCGGTCTCCGCGATCCCTTCGATCGCTTCGGCCAGCTCCCAGCCGATCTCCGGCTTCTCCGGGTTGCCGAAGTTGAGGCAGTCAGTGAGCGCGAGCGGCTCTCCCCCGGCGCAGGCGACGTTGCGTACCGCGTCGAGGACGGCCTCGCGTCCAGCCTCGCGGGGGTCGCGGCAGCCCAGCGGCGGGCCGTCGAGCGAGACCGCGAGCCCGAGCCACGACGGGCGCAACCGCAGCACGGCCGCGTCCAGGCCCGGCCGTCGCACCGTGCGCGACTGGACCAGCTGGTCGTACTGCTCGAACACGTCCGCAGCTTTTGGTTGCGGGCTACCGGGCGCCGGGGAGACGCTTCGCGGCGTTCGCTGAACGTGGTAGCGCGGGCACTCATCGGTCAGGAAAACGGCGGGGATCTCACCAACGAGCTCGTCGTCGGAGAAGGCGCGGAGATCCCCGGTGGCGGTGACCTCGCCGATGACGGCGTGATGGAGCTCCCAGCGCTCGAGCACGGCTTCGGCGCGTTCCAGCAGCCCGGGTCGGACAACCGCGACCATCCGCTCCTGGCTCTCGGAGATCATGATCTCCCAAGGCTCCATCCCGTCCTCGCGGAGCGGCACGCGGTCGAGCCAGACGTCGACGCCGACTTCGCGCGCCATCTCGGCGAGCGACGAGGCGAGGCCCGCGGCGCCGCAGTCCTGCAGCGACTCGACGAGCCCGGCCTCGA
>JBKPLR010000103.1:0-8828 GCA_046731695.1 Actinomycetota bacterium
GCTGTAGGTCCGGTAGGCATCTCGCAGGCGCGGGGAGCTATCGAGCCCGGCAACCCCGTTGGCGAGCACGAGCGGCGGCGGGGCCGGCCGGTGGTATCGGCTCATCCGCTGGAAGAACCGCGACTCGTGCAGGCCGAGCGACGGAATCGCATCGCCGAAGAGCGTCGGCGAGATCACGTCCCCTTCGCCGACAGGGACGAGCCGGAGGCCGGGCACGTCCGGAATGCGCCCGCCGCGGCGGATGACGAGCACCTCGCAGCGGGCCGCCATGCACCGGCGCGGCAGCCGGCCCGAGCGAACGCGCACCCAGCGGCCAAGGTCGTCAACCGCGCCGAGGCCGAGGAGCGCGCCCGCGAGCTGGCTCTCCCGGTAGAGCGAGGTCGCCGTCGCGGGACGGCTCGTCACCCGCCTGAGGACCCGCCGGACGTGCCCGTCGAGAGTGGCGTACGGCGCCACCTGCCCGCCGACGCTGAACCAGGTCACGTGGATCGAGCGCGAACCGGGCGAGACCGCGCGCAGCTGCTTGCCCACGTCGCGGTCCTGCGCGGCGACGGCGCCGGCGAACACGGCGGCGAGCATCGCCGCAGCAGCTGCCATCCCCGCGCCGACGAGGAGGAACCGCTCGCGCCGTCGGAGCAACCGCACTCCGGCGAGCCAGAACGGAAAGCGCAATCGTCGAACCATCGAGAGCATGCAAGCAAAATGAGCCGAACGGCCCATTGACACGCCCCGGTTGGCCCAGGGAGGGTTGAACGGTGAGCCAGACGCAGTGCTTTCTCTGGTGCGTCGCGCTGATCGCGCTCGAGGTCAACCACCTGAAGTGGATCTGGTGGACCTACTGGGAGTGCGCGAAGTGCGGCCAGAAGCACAAGGACTGCGGCTGCAGCTCAAAGTGGATCATGTATCTGTGACGGTCGCCCTCAGTCGCGGCGTGATCGCCGTTGTCGCGGCGATGGTCGTCGGCGGTTGCAGTGGAGGCGAGGAGCAGGAGAAGCGATTCACGCCCGCTGACGCAACGCGGATCGCAAATGTCCGGCCCGCCATGCCTGGCTGGACCTGGCCGCAGAACCCGGAGAAGCACGGCTCTTCGGACCCTCCGACAGATCCTCTGGACGTCGAGCTGAACAGGCGGACGGCGGACCTAGTCTCGCTCGGGGACGCAGCGAACAAGTGGGAAGACGACGACAAACTTGCAAACGTCAATGCCCAGGTCTTCGCGAGCGCCGCAGATGCGCACGAGTTGATGTCGCCGTTCAACGCCTACTCCCGCGGGTGGGGCAAGAGATTCGGACACATCACCAAGGACGAAGAGATCGACGGCCTCGGCGACGAGGCCTGGCTCCTCAGGACGGAAGTTGAAGCCGCCGGCCCAGAAGTGACATACCACTGGCGCCGAGGCAACCTCGTTCTGGAAGCGCACCTCGCCTGCTTCGGCGTCTGCCCGGGGAGCGTCGATGCCGCCGCCCGTGCCTGGGTCGACGCGATCGACGAGGCCGCGCGAGAAGGCTCGTAGCGTGAGAGCGCCCGCTCCGCTGCGCATACGCAACTTCCGGCTGCTCTTCGCGGCCCGGGCGATCTCGTTCTTCGGGACGAACCTCGCGCCGAGGGTTGGCACGCGTTCACCGAGCACACCTGGGTCTGGCTGCTCACCTTCTGGATCTCGCTCTACTTCCTCGTCACCTACGCGCCATTCTTCGTGTTCGGGCCGTACGTGGCCAAGCAGCATCTCGGTGGCGCCGCAGCCTGGACGATCGTGATCACCGGGGAGGCAGTCGGCTCGCTCCTGGGCGGGCTCGTCGGACTACGCTCCGGCCCGCTCGCTCGTGGGCTGTGATCGGACCGCTCTTCGCGGTCACCTCGTTGCAGTCGATGCTCCTCGCCGTTCACGCTCCGGCTTCGCTGATCGCTGCGGCCGCGCTCCTCGCCGGCTTCGCCTTCTCCTACGGAACGGTGATCTGGCTCTGGATCGGCGCCGCCTGGATCATCGTCGCGACCGCGCTCGTGCTCGGCGTCCGAGAGGTGCGCGACTTCCGCGTGGGGCGGACGGCCGAGGCGGTGCCGGCGACACAGGCATAGCGGCCTCCGGCAGCGGCCCGAGGTGGTCGAGGATCACTTCGAGCAGGCGGCCCGAGTGGAGCACGTGCTCGTGCGCGAGGGCGCGGGCGCCGTCGCTGGAGCCGGCTGCCAGCGCGTCGAGGATCGCGCGGTGCTGCGTCACGTTCTGGCGGTAGAGATCGTCGATCTCGGGCCCACCCGGGCTCCAGCGGCTGAGGAACGTGCGCCGCGCGCTCTTCGCGATCCGCTCGACGAGCGGGAGGTCGGCCGCCTCGTAGATGACGTCGTGGAAGCGGTAGTTCGCGCGCACCCAGTCGGCGGTGAGCCGGGTGCGTTCCTCCTCGCTCCGGCTCCGGTCGAGCAGCTGCTCGGTCAGCTCTGCGAAACGGTCCTGCGCAGTCTCGAGCTGCTCAAGCCGTTGCGCCGTCATCCGCGGCGCGGCGATTCCCGTGACGAGCGCCTCGAGCTCCGCCCGGATCATGAACGCCTGCCGGAGCTCGTCGCGCGGAATCGCCCGCACACGCACGCCCTTGTTCGGGATGAACGAGACGAGCCCGGTCGCGGCGAGCCTGCGCAGGGCTTCCCGAATCGGCGTGCGGCTGACGCTGAAGCGCTCCGAGAGCTGCTCCTGCCGGAGCACCACGCCCGGCGGTAGCTCGCCGGAGATGATCGCGTCCTCGAGCGCGAGCGCGATCTCGTCGGCCTTGGTGCCGCCTTCGGGCTCGGTGGTCAGGTCTGAAACTGCACTTCCTCCGTGGAGCCGTCGAGCGCGAGCGTCGAGCTCTCGCCGAGCGTCTTCATCACCGCGTCGAAGTAGCCGGCGCCGGCCTCCCGCTGGTGGCGGGTCGCACTGTAGCCGCGCTCTTCCTGCGCGAACTCCTGCTCCTGCACCTGCACGTAGGCGCTCATGCCCTTGCGCGCGTAGCCGTGCGCGAGCTCGAACATCGCCGAGTTGAGCGAGTGGAAGCCGGCCAGCGTGACGAACTGGAACCGGTAGCCGAGCTCCGCGAGGTCCTCCTGGAAGCTCGCGATCTCGGCGTCGTCGAGGTGCGCGCGCCAGTTGAACGACGGCGAGCAGTTGTACGCGAGCAGCTTGTCCGGATACTGCTCGTGGATCGCCTGCGCGAACTCGCGCGCCTCGCCCATGTCCGGCCTCGACGTCTCGAACCAGACGAGGTCTGCGTACGGCGCCGCAGCCAGGCCGCGCGCGATCGCGGGCTCGAGCCCGTCGCGGACGCGGAAGAAGCCCTCCGGAGTGCGCTCACCGGTGATGAACTCCTCGTCGGCCGGGTCGGCATCGCTCGTGATCAGCGTCGCGCTGAGCGCATCGGTGCGTGCGACCAGGACCGTCGGCACTCCGCACACGTCGGCGGCAAGCCGCGCCGCGGCGAGCATTCGCAGGAAGTGGCTCGTCGGCACGAGCACCTTTCCGCCGAGATGGCCGCACTTCTTCTCGGACGAGAGCTGGTCCTCGAAGTGCACGCCCGCGGCGCCGGCCTCGATCATCGCCTTCATCACCTCGAAGGCATTGAGCGGGCCGCCGAAGCCGGCCTCGGCGTCGGCGACGATCGGCGCCATCCAGTACGTGCTCGTGTCGCCCTCGGCCGCGTGGATCTGGTCGACGCGGAGGAGGGCGTTGTTGAGCCGCCGCACGAGCGCCGGGCCGCTGTTGGACGGGTAGAGGCTCTGGTCGGGATACGTGTGGCCGGCGAGGTTCGCGTCGGCCGCGACCTGCCAGCCGCTCAGGTAGATCGCCTTCAGGCCGCCCTTGACCATCTGCACCGCCTGGCCGCCGGTGAGCGCGCCCAGGGTCGGGACGTAGGGCTCGGTGTGGAGGAGCTCCCAGAGCCGCTCGGCCCCGAGCCGGGCGAGCGTGTGCTCCACGTGCACCGTCCCGCGCAGGCGCAGGACGTCTTCGGACGAATAGGGGCGCTCGATCCCTTCCCAGCGCCCGTTGGCGGTGCCGTTGTTGCTCATGAGTCCTCCAGGTAGTCGTAGGCGGGCAGGGTCAGAAACTCCGTGAGCTCGTCGCCGACCGCGACCTGCTCGAAAAGCGCGCGGGCGTCGTCGGCGCGGCTCTTCGCGAAGACCTCGTCGCCGAACTCCTCGCGCAGGCGGCCGAGCTCCTCGTCGATCACGGCGCGGACGCGGTCGCGCTCGAACCGGCCGTGGCGGATCCACTGCCAGACCTGCGAGCGCGCGATCTCGGCGGTCGCCGCGTCCTCCATCAGGTTGAAGATCGCGACCGCCCCGCTCCCGCGGAGCCACGACGACAGGTACTGGATCCCGACGCTGACGTCGTTGCGGAGCCCGTCCTCGGTCACCTCGCCCGGCGTCGCTGCGACGTCGAGGAGGTCGCCGGCCTCAATCTGAACCTCGTCACGTTGCCGGTCGAGCTGGTTGGGACGGTCGAATTCCGCGAGTGCGACCGGCACGAGATCCGGATGGGCGACCCAGGTGCCGTCGAACCCGTCGCCGGCCTCGCGCTGCTTGTCCTCGCGCACCTTCGCGAGCGCCTTCTCGTTCAGCTCCGGGTCCTTGCGGCTCGGGATGAACGCGGCCATGCCCCCCATCGCGTGCGCCCCGCGCCGGTGGCAGGTCTTCACCAGCAGCTCGGTGTAGGCGCGCATGAACGGCGCGGTCATCGTCACGCTGTTGCGGTCGGGAAGGACGAACTCCGGCCGGTCGCGGAACTTCTTGATGATGCTGAACATGTAGTCCCATCGGCCTGCGTTGAGGCCGGCCGCGTGCGCGCGGAGCTCCCAGAGGATCTCGTCCATCTCGAAGGCCGCCAGCACCGTCTCGATCAGCACCGTGGCCTTGAGCGAGCCGTGCGAGAGATCGAGCGCCTCCTCCGTGTGCGTGAAGACGTCGTTCCAGAGCCGCGCCTCGAGGTGGCTCTCGAGCTTCGGGAGGTAAAGGTAGGGGCCGGTGCCCTTGTCGAGCAGGCGGGGTCCGTTGTGAAAGAGGTAGAGGCCGAAGTCGAACAGGCTCGCCGACGCCGGCTCTCCGTCGACCTCGTGATGCCGCTCGGGAAGGTGCCAGCCCCGTGGGCGGACGAGCAACGTCGCGATCTCGTCGTCGAGCCGGTAGGTCTTGTCGGGTGTCTCGAGCTCGATCGTCCGCTCGATCGCGTCGACGAGGTTCGCCTGGCCCTCGACCATGTTGCTCCAAGTCGGGGAGTTGGCGTCTTCGAAGTCCGCCATGAACATCCGTGCTCCGGAGTTGAGCGCGTTGATCACCATCTTGCGGTCGGTCGGGCCGGTGATCTCGACGCGCCGGTCCTGGAGGTCGGCCGGGACCGGCTCGATCGTCCAGTCGCTCTCCCGGATCTCGCGGGTCTCGGGCAGGAAGTCGGGGAGCTCGCCCGCGTCGAGGCCCTTCTGGCGTTCGGCGCGGGCCTCTAGCAGCTCGCGGCGGCGCGCACCGAAGCGACGCTCGAGGTCGGTGACGAACGCGAGCGCGTCGTCGGTCAGAATCCGGCCGGTTGCGGCCTCAGGCCCGGTAACGGTGGACACCGGTTTAGTCGTTCTCGTGGTCGCGCTCGCAGAAGTCCGGGCACGTGCAGGGCGCGGACTCCGCGGCGGTCACGACAGAGCGCAGCATTTGGCGCCGGACGGGCTGCGGCCGGTGTGTGTGGCCGTTCCCGTTGAACCGAACACGGTCGCGAAGCCTCGAAAGCAAGCGGGTCATTGGCTCATCCTCTCAGATTTCGGATCCGAAGTCGAGTATAGCTAGCTTTTTTCCGCCTTTCAGTGATGAAAACACCGAATTTTGGATCCAGAAACTAGACGGCGTGGTGGGCGATGAAGTCGAGGACGCGGTTCCACGCATCGTCCGACGCGTCCTGGAAGTCCTCCTGCTTGCGGTCGAAGAAGCTATGCGGAGCGCCGTCGTACGTGACCACCTCGTGCTCGATCCCAGCCGCCTCCAGGGCTTGGTCGAACTCGGCGTTCGCCTCGGCGGTGATATTTGCGTCGGCGCCCGCCTGCAGGGCGAGGACCGGCGCCTCGAGCTCGTTGGCGCGCTGAATCGGCCCCGGGCGGCCGTCGCGCTCGCCGGGGACGCCGTAGAAGCCGATCGCGCCAGTGAGGCCGTGGCCGCCCGCGGCTGCGAGCCACGAGTGGTGTCCGCCGAAGCAGAAGCCCACCGTGAAGACGGCTCGGCACCCCTCGCCGCGGAGCCACTCGTCCGGTCCTAGTAGCCGTAGCTGTACCTCCCGCCCCCGGAGCTGCCGGAGGACGTCTTGCCGGGCGATGCGACGTGCCACGTGAAGCTCTTGCCGCCGAAGTTGTCGGAGACGCCGTTCCCGCCGACGCTCTTAGGCGAGCTGTCCTCGGCGAAGAGGTAAAGCGGCTTGCCCTTGAACGTGACCTGGGTCCGGCCGTCGGGCCGCATGACCGTGCCGAGCTGGAGGACGGCCGGCGCCGAGGGAGTGCCCTTGGTCGTCAGCGGCACCCAAATCGACGTGCAGCTGCCCGTGCAGCGGATCATTCCGGCCTTCTCCTGAACCGGGCTGTAGAGCACGAAGCCGTGGGCGTTCACAAGCACCTTGCCGACGCCCGAGACCGAGGCGAGCGAGACGGTGTCGGTGGGCGAGCCACCGCCGCTCTTCGCCTGGTGCGAGCTCGAGCCTCCGCAGGCACTGAGGGCCGCGGCGGCGAGGGCGAAAACCGTGAGGCTGATCGTTCTCTTCATGCTCGTTAATACGTGGCAGCAACGCCGTCGGATGTAGCGAGTTAGCCTTTCGGGCGAGCGTCGTGCTCGACCCCGAACTCGCCTCGATCCTCCTCGCGTTGGCGATCGCCGGCGTGCTCGCCCTTCCCGGCCTCGGGAAGAAACTGCGCCGCGCGGAGCGGTTCTGCGCCTCCTGCGGTAGGCGGGTCCTCCTCGGCCAGCGCACGTGCGATTGCGACTAGCCGACCGCATTCCGACGTGGGTTGACCTCAGGGTCTTCGGCGGCTACTGCCTCGCCGCGGCCCTGTACGTGGCGATCGGCGTCGCGTGGACGGACTTCCTGTACTCGTTCTGGGTCGGCCTCGCGTACGTCGTCGTCGCAGCCTGGCTTGTCCCGCTCGTGGTCAGGCGCTTGTTGTGAGCTGGGCGGCTCACGATCTCGAGCCCTACGCCTTCCAGCGTCACCTGAAGCTCAAGCTCGCCTTCGTGCCGCTCCTGATCGGCTCGTACTCGCCCGACATGATGACCAAGTGGTTCGTCTACGGGATCCGCCTCGGCCCTTGGGAGCTGAAGGCTTCGGACCCGGCCCAGTTCCATCGCGGCTGGCCCGGTTTCGGGTTCACCCACTCGTTCATCTACGGCATCGCGATCGGGCTGATCTTCTGGAAGGTCTTCGGGAGCAAGCTCTGGGGGATCAGCTTCATCGTCGGCCAGTGGGCGCATGCACTCACGGACGCGGGCGACACCGTCGGGACGATGATCTTCTTCCCGTGGACGTGGCACTTCCACCTCGACGCCTGGGCCTATGCGGGCCAGACCGGGCGGATGACCGACGCGGCCGCGTACTTCAGCGGCCTCGGCTGCATGTGGGACCTCGTCTGGATCCTGTACGGGCTCTGGTCCTGGCGCGTCGTCACCGGCGCCTTCTTCGACAACTACATCTACCGCGCGGACGCATTCTGGCCCTGGGCAAACCGCTGGCTTCCGCGCGGCGCGCTGCTCGCCGTCTACCGGGCGGCGTTCTTCTACGGGACCTCGCGCTGGATCGCGTGGACGATCTGGGCGCACGTGATCCATCACTACCCGTACGACCTGAGCTGGGGCGGGCCGCACTGGGTACCCGCCGCTCATCCCTGAGTTCATTCCGCGCAAGTCCGTTTGGTTCGAATGGCGATCTCAGACGGACGCATGAGCAAAGCTCGTGCGTCCTGAAGACGGCATCGCAAGCGATGCCTCGGATCTGTCACCATCCGCACGTGAAGCGGCGTGCGGTGATCGGCGCGTTGACGCTCGGCGTCGCTCTGGGCGCGGTGCCGCAGGCGTTCGCAGGTATAGCGGAGATCCGGGACGCACGAGGACACCTCGTCGCGAGCGCCGGCCCCGGCCAGTTCGCGAGCCTCAACGACAGCGGCTGGACGCTCCGGATCGACTCGGCTTCCAGGAGTGCGCGCGGCGTCTCACTGCGCGGAGTGTCGATCGGTGGCGGGGCCGTCTACGCGGAGCGGATCTTCGTGCCGGCGCACGGGTTGCGCGGCGCGAGCATCATCGGTCTGACCGTCCAAGGTCGCGCGCTCACCGCTCGGGCGAACACGCTCGTCCCCCTCGGTCCGGCGAGCTACCTCGTCGTGCTCCAGGAAGCGGTCGTGCCGGGCGAGGGGAGCGGGATCGTGGGCCTGCGCCTGGTCTCGGGCGACTCCTCGCTCGGGATCAGCCCGGGGACGCAGCTCCTGATCGGCCTCGCGCGTGCAGCGAGCCCGCCGGCGCACCATCGCCAGGCGCACCTCTCCTGGCTCGCGCTCGGAGTAGCCGGGCACGGGCCGGTGATCACCGAGGAATCGGTCTTCCCGACGATCGCCGCACTACCGCTCGCCGGCACCACCGGCCAGCGCGCGGTCGCGATCGCAATGCGCTACCTCGGCGTCCCGTACCGCTGGGGCGGCGACGACCCGATCGGCGGCTTCGACTGCTCGGGATTCGCGATGTACGTCTACGCCCAACTCGGGATCCACCTCACGCACTACACCGGCGCCCAGTGGCACGAGGGCGTGCCCGTGCCGCCGAGCATGCTCCAGCCGGGCGATCTCGTCTTCTTCCAT
>JBKPLR010000104.1:0-13593 GCA_046731695.1 Actinomycetota bacterium
TAGTGAGGACGAAGACGGGATGGTGGAAGGGCGGATTGTCTCCCCACCACCCCTTCCACGACTCGTCCCACGGTCCCGGGCCGCCGCCGAACATGTTCCGGCCCATGATGGTCGCGCCGGCGCCGCCGAGGATGTCCTCGGCGAACGCCGTGCTCGCGTTCACCTCGCCGCCTTCCTCGCCGTGGCTCTCGCGGAACGCCTTGAGCGGGACCAGCCAGTCGTGGAGGTCCTCACCGCCGACCCCGAGCGGATGCTCTGGCGACTGGTCCGGGCCGGCGACGAAGCCGTCGATCGACATCGTGATGTTCAGCTTCAGCTTGCTCATCGATCCTCCCTCTGCCACATGCTTGTAGGACCGCCCAGCGCGTCAGAAGTCATCGGTCAAGCCAGGAGCTTGACGAAGCTGGCCACAATCCGGTCAACGCAATTGAGGGCGGCCCCAAACAGAGGCGCGTTTTCGCTCGCCTAATCCGGCCCCGGCGGTAATAGGGTCTGCAGAGTGTTCGTCGCCGTCAGCGTCGATATGGAAGGCGCGTCGCAGCTCCGTGGCGTGCGCGAGATCTGGGGATGTCTGCCCGAGTACTGGGAGACCGGGAAGCCTCGCCTCGAAGCGGACGTGCGCGCTGCATGCGAAGGCCTTCTCGCCGGCGGGGCCTCGGAGCTCGTCGTGCTCGACAATCACGGCGGGAACACGGTCAACGTCTCTCCGGAGGCCTTACCGGCCGGGTCGCGCCTCGAGACGTGGCGGGACTTCGACCTGCGGGCCCACGGCGTCGACGCGACCTTTCAGGTCGGCTATCACCCGCGCGGCGGCATCGACGGGTTCCTGTCACACACGTATGTTCCCGGGCTTCGGCTGCGTGCTGGCGGCGAGCTGATCTCTGAGAGCCACGGCCGAGTCTGGTCGTCTGGAGTTCCGCTACTCGGCATTACCGGCAACGACCTCCACCAGCAGACGCTCGGCTCGCTCTCCGAAACCCCGTTTCTCGTCGTGCAGAAGTCTCTCGGCCGCAGCGCGATGCAGCCGGTCTGGGGCGTCGAGGATGGCCTGGACGCCATCCGCGAGTTCGCCGAGCGGTGTGTTCGCGATGCCGCTGCCGTACCGCACGTCCAACCGCCGGCCGACGTGACGTTCGAGGCGAGCATGCCGAACGGCCGGGAGGTTGCCAGCCAGATGATTGCCGAGGGCTGGACCCATACGGGCGACGTCGAGTTCGAGGCGCACCTCGAGACGTGGGCGACGCCCGTGAGCTCCTGGCGGCGGCGATGAACGCGGCGCTCGTCCCGTTCATGCCCTACTGGCTCGGCGGCTTCGACAGCGCCCAGGATGCGGCGGCTGCGGACCAGGAACGGGTCGCGCAGCTGAGGCTGATCTTCGACGCGTGGGCAGAAGAGTCGGGCCCAGAGTGGTACAGCGAAGCTGCCGACCCCTTCGCGCCCGGTGTGGCGGAAGAACTCTCTCCTAGTCTCTAGCTCTCGTACTCGTCGTGGCGGCGCCACCACTCGTACGGCTTCGTCTGCGGGTACCCGGCGGGTGAGTCCTCCCACTCCTCCTGGCGGCCGAGCGGTGTCAGATCGAGGAACGTCCAAACGCTGCCGAGAGCCTCGACGCCGCGCGCCGTGGTGAAGTACGTGCGAAAGACGCTGTCGCCGTCGCGGACAAAGACGCTGAGCCCGAACGTCTCGCCGTCCTGGTAGACGTCCGGCTGCGGCGTTTCCGGCCCGACGCCGAAGTCGACGTTGAAGTCGCTTTCGAACGACGAGTACCAGGGGATCGTCCAGCCCATCCGCTTTTGGTACGCCTCGATCTTCGTAGTCGGAGCGCGGGACACGAGCGCAAACGACGTGGCGCGGGCGTGCAGGTGGGCGAGGTGGCCGATCTGGTCGACGAACATCGAGCAGCCGTCGCAGCCCGCGTCCTGGTTCGGTCCGAACATGAAGTGGTAGAGGAGCAGCTGCCCGCGCCCCTCGAAGAGGTCCGGAAGGGCGGCTTTGCCGTCAGGACGGTCGAAGACGTAGTCCTTCTCGATGTGCACCCTCGGCAGCCGGCGCCGCTTGGCGGCGAGCGCGTCTCGTGCCCGGGTGGCCTCCTTTTCCTCGGCAAGGAGCGCCTGCCGCGCTGCCTGCCATTCCGTCTCGGTGACGACTGGGGGAAGGTTCATGGCGCTCCTCTCTCGATCACGATCCCATTTCCATCGAAGGTGAGCCGCCCGGCTGGGTCAGACCGGGAACGCTCGCCGGCGACACGGCGACCCAGATTCCGAGGGCGACCAAGGCGACTGCGAACGCGGGGGC
The DNA here is from genome assembly GCA_046731695.1 of Actinomycetota bacterium. GTDB lineage: Bacteria > Actinomycetota > Thermoleophilia > Gaiellales > Gaiellaceae > AC-32. The sequence goes on from JBKPLR010000104.1 coordinate 2,296, forward strand.
GAGCCGCGGACCGCGCGGCAAGACCTTCTCCACGAAGATCGCGACGGCGACGACCGCCATCCAGACGAGGCTCATGACACCGAGCACGAACAGGAGGGCCATGAGGGCTCCGGAACACGTGACGCAATCGAGGCCGTGCGCGAGGCCGCCGCGGAGTGCGTTCGTTCCATGGGGCGCGCTGCGGCAGCGACGCAGGCTCATTCGCTTCAAGGGCGTCAGCTCGTAGAGCCCCGCGGCGACGACCACCGCCCCCGTGGCATACGGCCCGCCGCGGTTCCAGGCGAGCCAGCCGAGGTCGAGCGAGGTCACGAGCCGGAAGACGCCGTAGGCCGCCAGACCGTAGGCCGTCCAGACCGCCAGGTACCCGGCAGCGAAGAGCAGCGTCGGCGCGCGCCTGGCGAGTCGCGCAACGTGCCGCGCCGCCGGCGCGGCCGACGGAAGCATCATCGCGGCGGTCATCGTGACCCAGATTCCGAGGTACCACCCGAGCCCGCCGAGGTCGGTGCCCGGGCCGGCGTCCATCCCGCGCATGCGCTCGACCGTGACCGCCCACGCGGCGACCGCGCCGGCGAGCAACACGATCGTCGTTCGGCTGAGGTACTTCGCCATCCTGGTTTCTAGACGAGACTGAGCGCGAAAACTCATCGGCGATGAGTTTCCCGGTCGCCGAGAGTCTCATTCGTGATGTCGAGCCCAACGGAGGGAGCTGAGATGTCTGAGCACAAGATCGGATCACGCGAGGAATGGCAGGCGGCCCGGGACGAGCTCGCCAAGCTCGAGGCCGAGCAGGCGGAGCGAAACGAGGAGATCAAGAAGAAGCGTCTCGAGCTTCCCTGGACCCTGGTCGAGAAGGAGTACGAGTTCGACACCGAGGACGGCAAGAAGACCCTCGCCGAGCTCTTCGACGGGCGCTCACAGCTGCTCGCCTACAACATCATGTACGGGCCTGACTACACGAAGGGCGCTTGCCCCGGCTGCACCAGCCTGGGGGACGGGCTCGACGGCTCGCTCGTCCACCTGAATCATCGCGACGTGACGCTGATCTGCTTCTCGCGCGCGCCGATCGAGTGGCTGACCGCCTACAAGCAGCGGATGGGCTGGGAGTTCCCCTACGTCTCCACCTACAACACCGACTTCGCCTTCGACTTCGGCCTCGCGCTGACCGAGGAGCAGGCGCAGGAGGTCCCCGAGATCAAGGAGATGGTCGACAACCCGCCCGAGGAGCTGATCGAATGGTCAGAGCAGACGGGGGCAGAGCTCAAGGACGGCCTGCGGGAGGCGCCAAGCTGGATCGCCTTCGCGCACGAGAACGGCACCGTCTACCACACCTACACGGTGACGGCGCCCGACCCCTTCGTCAGGCCGTACTTCAGCTTCCTGCTCGACCGGACGCCGAAGCCCCAGCCCTCGGACTCCCGCGCGTGGCGGAAGGACGAGTACCCGGACTGACCGCCATAAACTCGACGGTAATGGACGAGGAGGTCGTGCCGGTTCTGTACGTGGAGGATGCGATGCGCGCTGTCGCCTGGTATGAGCGCCTCGGGTTCCGCGAGGAGTGGAGGCATCAATTCGAGCCGGGCCTTCCGTGGTTCGTGTCGGTGGCGCGAGGCCACGTCCGCGTCTACCTCTCGGAGCACAAGGGCGACGCAAGGCCCAACACGCTCATCCACCTTTACGTCACCGACATCGACGCGGTCTCGGAGGAGTTCGGCACTCCCGTCGACGAGGAGGGCCTCGCCGGACGTGAGTGCGAGCTCGAGGACCCGGACGGCAACCGGCTGCGCGTGGCGACTCGACGGTCCTAGGGCCCCTCGATCTTCAGCCACGATTCTCCGGAAGCGTGCGCACACCAGCGGGCAACCTCGGCGATCGCGACGAGGTCGGGATCGAGATCGGGCAGTTCGGCGCCGGCGCGGATGTTCGTGGCTTCGTCGGCGAGCTGCTGGGCCTCTGACTTGTCCAGCTCGCGAGGCCCGTACGGATCTAGCGACGACAACAAGGGAAGCCCTTCTCGCTCGCCCACGCCGAGAATTCGCGCAAACGACCTTTCGAGAACAGCATGCTCGCGGTAGACGGAGGCTCGCCGGGGCCCGCGAAAAGCCCGAATCTCCACCCACTCGCCGGGAGACATCTCCGAATAGTGGCGCAGCCGCCGTCAGAATCGAGCAGCCTGATGGCGCTGAAACCGTTCTCGAACGATGCGGCACCCGCGATTACTGCCCTACTTCAAGAGCACGGCTGGTCGGAGCCGCAGATCGCCGGTCAGCTCGAGGCGCTCGCACGCTGCGACTACTCGGTGATCGCGACGGACGACGGAGAGCTCGCCGGCTTCATCTCGCTCCAGGTTTACCGCTGGAACGGCCTCGCGCAGATCCACGGCCTCGCCGTCCGGGCCGCCCTTCAGCGACGCGGGCACGCGACGGCGCTGCTCGAGGCAGCGGAGCAGTTCGCCCGTGAACGGCACTGCCGCGGCGTCTACGTCGACACCCCTGTGGACAACGAGGCCGGGCGAGCTCTCTACGAAGCGCGCGGCTACCGGGAGGACTACCGCATGAGCCGCTACTACGCCGACGACCTCGACGGAGTCACCTTCGTCAAATTCTTCGACGCCTAGTACTCCACGTTCTGCGGCAGGTCGTCCGTGATCTCGAACCACGGCGCCTTCGACCCGACGAAGATGTGCTCGGTCGGCGCCAGGCTCGGCGGGTCGACCAGCGTCCCGTATGCGACGTGCACGTACGCACCGTCCCGCACCACCGAGTACAGGAGCGAGCCGCACTCGGCGCAGTGGGCGTCGTGGAGGTCCTCCTCGCCGTAGACCAGGAGCTTGTCCTTGCCCTCGACGAGCTCGAGCTTCCCGCGCTCGATTCCGCCGAACGGCTTGAACGCCGAGCCGGTCGTCCGGCGGCAGTTCGAGCAGTGGCAGTTCGCTGCGTAGAGGAACTCGTCGGCGACTCGGTACTGCACGACGCCGCAGTAGCACTTGCCGGTAAGTGTCCTCACGTCGGGTTAGACGGCACGGGTGTGCCGAACTCATCGCTCACGCGCTCCCCCTCGACCTGGATCCTCGGCAGCCACTCGAGCCAGCTCGGCAGGTACCAGTTCCAGGCGCCCAAAAGCCGCATCGCGGCCGGCAGCAGAACCGACCGGATGATCGTCGCGTCGATCAGAAGCGCCACGGCCACCCCGAAGCCCATCTGCTGGAACATGACGAGGTCGCCCTTGGCGAAGCCGCTGAAGACGGCGACGATGATCAGCGCCGCGCCGGTGATCAGCCGCGCGGTGGAAGAGACGCCGTAGGTCACGGCGTCCACCGTCGAGCCGCTCTCGTCGTAGCGCTCCTTGATCCGGCTGAGCAGGAACACTTGGTAGTCCATCGAGAGGCCGAACAGGACCGAGAACAGGAACAGCGGCACCCAGGCCTCGATCGCGTCGACGCGCTGGAAGCCGAGCAGCCCATTTCCGATCCCGTGCCGGAAGACGAGGATCACGAGCCCGTAGGCGGCGCCGACCGAGAGCAGGTTCAGCGCGATGGACGTCCCCGCGACCACGATCGAGCGGAAGACGATCGTCAGCAGGATGAAGCTCAGTCCGAGCACGAAGGCGAACACGATCGGCAGCCAGGCGTTCATCGCGTCGATGAAGTCGACGTTGTCGGCGGTATCACCCCCTACAACGACGTGCGCGCCGGTGCCCGCAAACGTCCGCGGAATCACGTCCGAGCGCAGGTGACGCACGGCGTCCAGCGCGCGTGAACCCGTCCTGTCGCCCGCGACGACGACACCGATTGCCGCCACCCCGTTCGAGAACCTGACGTCGCTGCGCCCGAACGCCGGATTGCTCGCCAGCTCCGTTCGGAGGCTCGAGATCGCGTGCCGAACCCGCGGCGAGTGCAGGTCCCCCTCCACGGCGATCAGCGCCGGACTCGAGCTCGCGCGCGGGAAGTCGCGGACAAGTGCGTCGAATCCCTTCTTCGACTCGAGCCGATTCGGCAGCGTGCTCACTCCGCTGGCGCCCAGGTTGAGGCCGAAGGCCGGAACCGCCAGCGCCACGAGCAGCGCAGTGAAGGCGACGAGGCTCGGCACCGGCCTGCGCATGACCACCCGCACGATCGAACCCCAAAAGCGGCTCTCCTGCACGCCGCCCACGTTGCGGCCGATCCAGGGCACGCGGAGCGCGTTCACCCGATCGCCGAGCTTGCCGAGCAGCGCAGGCAGCAGGGTCAGCGCCGCGAGCACTGAGACGATTCCGACGGCAATCGCGCCGACGGCGAGGCTCTTCATGATGTTCGAGGGCACGAGCAGCATCCCGGTCAGTGCGATCACGAACACCGTGCCGCTGAAGAGCACCGCGCGGCTTGCCGTCGTGCCGGCCGCGGCGATTGCGTCGAACTTCGGCCGTTCGTGGCCGCGTTCCTCGCGGTAGCGGGAGACGACGAACAGCGAGTAGTCGATCCCCAGCGCGAGCCCCATCCCCGTGAGCATGTTCACGAAGAAGACCGAGAGGGAGAACGCGGCCGCGATCGGGCCGCACAGCCCGAGCGCGACGATGATCGAGACGATTGCCATCACGAGCGGCACCAGGCCGGCGACGACAGCGCCGAAGACGAGGATCAGGATGATGAGCGCGGCCGGCAGGCCGAACTCGAGCTCGCCTGACTTGAGGTCGTGCTGCGAGAGCTCGTTGAAGTCGTGGTCGAGCGTCCCCTCGCCGGTCATCACGACGCTGAAGCCGTTACGCCCGTCCTCGCGCTTGACCAGACTCAGCAGCTTGTCGACGTCCTCCTTCCGCTGGACCCCGATCAGCAGCGCGTGCCTGTCGCGCGAGGCCTGGAGCGCGAACGCGCGGTTGACCACCCCGGTCGCCCGGCCTTGCGCGTCGAGCCGCCCGACGAACGACTTGAACGCGGGACTGTCGACGGTCCTCGTCGCCGAGCGAACGACGATCAGCTCGTCCACGGCGTGCGTGTCCTGGCCCAAGCGGTTGAAGAGGTCTTCCGCCTGCTTCGACTCGGGGTTGCCGGTCACGTGCCCTTGGGTCGTCAGGTTCCCTGGCAGGAACAGGAATGCGAAGGCAAGCGCCACGACGATCGCGCCGAGCCACGCCAGGAACACCCGCCGTGGATGGCGACTCGAAGCCCGGGCGAGCCTCTCCGTCACGCCCATCGGATCAGTATGCGCCTCTCGGCGAGGGCGTGGGTGAAATCTCTGGTGGAATCTGCGCACCGCGATGAAAACCATCTCGCCGGAGCTCTCCGTCCGCCGTGGCCGCGAGGCCGTCGACTTCTACAAGCAGGCCTTCGGCGCGGAGGAGATCTACCGCGTCGCCGGAACCGACGAGCACCCGGCGGTCGTCTCGCAACTCCAGGTCGGCGAGGCGTCTTTTTGGGTCTCGGACGAGTCGCCTGAGCACAGGCACTTCAGCCCCGAGTCGCTCGGAGGCACCACCACGCGCATCCTGTTGGTCGTGGACGACCCGCAGGCGGTCGTCCAGCGCGCCGTCTCGCTCGGTGCCACCGAGTACATCCCCGTTCAGAAAGACCACGGCTGGCTGCTCGGCCGGATCGAGGACCCCTTCGGCCACCACTGGGAGATCGGCAAGCCGCTCGGAGAGTGGCCGCCCTGATGTTCTCGCGGCCGCAGATCAACATCTACTCGGACGACATCGAGCGGTCGCTCGAGTTCTATCTCGGACTCGGCTTCGAGGAGACCTTCCGCACGCCCCCCGAGGGGACGCCGGTTCACGTCGAGCTCGTACTGGAGGGCTTCAAGCTAGGCATCGCGGCAGTGTCTACGGTAGTCGCGACTCACCGGATCGCCGTCGACCTCAGCGCCGCGGGCCGGGGCATCGAGATCGCGCTCTGGACCGACGACGTGGACGCCGCGTTCTCCAGGCTCGTCGAGGCAGGAGCTCCCGCGCTGTCGGAGCCGCACGACTGGCTGCACCTCCGCGGCGCCTGGATCGCCGACCCTGACGGGAACCCGATCCAGCTCGTCCAGCGCCGTGCGTGAACTGACCGCGGCGAGCCGTCGTACGCTTCGCACATGCTTACCTGCCCAAGCTGCGGCCGGGAGAACCCGGAAGGCTCGCGCTTCTGCAACGCGTGCGGCGCCGAGCTAGGTCCGGCCGAGCCGGCCGCGCGCGAGTACCGCAAGGTGGTAACGGTTCTCTTCTGCGACGTCGTCGGCTCGACCGCGCTCGGCGAGGCCGTCGACCCCGAGGCCCTGCGCACGCTCCTGGGCCGCTACTTCGACGAAATGAAGGCGATCGTCGAGCGGCACGGCGGCAGCGTCGAGAAGTTCATCGGCGACGCCGTCATGGCCGTGTTCGGCGTGCCGCAGTTGCACGAGGACGACGCGCTGCGCGCCGTCCGCGCCGCGGTCGAGATGCGCAACGCCCTCCCGAACCTCGGCGTCGAGGCGCGGATCGGCCTGAACACCGGCGAGGTCGTCGTCGGTACCTCGGAGCGGCTCGCGACCGGCGATGCCGTGAACGTGGCCGCGCGGCTCGAACAGGCGGCAGGTCCGGGCGAGGTTCTGCTCGGGCCGGAGACGGCGCACCTCGTCCGCGACGCGGTCGAAACCGAAGAGCTGCCGCTCGAGCTGAAGGGGAAGAGCGAGGCGCTCGTCGCGCACCGGCTGCTCGCGTTGCACGAGGAAGCCGCTGCGTTCGCCCGGCGCCTCGACGCGCCGCTCGTCGGCCGCGAGCGCGAGCTGCGCCGCCTGCAGGAGACATATGCACAAGCCGTCGACGACAGCTCATGTCAGCTCTTCACGCTCCTCGGCACCGCAGGCGTCGGCAAGTCGCGGCTGACCGCAGAATTCGTCGGCTCCCTCAACGGCGCGACGGTCGTGCGGGGCCGCTGCCTTCCGTACGGCGAGGGCATCACGTACTGGCCGGTGGTCGAGGTGATCAAGCAGCTTCCGCTGCCGACCCAGCTGGGGCTCGAGCCGGCCGCCGTCCGCGCCGTCGAGCGGCTCCTCGGCGAGGACGAGGTCGTGGGCACAGGCGAGGAGATCCCCTGGGCGGTCCGGAAGCTGCTCGAGGCGGCGGCACAAAGCTCGCCCGTCGTCGCGGTCTTCGACGACATCCACTGGGCGGAACCGACGTTCCTCGACCTGCTCGAACACGTCGCCGACCTCTCCCGCGAGGCGCCACTCGTGCTGCTGTGCCTCGCCAGGCCCGAGCTGCTCGACCGCCGTCCCGGTTGGGGCGGCGGGAAACTGAACGCGACGACGCAACTGCTGGAGCCGCTGTCACAGACGGAGACGGACGAGCTGCTGGCGCGGCTCCTCGGAGGCTCGTCGCTCGAGCCGGACCTCCAGCAGCGGATCCGTGACGCCGCCGAGGGCAATCCGCTCTTCGTCGAGGAGATGGTTGCGCTGGTCGAGGAGTCCGGCGACCGAGAGGTCTCAGTGCCGGCGACGATCCAGGCTCTTCTCGCGGCGAGGCTCGACCAGCTCGAACCGGCCGAGCGCGGTGTGCTCGAACGCGGCGCGGTCGAGGGCCGGGTCTTCCACCGGGGCGCGGTGGCGGCGCTGGCCCCGGACGAGGCGAACGTCGACCGCCGCCTGACAGGCCTCGTCCGAAAGGAGCTCGTGCGCCCCGACAAGGCGCAGCTGGTCGGCGAGGACGCCTATCGCTTCCGCCACCTGCTGATCCGCGACGCGGCCTACGAGGCGCTGCCCAAGGCGACCCGCGCCGAGCTCCATGAGCGCTTCGCCGACTGGCTCGCGGGCCACGCCGGCGGCCTCGTCGAGCTGGATGAGATCCTCGGCTACCACCTCGAGCAGGCGCACCGTTACCGCACGGAGCTGGGAGCGGAAGCGGGCCACGAGGAGCTTGGAAGACGCGCAGCGGCCCATCTAGCGGCCGCGGGGCGAAAGTCGGTAGCCGTCCACGACACCGCCGCCGCGTCGAACCTGCTTGGCCGAGCGGTCGCGCTTTCGGAACCGACCGGCGCCGACGGGGCCGACATGCTCGTCGACCTCGCGAGGGTGCTGATCGACGCCGGCGAGTTCGCGAAGGCCGCGGCTCGCCTCAAGGGGGCCTGCACCCTCGCCAGGGCGATGGGAGATCGGGCTCGCGAGCTCCGCGCGAGCTGCGAGCTCATGGTGATCCAAACCGTCAGCACGTCCACGTTCAGCAGCGAGCAGGCTCTGGAATTCGGGCGAGAAGCCGTGCGAGAGCTGGAGGGGCTCGGCGACGACCGCGGGCTTACCAGTGCATGGATCCTCGTGCACGCAGTGGAGAACCTGCGCGGCCATTGGGAGGGCGTGGCCCTGGCAGTCGAGCGCGGGCTCGAGCACGCGCGCAAGGCCGGAGATCGCGCGCGGGAGGCCGACATGCTCAGGTCGATCGGGCCGGCCCTCTTCTGGGGCCCCACGCCCCTCGAGGTCGGGCTGAAGCGAGCCCTGGAGGTCCACGAGCTCGTCAGCGAAGAGATAAGCATCGCGGCCTGGGCCGTGCGCCCGGTCGCCGGCTTCTACGGGATGCTCGGCCGCTTCGACGAGGCGCGCGAGCTGCTCGCCGAATCCCGAGGGAGTCTGGCCGAGCTGGGCCGGAGCCTGGATGTCACCACGCTTGCGTTCTGGACGGGCCCCCTCGAGCTCTTGGCAGGCGACCCCGTGGCAGCCGAGCGGGAACTCGCCCCGGCGTGTGACTGGCTCGACGCGGCAGGCGAAAAAGGATGGTTCGCGACCCTTGCCGGAATGCTCGCGCAGGCCCTCTTCGAGCAGGATCGGCTCGACGAGGCTGAGGCAGCCGCATTCCGCAGCAGGGACGCCGCCTCGGACGACGACCCAGACGCGCAGGCGCAGTGGCGCTCGGCCCAGGCGCAGGTCCTGGCGCGCCGAGGGAAGTTCGACGAGGCGGAGCAGCTCGCCCGGGCGGCTGTCGAGCAGATGGACCGCACCGACCAGATCGGCCAGCAGGCCTTCATCCGGATGGGCCTCGGCAACACGCTTCGGCTCGCCGGCCGCGTGGAGGACGCGATCGCCGCCTACGAGGAAGCGCTCGCCCGCTGCGAGCAGAAGGGGAACCAGGTGATGGCGGAGCGGGCGCGGGCGCGTATCGCCGAGCTCAGCGCGGCTGCCTCACCCTGATAGCGTCGCCCGGTGTTCGTCTCGATCGGTGATGTGCGGCTCTTCGTCGACGTCGACGGCGCGAAGCTCGTGCCCGACGGCGAGACGATGCGCGAACGACCAACGATCGTGTTCGTCCACGGCGGGCCGGGCTTCGACCACTCGATGTTCAAGGCGTTCTACGCCCAGCTCACCGACGTCGCGCAGCTCGTCTACTACGACCACCGCGGCAACGGCCGCAGCGAGGACGGGCCGATCGAGCGCTGGACGCTCGATCAGTGGGCCGACGACCTGCGCGCGCTCTGCGACGCGCTCGGGATCGAGAGGCCCATCGTCTTCGGGACCTCCTTCGGCGGGTTCGTCGCGCTCAACTACGCCTCGCGACACCCCGACCATCCGAGCAAGCTGATCGTCTCGAGCACGACCTCCAGGATCCACCTCGACCGGTCACTGGCGATGTTCGAGCAGCTGGGCGGCCCGGACGCCCGCGCCGTTGCGGAGCGCTACTTCAACGACCCGACGAAGGAGAACCGCGACGAGTACCAGCGCGTCGTCCTGCCGACGTACACGCAGCGCCCGCTGCCGCCCGAGCTAGTCTCGCGCGTCCTGCGCCGGGACGAGGTCGCGGAGCACTTTTTCCGCGGCGAGGTCCGCACTTTCGACCTCGGCCCGCGCCTCGGCGAGATCACCTGTCCCGTGCTCCAGCTCGCCGGCGAGGCCGACCCGATCGTGACGATCCAGGACTCCGAAGACCTTGCGGCCGCGCTCCCTGCCCACGCGAGGTTCGAGCGCTTCCCGAACGCGGGTCACATGCTCGCGGTCGAAGACCCGGACCGGGTCGGCGAGCTCGTGCGTGAGTTCGTGCTCCGCCGAGTGACCGACGTGCGCTTGGAACCCTGGGCCGAAGGCGACCTACCCCTCCTCCGCCGGCTGATGGGCGACGCCGAGATGACGAAGCACCTCGGCGGCCCGGAGACCGAGGACAAGCTCCGAGAGCGGCAGGCCCGCTACGAGCGCCTTGCGCCCGGCTCCGCGATGTTCAAGATCATCGACGTCGAGACCGGCGAGGCCGCCGGATCGGTCGGCTACTGGGAGAAGGACTGGCGCGACCAGCAAGTCTACGAGACCGGCTGGATGGTGCTGCCCGCCTTCCAGGGCCGCGGGATCGCCGGCGCCGCCACAGCTCAGGTGATCGAGCTGGCCCGCGCTGAGCAGCGGCACCGCTACCTGCATGCCTTCCCGTCAGTCGAGAACGCCGCCTCGAACGCGATCTGCCGCAAGCTCGGCTTCACCCTGCTCGGCGACCACGACTTCGAGTACCCCAAGGGCAACTGGATGCGCTGCAACGACTGGCGCCTCGACCTGGTCGCTCGCGACGCCTAGAGGCGGTCCAGCGCGGCCACCACCTGCGACCAGGCCTCGGTCCGCGGGTCGATCGGTTCGAAGTGGCCGACGCCGGGTAGCTCGAGCAGCTCGCAGCGGTCACCCGCCGCCCGCGCCACATCGGCGTAGCGTCGCGAGAGCTCGACCGGCACGTCGTCGTCGAGATCTCCGTGCACGAGCAGCAGCGGGACGCCCGTGGGCAGGCGTTCCATCGGGTCGGCCAGCGCGAGGTCGCCATCGCCGACGAACGCGGCGACTGCGCCCTTGCCGATCCCGAGCCGCGCGCCCTCGCGGAGGTCGCAGACACCGCCGAGCGAAACGGCCGCCGTCACAAGGCCGGTGCCGGCAAGCCAGAGTGCGAGCTGACCGCCGGCCGAGTGCCCGATCGCGACGACAGGCGACCCGGCCACCGGGAGCGCCCTGACGGCGGCGGCGACGTCGTCCAGCGTCTCGGGCACCCCACCGCCTGCGTCCACGCGTCGGTACTCGACGTTCCAGGTCGCCCACCCGCGGCTTGCCAGGTCGGTCGCGATCGCCTCCATGAGCACGAGCGTGTACCGCGCCCGCCAGAAGCCGCCATGGAGGAGGACGGCGATACCAAGCGGTTCGTTCTCTCCGGGCAGCCGAAGCTCGGCCCATTGCTCCGGATGAGCCCCGTAGCGACGCTCCGTCCCGCCGTCCGCTAGCGCCGCAAGCTCCGCGAGGAAGCGGTCGAGGTCGAAGGCCGCCACGTTCGGCTTCAAGATAGGACAGACCCTTCATGTCTGGGCCAACCGAAGAACAATGGGAGCGGATTCTGCGCGGCGAGGGTGCGATCGCCGTTGCGGTTCGT
>JBKPLR010000105.1:0-13325 GCA_046731695.1 Actinomycetota bacterium
CGCCTCGCCCGCGTTTTGGTGCCATGAGCTACGCGATCATCTCACTGGGCGGGAAGCAGTACCGCGTGCAAGAGGGCGAGCGGCTGCTCGTGGACCGCGTGCCGACCGAGGAGGGCGAGACCTTCCATCCGGAGGTGCTGATGATCGGCGGCGACGGCACGTTCGAGCTCGCTCCCAAGGTCCAGGTGACCGTGAAGGTCGTCGGGTCGCAACTCGGCAAGAAGATCCGGATTGGCAAGTACAAGCCGAAGACGGGATACCGCCGCCACACGGGCTTCCGCGCGAAGCTCTCGCAGATCGAGATCCAGTCGATCGGCGGCGCGAAGCGTGCGGCGGCAGCGCCGAAGAAGGAGGCGGAGGCCGCTCCGGCGAAGCTCCCGGGCGGGTACGCGGACATGACCGTGGCCGACATCAACGAGAAGGTCGGCAACTGGTCGGACGAGCAGGTCGACGCGGCGCTCGAGTACGAGCGCGCGCATGCGAATCGGAAGGGCGCGCTGGCCGCGCTCGAGGCAAGGAAGGAAAGCTAGATGGCTCACAAAAAGGGACTCGGCTCATCGAGGAACGGCCGCGACTCCGCGCCCAAGATGCTCGGCGTCAAGGTGTTCGACGGCCAGGGCGTGACCGCGGGCACGATCATCGTGCGGCAGCGCGGCACCCGCTTCCGGCCCGGCCCGGGCGCCGGCCTCGGCCGCGACGACACGATCTTCGCCAAGCGCGACGGGCGTGTGGAGTTCAAGTCGAGCGGCGAGCGCCGGCTCATCTCCGTAGTCGACTCCAGCTAGCGCTTATGTTTCAAGATCGCGCCCGCATCTCGGTGCAGGCGGGGCGCGGCGGCGACGGCGCGCTGAGCTTCCGGCGCGAGAAGCACGTGGCCAAAGGCGGGCCCGACGGCGGCGACGGAGGCCCCGGTGGGGACGTCGTGCTGCTGAGCGACCCCGACCTGCGCGACCTGTCGAGCTTTCGGGCCCGACAGCGGTTCCGCGCGGGCAAGGGCGGGAGCGGGGGAGGCTCGGGGAAGCACGGCGCGGCCGGCGCGGACGTCGAGCTGCGCGTGCCGTCGGGCACACAGGTGCTCTACAAGGAGGGCCTGCTGGTGGCAGACCTCGCCGCGTCGGGCGCGCGTGTCGTGCTCGCCCGCGGGGGCGAGGGCGGTCGCGGTAACAAGCGCTTCGCGACCTCGACTCGCCAGACGCCGCGGTTTGCCGAGACCGGTCTCCCCGGTGACGAGGGCGTCTACGAGCTGCGCCTGAAGCTCTTGGCGGACGCCGCGCTGGTAGGCCTGCCGAACGCGGGCAAGTCGTCGCTGCTCGCTCGGATCTCGAACGCGCGCCCCAAGGTCGCCGCGTATCCGTTCACGACGATTCAGCCGGTCCTCGGGACCGTGGACTCGGACGAGCGCCAGCTCGTCGTCGCCGACGTTCCCGGGCTGATCGAAGGCGCGAGCGAGGGTGCAGGGCTCGGCCACGAGTTCCTCGCGCATCTCGAGCGCGCGCGGTTGCTCGTGCACGTGATCGACGCGTCGGAAGGCGACGCCGCTGCGCGCTTCGAGGCGATCGACCACGAGCTGCAGGCATACGGCGCCGGGCTCGCCGAACGGCCTCAGGCCGTTGTCTTGAACAAGGTGGACCTCCTCCCCGAGTCGCCGGTGTTCGAGACCGATGACCCGCGTGTCCAGCGCGTATTCGCGCTCTCTGCGGCCACCGGTGAAGGCGTCGAGCGGTTCCGCCGGGCGCTGTTCGAGCTCTGCCCGCCGGCGCCGGTGCCGGAGCACGACGGCGAAGGGCTCGCAGACTTCCTGGTCTACCGGCCCCAGCCGGACGCGCGGCGGGCCTTCCGGATCCTGCGCACGGACCGGGGCTTCCGGGTCGTCGGGCGCCCGCCGGGCGACGAGGAGCTGGAGCGCGCGTTGCAGGACGCGGGCGTGAAGAAAGGCGACGAGGTCGAGGTCGCCGGCGAGGCGTTCGAGTTCCAGTGACCGGCATTCTCGGCGGCACGTTCGACCCGCCGCACAACGGGCACGTCGCGCTCGCGCGGGCCGCGCTCGAGAGGCTTGCGATCGACCGCCTGGTCGTTCTCGTCGCGTCCCATCCGGGCCACCGCCAGGTAGTCGCCGACGCGGAGACCCGCTTACGGCTGGCGCAGGAGGCGTTCGCAGGACTGCCGGCCGAGGTCATGCTCGACGGGAACGCCTTCACGGTCGACGCCGTGCGCGGCGGACGTTTCGGAGATGCCGTCTTCATCGTGGGCGCGGACGAGGGCGCCGCCTTCCCGACCTGGAAGGAGCCGGGAGAGGTCTTGCGCTTGGTGAAGCTGGCCGTGGGCACGCGCTCCGGCTACCCGCCGCCGGACCTCGAGCGCTACGGCGACCGCGTGCTCTCATTCGAGCTCGACTCTCCGGACGTGTCTGCGGACCTGATCCGTGAACGTGTCCAAGAGGGACAGCCGATCGACGGTCTCGTCCCGCCTGCAGTTGCAGGCGCGATTCGGGAGCTCGGCCTCTATCGCGGCTACACTGATTCGGAAGCCCGAAAGGACCCGAAGAGCCACTGACACCACTCGAACACGCCCGCCGGATCGCCGGCCTCGCACAGGAGAAGCTGGCGCAGGACGTCCTCATTCTCGACATGCGCCCCGTGTGCTCGTACACGGACTTCTTCGTGCTCGCGACCGGCCAGAACCCGCGGCAGACGAAGTCGATCTGGGACGAGGTTCATGACCGCCTGAAGCACGACGAGCGGAGCCTGCCGACTTCGGTAGCCGGCGAGCCCGAGGGCCGCTGGATCGTCGCGGACTACCTCGACGTGGTCTTCCACGTCTTCACGCCCGAGTCGCGCGAGTACTACGGACTCGAGGAGCTCTGGGGTGACGTCCCCCAGGTCGAGCTCGAAGCCGCCGCGGTTTAGGCCGCTACACTGGGAGCCCTTGGGGCCGTAGCTCAGCTGGGAGAGCGTTTGGCTGGCAGCCAAAAGGTCACGGGTTCGAGCCCCGTCGGCTCCACCTCAATCCATGACGCGTTTGGGCACCTGCGTAGCCCTGGTGACTGGGGCTAGCCGTGGCGGCGGCAAGGGCATCGCCCTCGTCCTCGGCGAGCAGGGCGCCACCGTCTACATCACCGGCCGCAGCGTCCGCGGCGAGCCCACGACCCTCGACCGGCCGGGCACGATCGACGACACCGCTGACGAGGTCACCGCCCGAGGCGGCACGGCGATCCCGATCCGCTGCGACCACACAGACGACGCTCAGGTCGAAGCGGTCTTTGAACGCATCAAGGCCGACCATGGCCGGCTCGACCTGCTCGTCAACAACGCCTGGAGCGGCTACGAGCTCGGGCTGTACTACGAGACGCCCTTCTGGGAGATGGAGTGGCGCCACTGGGACCTGATGTTCCAGGGCGGCCTGAGGGCGACGGCGTTCGCCTCGTGGCTCGCGGCGCCGATGATGCTCGAGGCGGGCCGAGGGCTGATCGTCAACATCACCTGGGTGCTCGACCGCCCACACGGGGTCACCTTCTACGAGGTCGTCAAGAACGCGACCAACAAGCTGACCGAGCAGATGGCAGACGACCTGCGGCCGCACGGCGTCGCGTGCGTCGCCGTCTCGCCGGGCTGGATGCGGCTGGAGCGGATGGACCTGACGCCGGAACAGGCCGCGCAGACCGAGTCGCCGGAGTTCCCGGGCCGCGGAATCGCGGCGCTTGCTGCGGACGAGAACGTCCTCGCGAAGTCAGGTCAGGTGCTGACGACCCCCGAGCTCGCGCGCGAATACGGCTTTACGGATGTCGACGGGAAGCAGCAGTCGGCATTCTGGGAGGAACATTGGGGTCAACCTCTTCGACCCAGTCGCGGGTGAGGTAGAGCCAGAACGCCAGCCCTGCGTAGTCACCGTACCGCCGGAAGCGACGCTCGATCGTCTTGTCGCCCGCCTTCCGCCTGTTGAGGCGCGCGTACTTCGGCCGCGTCCACGAGTCGAGGATCAGCCGGGAGTAGCGGCCGAGCAGCATCATCATGTGCGCCGTCGCGTACGGCCCGCACCCCGGCAGCGCCAAAAGGCGCGCGGCGACCTCGTCATCGGGCAGCTCGGGGTCGTTCAGCGCCTCGAGGTCGAGCTTCCCCTCCGCGACGTCGGCCGCGAGCGAGCGCAGATACGGCCCGCGATAGCCGGCGCGGACTACGTCCTTGTAGAACCGCTCCGGCGCCGCTGCCATCGCCTCCGGAGTCGGGAATGTGCGTCGGCCGTCGGGCGCTTCGAGCCCGAGCTCCGAGACGAGCGCGGTCACCATCCGCACGGTCGCCGACCAGGCGCAGTTGGTCGTGCAGATGGTTTTTGCGACGTCCTCAAAGACGGTCGGGCTCCGCAGCATCCGCCCGGCGCCGTCGCAGACCCAGGTGAGATCCGAGTCGGCGCGCGCCGTCTCGTAGAACGCCGAGAGGTCGGCGTCGAGCCGCAGGATGTGCCGGGCCGCGTCGACGAGCAGCACCGCGTCGCGCGCGCCGACGTTCTCTCCCTCCACGAGCGCGAAGCCCGGCCGGCCCGCGCTGATGCGAATCGTCCGTGCACGCCCCCGCGGCAGCGCCAAGGTCGCCTCGAGCGTCCGCGCTTCCTCATCGATCACGTTCGGCGGCAGGTCCGCGACCCCGTGCGAGGCGAGCGTGCGCCAGAGATCGACAGGCTCGCCGCCTGCGCCGAGGAGCTCGAGCTCAGCGGACCAGCGTTTTCCCATCCTCTTGGTCGAACGCCTTACGGACTGCCACATTCCCAGGTAGCGTCCGCGAGGTGAAGCGCAAGGTCGTTTGCATTTCGCATGACACCGGGGCCGGCGGGAGCGAAATCGGTCGGCTGGTCGCGCAGCGACTTGGCTTCCGCTACGTGGACGAGGACCTCGTCGCGCATGCGGCGGCGATGGGAGGCGTTGAGCCGGCCGAAATTGCCGACGAGGAGCGTCGCAAGTCCTTTCTGGGGCGCTTCCTCGGCGAACTCGCCTCGGGCGGGGGCGCGGATGCGTGGGCGTCACTGGGCTACGTGCCATCGGCGACCGAGCGCGGGCCGACGAGCGACGAGCTCCGAGGACTGATCCGCGCAGCGATCGACGAGACAGCGGCGCGCGGCGACGCAGTGATCGTCTCGCACGCGGCATCTCACGCGATCCTGGGTCGCCCGGATGTCCTGCGTGTGCTCGTCACGGCCTCGCCGGGCACACGCATCGCGCGCGTTCGCGCGGCCGACGACTTGCAAGAGCCTGCCGCCGCCCGCGCGATCAAGGAGGCGGACGCGGCTCGGGCCGACTACTTGAGGCGCTTTCACGACGTCGGCGAGGAGCAGCCGACGCAGTACGACATCGTGCTCAACACGGATCAGCTGTCGATCGACGAAGCCGCCGAGCTCCTATCGGCGGCAGCTCGGGTCTGAGTCGCCGCCACGGCCTGCGCGAGCTCCTTCGCCTGGATCCCCACGCGCCGGAACGTGCCGCCGAGTGTGACCTCGTAGCCGACGAAGTGCAGGCCCGGCGCATCCGGATGCTCGTCCGCACCGTGCACCAGCGGCTCGCCGCGGTGGTTCAGGACCCCCAGGTGGCCCACAAGCGGCTCGAGCCCCGTCCGGAAGCCGGTGGCGGCGATTACCGTGTCGACGTCGGCCGTGGTGCCGTCCGCCAGCACCGGACTTCCGTCCTCGAACCGCTCGAGGGCAGCGACCACGCGCACGCGTTCGCTCCGAACGGCGTCGACAATCCCCACGTCCAGGATCGGGATCACGCGCCGGCGCAGGAAGTCCGCGTACGGGCTCTCCGGTGCGGGCAGTCCGTACGAGCTGAGATCCGGGATCGAGACCCGCCGCATCGTGCGGGCGATCCGCTCGATGGCCGGTGCCGGGAGACGTGACGTCGCGATCCCGAGCACCTGGCTCGGGAAGCCGAGCGTGTCGCGGCGTACGATGCTCGGCGGCGTCCGGACCGACAGCGAGACCTCCTTCGCGCCGCCGTCGGCGAGGTCGACCGCGATCTCCGCACCCGAGTTGCCCGCGCCCACGACGAGCACGCGCTTGCCGGCGAACGGCGCCGGGTTGCGGTAATCGGCCGAGTGCACGATCTCGCCCGCGAACGAGCCGGGCCAGTCGGGCGCGAACGGCACGTTGCTGTGGCCCGTGGCTACGACGACCCGCTCTGCCTCGAGCGGGCGATCCGAGGTCGACAGCATCCAGCCGGGATCGACCCGCGTGACCTCGACGTTGGTGTAGACCTCGAGCGCGTGCCCCTCGGCATACCGCCGCAGGTACTCGAGGACGCGGTCGCGTGACACCCATTTGCCGAAGGAGCGCGGAATGCGGTAGCCGGGCAGGCACGACAGCCAGCGCACCGTGTGCAGGTGCAGCCGGTCGTAGCGCTGCGTCCAGGCCGCTCCGACCTCGCCTCGTTCGAGCACGACCACGTCCTCGCCCCTTCGGTGGAGCATCGCGGCGCTCGCCAGGCCCGCCGGCCCCGCGCCGATGACCGCGATCACGGCGTCTCCCCCGCCAGGATCGTCCGCAGGACCTCGCTGTCGATGTTCCCGCCCGAGACGACGCAGACGATCTTGCCGCCGCCCGCACGGCCCGTGAGCGCGGCCGCCAGGGATGCGGCGCCTGCTCCTTCGGCGACGACGCGGCTTCGTTCGGCGAGCAGGCGCACGGCCTCGGCGATCTGCTCCACCGACACGACGATCGAGCCCTCGACCAGCGGCCGGACGAGCTCGAACATCTCCGGAAAGACTCTCGGCGCGCCGATGCCGTCCACGAAGCTGCGGCCGTGCTCGACCTCGACCGGCTCTCCGGCCGTGAGGGAGGGCGCGAGCGGAGCCGCGGTCTCGACCTCGCAGGCGTAGACCTTGCACCGGGGCGCGACGGCGCAAAGGGCGGATGCGATCCCGGAGATGAGGCCGCCTCCGCCGTACGGCACGATCACCGCCTCGACGTCGGGCATGTCCTCGGCGATCTCCAAGCCGATCGTCCCGTTGCCCGCGATCACCGCCGGGTCGCTAAAGGGGTGTACGAAGTACCCATCCAACCCCGGATACGAGCGCGTCTGGAAGACCTCGAACCAGGTCGCGGGCGAGACTTTGACGACCTCTCCGCCGAGGCGTTCGATCGCCTGGAGCTTCGTCCGCGGAGCGGTCTCCGGCACCACCACCGAGCACGGTAAGGCCCCATCGCGCGCGTGCCAGGCCACCGCCTGCGCCATGTTCCCGGCGCTCGCCGTCCAGAGCTTCTCGACAGATCCGGCGAGAGCCAGCGCGTTGCCGGCGCCGCGCAGCTTGAAGGAGCCGATCGCCTGCAGATTCTCGAGCTTGAGGTAGATCTCGTCCTGAAAGCGGACGAGCGGCGTGCGCACGACCGTGCCCGCGATCCGCTCGCGGGCGGCTTCGATCTCCTCGAGCGGCGGCGGCGCGTAGCTCAGATCGCGACCTCGGCCTCGATCTCGACCGGGAGCCCGAAGGGAAGCTCGGCCATGCCAACGGCCGAGCGCGTATGCCGGCCGACCTCGGGGCCGAAGACCTCGATGATCAGGTCGGAGAAGCCGTTGATGACCGACGGCTGGTCCGTGAAGCCGGGCGCCGAGTTGACCATCCCGAACACGCGCAGCCATGCAGTCACGCGGTCGAGGTCGCCGAGTTCACGCTTGAGCGTGCCCAGAATCGACAGGCCGGTCAGCCGCGCCGATTCGTAGGCCTCCCCGGTCGTGACCTCCGCTCCGACCTTGCCCTGAGGCGGCGCCAGCGAGCCGTCCGGCGCCTGCGGGCCGTGCCCCGAGATGTAGACGCGGTCCGCGTACACGCGAGCGAACGCGAACGGAAGCCGGACCCCGGGCGGAAGGCGCATCGGCTCGGGCAGGACGAGCCCGAGCTCCTCGAGCTTGGCCTCGACTCTCACCCGCGGAAGTTTCGCATTAGGAGGGCTTGGCGGAACCTCGCTCGTCGTCGGGGTGCGATGGCCGTTCCGAGGCAAGGACGCAGGGAGGCCCAATAGTGGATAGCTATTGGGCCGACTGAGGACGCCGCCTCGGGGCGGACAGCGCGGCCCGACGGCACAGACGAGGTTTCGCCAAGCCCTCCTGGGGCGGGTTAGCATCGCCCGGCTGGCGATGAACCGGAAACCCTTCGATTTCAACGGCCGGCACGCGCTCGTCACCGGGTGCGGGAGCGCCGAGGGGATCGGGTTCGCGGCGGCGAGGCTCCTGGGGCGCCTCGGCGCGGCGGTCACGATCACCTCGACGACCCGGGACCGGATCGAGGCCCGTGCCGACGAGCTTCGCGGAGAGGGCGCCGCGGTTTCCGCGCACATCGCCGATCTCACTGATCGCACACAGGCCTTCGAGCTGGCAGAGGTCGCGCGAGCCGCGCACGGGCCGGTCGACGCGCTCGTCAACGCGGCCGGCCTGGTGCAGACGGGCCAGGAGCCGGTCGGCGGGCGCTTCGTCGAGCTCGACCCGGAGGAGTTTCAGCGCTCGCTCGAGATGACGCTCAAGACCGCGTTCCACATGACGCAGGCGGTCCTCCCGGACATGCATGACCGGCGGTACGGCCGGATCGTGATGGTGTCGTCGGTGACGGGGCCTCTCGTGACCGCGCCGGGCTCGGCCGCCTACGCCACGGCGAAGGCGGCGATGGACGGGATGATGCGGACAATCGCGCTCGAGGAGGGCCGCTTCGGCGTCACTGCCAACTCGGTCGCACCCGGTTGGATCGCCACGGCTTCGCTCGACGCGGACGAGCTCGAGGCGGGCCGTCACACACCCGTCGGCCGAGCCGGTAGCCCCGGCGAGGTCGCCGCGCTGATCGCGTTCCTGGCCTCCGAGGAGGCGTCTTACATGACCGGACAATCGGTGGTCGTCGACGGCGGCAACATCATCCAGGAGCCGCACGGAATCGACCTCTACGAATGAGCGTTCTCGAGGCGGAGCCTCCGCGCTTCTCGCCGGACGAGGCCGCGAAGCTCGCCGCGCGGCTCTTCGAGCTGAACGGGACCGCCGTTCCCCTCGGTAGCGAGCGGGACCAGGCGTTCCTGATCGACGACGGCCGCGGTGGCGGCGGCGTGCTGAAGATCTCGAACAGCGGCGAGGACGCGGCGGTGCTCGACCTGGAGACCGAAGCGATCCTGCACATCGCGCGCGTCGATCCGGAGCTGCCGGTCGCCAAGCCGCTCCGCGCGACCGAGCAGGTGGGCGGCCATTACGTGCGCCTGTTCGAACGCCTCCACGGACACGAGCGCGGGCCTGGGCTCGGCGACGATGCCGTCTACGCCTACGCGGCTACGCATGCGCGCCTGAATCTCGCGCTGCGCAGCTTCTTCCATCCCGCGGCCGGCCGCTACCTGCTCTGGGACCTGAAGAACGCGGGCGGGCTCCGGCCGCTGCTCGAAGCGGTCGCAGCCGACAGTAGGCGCGGGCTCCTCGAGCGAGCCGTTGAGCGTTTCGAGCGCAACGTCCTTCCGCGCTGGCCGCGCCTGCGCTCGCACGTCGTCCACGGCGACTTCAACCTCGACAACATCCTCTTCGACGACCACGACCGGGTCGCCGGCATCGTCGACTTCGGCGACGTGTCGCACACGGCGCAGGTCGCCGACTTCGCGATCGGCCTCGCCTCGGTCCTGCGGAGCCGTCCGGAGAATGACCTCTTTCGCGTGGCAAGGATCGCGATCGACGGCTACGCCTCGCTGATCCCATTCGAGCCGGAGGAACTCGACGTCCTCGGCGACCTCGTCATGGCCCGGCTCGCGACCATCGTTGCCATCAGCGCGTGGCGCGTGGGCCGCTACCCCGAGAACGCCGAGTACATCCAGGCGTGGGACGACGACTCCTGGCAGCTGCTCGAGACATTCGACGCGCTGGGCCTGGACCAGGTGGCGCAGGAACTGGGCGCCGCGCGACCGTTCGTTCCGACGCGGGAGCTGGCGCAGCGGCGTCGTGTGCTCGGGCCGGCGCTGACGGAGCTGACCTACCGCAAGCCGGTTCACGTTGCCCGGGGGGAGGGCGTGTGGCTTTTCGAGGCCGACGGCTCCCGCCTCCTCGACGCGTACAACAACGTTCCGGTCGTGGGCCATTGTCATCCGCGGGTGACCGAGGCTGTCGTCCGGCAGACGCGCGCCGTCAGTACGCATGCGCGGTATCTCTACGAGCCGCTGATCGAGCTCGCCGAGAGGTTGGCGGCATCGATGCCGCCCGCACTGGACACCGTCATGGTCGTGAACTCGGGGAGCGAGGCGAACGAGCTCGCCTGGCGGATTGCCCTTGCGGCGACGGGCAATCGCGGCGCGATCGTGACGGACCATGCGTACCACGGAGTGACGACTGCGATCGCCGACCTCTCGCCGGAGGAGTGGCCTGCGGGGTACCGGCCTGAGCACGTGGAGACGATCCCGCCGGGCGCCACCGAGCTCCCGAGCCCGCACGGCGGGCTCGCCGCGACGTTCGTCGACTGCGCCTTCACGAGCGACGGGATCCATATCCCTGATGCCTCTCACCTGCAGGCCCTGCTCGAGCAGACGCATGCGGCGGGCGGGCTGTTCGTCGCCGACGAGGTGCAGGCGGGGCACGGACGGCTCGGCGGGAACCTCTGGGCCTTCGAGCGTTATGGCCTCGAGCCCGACGTCGTCACGCTCGGAAAGCCGATGGGGAACGGCTATCCGGTCGCGACCGTGGTCGCTCGCGCAGAGCTGTTCGGGCGGCTGAAGGGCCTGTTCAGCACGTTCGGCGGCAATCCCGTGGCGGCGAGGGCGGCGATCGCCGTTCTCGACGTGATCGAGGACGAGCGCCTGGTGGAGCATGCGCAGCAGGTTGGGGGTCGGTTGCGGGAGGCGCTCGCGGCATTGAGGCTGGGCGACGTTCGCGGGAGCGGGCTCCTCGTCGGAGTCGAGGTGGAGGGCGCCGAGCGCGCGGATGAGCTCGTGAACCGCGCGCGCGAGCGCGGCGTCCTGATCGGCCGGACGGGGCGCAGCGGGAACGTGCTCAAGATCCGACCGCCGCTTCCGTTCGGGGACGAGCACACGGAGTTGCTCGTAGCGGCGCTTACGGACTAGGCGTGGACGTGCTCGGCGTCGACGTGGGCGGGACGTTCACCGACGCCGTGCTGCTCGCGGACGGCGGGCTGCGCACCGCGAAGGTGCCGACGGCCCGCCGTCAGGAGGAATCCGTACTCGCGGCGGCTCAGGCGGTCGGCGCGGAATCGGTGGCGAGGTTCACGCACGGGACGACCGTGGCGACGAACGCGCTCCTCGAGCGCAAGGGTGCGAGGACGGCGTTCGTCGCCACCGCGGGCTTCGAGCACCTGCTGCACCTGCGCCGCCAGAACCGCGCCCATCTCTACCGGCTCTGCGCGGCGCATTCCGAGGCGCTGGTCCCGCTCGAGCGCTGTCACGGCGTGGAGGAGCGGATCGGGGCCGACGGCGTCGTCGCGCCGCTGCGGCTCGACTCGCTGCCGGATCTCGGGGACGTGGAGGCGGTTGCGGTATGCCTCTTGTTCTCGTTCCGCGAACCCTCGCACGAGCGGGCCGTCGCGGACGAGCTGCGCCGGCGGCTGCCGGCGGCGCGGATCGTGGCCTCGCACGACATTGCGCCGGAGTTCCGCGAGTACGAGCGCGCGTCGACGGCGGCGATCGACGCGTACCTCGGTCCTGCGGTATCGCGCTACCTCGAGGCGCTTGCTGGTGCGGCGGCGGGCGCGGGTTTGCCGGAACCGCTTGTAATGCGGTCGTCCGGCGGGGTGGCGACGCTGGCCGAAGCGGCGGCGCATCCGGCCGTCGTCCTGGTGTCGGGGCCGGCGGCGGGCGTGGTCGGGGCTGCGCGGATCGCCCGGCTCGCGGGAGTCGAGAACGCGATCTCGCTCGACATGGGCGGGACGTCGACCGACGTGTGCCTGATCGCGGGCGGCGAGGCGGGCCGGTCGGCCGAGCGCGACGTGGCGGGCCTGCCGCTGCGCCTGCCGATGGTGGACCTGCACACCGTCGGCGCCGGGGGCGGGTCGATCGTCTGGCGGGATGCGGGCGGCGCGCTGCGCGTCGGGCCGGAGAGCGCCGGAGCGGAGCCGGGACCGGCTTGCTACGAACGCGGTGGTGAGCGGCCGACCGTGACGGACGCCAACTTCTTGCTCGGCCGGTTGCCGGACCGGCTGGCGGGCGGGGTGGAGCTCGATCGCACGGCGGCGGAGCGTGCGTTCTCGGCGTTCGACCCTGCCGAGGCAATCGCGGTCGTCAATGCCGAGATGCTGCGGGCGTTGCGGCTCGTCTCGATCGAGCGCGGGCACGACCCGCGCGACTTCGCCCTGGTCGCGTTCGGCGGTGCGGGGCCGCTGCATGCATGTGCCCTGGCAGAGGAGCTCGGGATCGGCACCGTGCTCGTGCCGGAGGCGGCCGGCGTGCTCTCGGCGCTCGGTCTCGCGGTGAGCGACGAGCGGCGCGACAGCGTCGAGTCGTACGTGTGCCCGCTCGAGGAGGCGGGCGAGCTGCCCGCGGAGGGCGAGGCCGACCTACGCTACCGCGGGCAGTCGTTCGAGCTGACGGTGCCGCTCGGCGGCGACGTAGCGGATGCATTCCATCGGGCGCACGCGGCGCGCTACGGGTACGCGGAGAGGGAGCGCCCGATCGAGCTCGTCTCCGTGCGCACGGCCGAGGTCCGCCCGGGCCCGGAGCCGCCGTTGCCGCCCGCGCCCCCGCTCGAGGAAACGGGCCCGAAGCTGCTCGAGCTCCCGGGCGCCACCTGCTGGATTCCCCCGGGGTGGGTGGGGGCTAGGGATGGGACCAGTAGCACGCTGCGGCTCACGAAAGTGTCACGAAACCGTGGACATTGAGCTCCAATTGATCGGCGCCTCGCTCCGGTCGATCGCCGACGAGATGGGCGCCGTGCTGACCCGTTCCGCGTTCTCCGCGAACATCAAGGAGCGCCGCGACTGCTCCACTGCGCTCTTCGATCGCCGTGGCCGGATGATCGCGCAGGCCGAGCACATCCCCGTCCACCTCGGCGCGATGCCAGACGCCGTTGCCGCCGTCCGGGCGCACGACCCCGGCCCGCAAGACGTCTTCATCCTGAACGACCCGTTCGCCGGCGGCACGCACCTGCCGGACATCACCCTCGTCGCGAGGACGCAGGTCGGCTACGCAGTCACGCGCGCCCACCACGCCGACGTCGGCGCTCGCGAGCCGGGCAGCCTTCCGGCCGAGTCGGGCAAGCTCGACGAGGAAGGGGTCGTGATCCGGCCGACCCGGCTCGACGACGGCACCCTCGAAGGGCTCGTGTCGCAGATGCGCAATCCGGAAGAACGACGAGGGGACCTCCGCGCCCAGCTCGCGGCTCACCGTCTCGC
>JBKPLR010000106.1:0-11959 GCA_046731695.1 Actinomycetota bacterium
GTGGCGGCCAAACGCGGGCCGCGCGGCCCGCGCGGCCCTCGCGGCCCGCGCGGGTTCCGGGGACTCCAGGGACCGGCAGGGCCTGCCGGAGCGACGGGGCCGGCGGGTCCGGCAGGGGCCGCGGGCCAGACCGGGGCGACAGGGCAGCCCGGACCGCCCGGGCCTTCGAATGCGACCGAGGTCGTCCTGGCGACGACGACCGTCAGCACGGCGCTGAACACGTATTTCACGCTCGCGAACATCTCGAGCCTCCCGGCCGGCTCGTACGCGATCTTCGCGAAGGCGACGATCAGCGCCAGCGGCGGCGCTACCGACCTGCTGGACTCGAGCTGCCAGCTGATCGCCGGCGGGAACACGGACACGTCGGCCGGCGTGGCGCCGTCCAATGGCCTGGTGGGCGGCGGGCCGCGGACGACCCACAACATGCAGCTCACGCAGACGTTCGCGGCCGCGACCGGGGTCTCGCTGCAGTGCAAGGCGAACTTCGGCACGTGGACGGCGTCGAACGTCAGCATCATCGCGATCCACGTTGGAGAGGTCACACGCGTCGGCTAGACCGTCGTCGGGGGCCCGCCGCGGGCGGGCCCCCGGATCACCCAGCGCCGCTGCCCGCTTGACACGCGAGCGGCCGGACGGGTGAAATCTCCGCCGTGCTACTGCGGCGAGTCGAATACGCCCGCGCGGAAAGCGTCCCCGACGCGGTTCGACTCCTCTCCGAGGATTCGAACGCACGCCCGCTCGCCGGGGGTCAGACCCTCGTCAACGTGATGAAGGCGCGCGCGGCGTCGCCCGACGTCCTCGTCGACCTCAACGGCATCGAGGACCTGAAGGGGATCCGGACGACGACCGCGGGCGGGCTCGAGCTCGGGGCAATGGTTACGTACACGGAGATCGTTGACTCGGAGGACGTCGGCGACTTCCGTCCACGGCTGGCCGAGGTGACGAGCACGATCGCCGACGTCCAGGTTCGAAACCGCGGGACGCTCGGCGGCAACCTGTGCTCGAACGACCCGACGAACCACCTGCCGCCGCTGATGGTGGCGATGGGCGCGGAGATGACGATCGCCGGCTCGGGCGGGGAGCGAACCGTCCCGGCCGAGGACTTCTTCCTCGGCGTCTATCTCACCGCGGTCGGACCGGGCGAGCTGATGACGAAGGTCACGCTCCCGCCGCCGGGGGGAGGCGACGGCTTCGCCGCCGTCACGATCGGCCGCGAGGGGACGTGCATCGTCAACGCGGCCGCGGTCGTGCACGACACGGAGGCCCGCCTGGCCATCGGTTGCGTCTCGGCTGTCCCGGTGCTCGTCCGCGCGCCGTCCGAGCCGGAAGCGGCTGCTGCCGCAGTCACCGCGGCGGATTTCGATCCGCCGTCGGACGTCCATGCGTCGGCCGGCTACCGACGGCGGCTCGCCGAGGTGCTCGCGCGCCGCGCAGTCCAGCAGGCGATCGGAGAGGGATAGTGGAGCCGGTCTCCAGCGGGACGATCGCCGTCGACGTCAATGGCGAGCGATACGAGCGGGAGGTCGAGGCCCGTCAGCTGCTCGTGCACTTCCTCCGGGACGATCTCGAGCTGACCGGGACGCACATCGGGTGCGACACCGGCAACTGCGGCGCCTGCACCGTCATCTACGACGGCGCCGCGATCAAGAGCTGCATGCTGCTCGCGATCCAGGCGGACGGCGCGCGCATCGAGACCGTCGAGGGGCTCGCAACCGACGGTGAGCTCCATCGGCTCCAGCGGGCCTTCAGCGAGAGCCACGCGCTCCAGTGCGGCTACTGCACGCCCGGGATGCTGATGAGCGCGAAGTACCTTCTGGACAACAACCCGGAGCCCACGCCGCACGAGGTGCGGCGCGCGCTGCAGGGGAACATCTGCCGTTGCACCGGGTACTGGAACATCGTCGAGGCGGTCCTCGCCGCCTCGAGAGGAGAGGCATGACCGAGACCGTCACACCGACCGAGGCGCTCGTCGTCGAAGAGACGGAGACCCGCCCCGGGTTCATCGGCCAGAACGTTCCGCGCAAGGAGGATCGCCGGCTCGTCCAGGGCGAGGGGATCTTCATCGACGACATGAAGCGGCACGGGATGGGCTTCGTCCACTTCGTGCGCTCGCCGTACGCACACGCGCGGATCGTCAGCGTCGACGTCTCGAAGGCGCTTGAGCTCGAGGGCGTCTACGGGACGCTGACCGGCGACGAGGTCGCGATCCAGACGGATCCGTACTTCGAGCTGACCGTCCCACCGGGAAACGAGATCAAGGACTACTGCCTCGCCGTCGGGAAGGCCCGCTACATGGGCGAGCCGGTCGCCGCCGTCGTGGCCGCGACGCGCGACCTCGCGCGCGACGCCGCGGAGCTCGTCGAGGTGGAGTACGAGCCGTTCTCCGTGCTCGTCGATCCGGAGCGCGCCCAGGACGCGGACGCGCCCGTCATCCACGAGGACCCGGGGTCGAACGTCGTCTGGTCGGGCCTGTTCAGCTGGGGCGAGATCGAGAGTGCGATGGCCGAGGCGGACCACGTCGTCCGCATCCAGCGCTTGCACTTCGACCGGTTCTCGTCCACGCCGCTCGAGTGCTCGGGCGGCCTCGTCGAGTTCGACCGGCCGACCGGCCAGTGGCACATCTACTCGAACAACCAGTTCCCGGGCTTCGCGGCGATCATGATGGCGCCGGCGCTCCGCACCGGGATCGACAAGCTGCGGTTCGTCTCGCACGACATCGGCGGCGCCTTCGGCAACAAGATCTGCACGCATCCGCAGCTGACGGCGTGCTGCCTGCTCGCACGCAAGCTCAAGCGTCCCGTCCAGTGGACGGAGTGGCGCACCGAGCAGCACATGACGAACACGCACGGGAACGAGCGCGTCTTCCTCGACGTCGAGGTGCCGGTCAAGGCGGACGGGACGATGCTCGGCTTCCGGTGCCGCGCGATCGACGACTGCGGCGCCTACCCACGCTACGAGCCGCTGGGCTGCATCATCTGGTCGCAGGTGACGCCGGGCATGTACCGCTGGCGGCACATCGAGATCGACTTCACCCAGGTCTGCACCAACAAGTCGCCGGTCGGGCCGAACCGCGGCTACTCACGAATGCAGCACCTCTGGTTCACGGAACGGGTGATCGACATCGTCGCGCACGAGCTCGGGCTCGACCCCGTGGAGGTGCGGAAGCGCAACTACATCCGCAGCGACGAGATGCCGTACGAGACGCCGAACGGCTGTGTGTACGACTCGGGCGACTATGCGCGCGGCCTCGACATGGCGCTCGAGCTGATCGGGTACGACGTGGTCGAGGAACGGCGGGTGGAAGCGGCCGAGCGGGGGAAGCTTCTCGGGCTGGGGATCGGCTCGACCCTCGATTCCGGGACGAACAACTTCGGCCAGTCCCAGCTGCTGAACCCGGAGCTGCAGTTCTCCGGGAACAACGAAGTGGCGACGATCAAGCTCGACCTGCTCGGCGAGGTCGTGATCACACTCGGGACGGTGCCGCAGGGCCAGGGCCACGAGACCGTGGCGTCACAGGTCGCGGCGGACATCCTTGGCTGCACCCCCGACGACATTCACGTCCGCGTCGGCCACGACTCGTATTGGAACTCGCACTCCGGCTTCTCGGGGACGTACGCGAGCCAGTTCGCCGTCACCGGCCTCGGAGCCGTCAAGGGCGCGGCCGAGAAACTCGCGGTGGAGATGAAGCGGCTCGCGGCAGCCGTTCTCGGCTGCGACCCCGACGACATAGAGCTGACGGGGGGCATGGCGCGCATGCGCGATAATCCCGAGGCCGCGCTGCCGTTCATGGCGCTCGGGGCGATCATCAACGTCAACAACGCCGGCCTGCCCGAGGACCTCGACGTGACGCTGAACGCCCGCTACGTGTACCGGCCGCCGTTCCAGGTGCCCGACAAGGAGCGGAAGTTCGGAAACCTAACGCTGACGTACGCGTCCCAGGTCCATGCATGCCTCGTCGAGGTCGACCCGGAGACCGGCGCGTACGAGATCGTCGACTATGCCGCCGTCGACGACTGCGGCAAGCGGATCCACCCCCAGATCGTCGAGGGGCAGGTGCACGGCGCCGCGGCGCAGGCGATCGGAGCCGCCACACACGAGACGTTCGCGTACGACGAGGACGGCAATCTGCTGACGCCCAACTTCTACGACTACCACGTGCCACACACGCTCGACATGCCGCCGTTGCGCTCCGGGTTCCTCGAGTCGCCGTCCCCCTTCACGGCCTGGGGGGCGAAGGGGATGGGAGAGGGAGGCGGCGCGGGGATCCACGCGATCTGCGCCGCGCTCCAGGACGCCATGCGAGCGGCCGGCAACCAGATCATCCACGACAGCTGCAACCCGCCGTGGCGCGTATGGGAGATGCTGCAGGATCCCGAGTCGACGCGGCGCCTCGTCTCGGTGGAGACCCGACGATGAAGATCGATGGCACACGCTTGTTCTCGGCCCCACGAAGCGTGCTCTGGGACGTGCTCAACGACCCGCAGCGGATGGCCGCGATCATGCCCGGCGTCGAGCGCTTCGACATTCAGGACGACGACCACTGGACCGCGAACGTCGTCGTCCCGCTCGGGCTCGGCGGCCTGCGCATGAAGATCGACTTCGAGAAGACGGAGCAACGCGAGCCCGACTACGCGAAGCTGCATGCGAAGGGGCAGGGAGTCGGAGCGCTGATGAACATGGACACCGAGTTCCATCTCGCCGAAGAGGGCGACGGGACGGCCATGCACTGGGAGGCGGACGTTCGCATCGCCGGGCCGGTGGGAAGCATGGGCCAGCGCGTGCTGCAGCCGATCGTCAACCAGCAGGTCAAGAACGTCCTCAACGCGCTGGAGGAGCAGGTCGAGCAGGCGTCCGGCGGGGCGGGCGGCGGAAGCGCCGGCGACGGCGCCGGCTGATGCTGCGGCATCAGGTCGTGGCGGCCGTCGTTCTTGCCGGCGCGGCGTTGGCGGTGACCTTGGCGTTCGCGCCGGTGGGCAGTTCGGCGTCGCACAGCGCTCGTGCCACCGTGACGGTCCGTGGCAAGCGGTTCACCTTCAACGGCGGCCGCTGCCGTCCGGCGGTCCACGGCTTCGAGGTCACGATCGGGCGGATAGGGGCTCGCCGGTACTTCCGGCTCGACTACATCCTCACGCGAAAGAGCGGCACGTACAGGAACGGCGGGATCGTGACCATCGTCGTCGGGCGGAAAGCGTACGTCTCGCAGCACGGACGGCTGACGCTGACGATCCGGAACCGGGCGCGGAGCGGTACGTTCTCCGGCCGGCTGATGTCGGGCGGCTCCTTCCGCGGCTCGTTTCGCTGCTGACCGTTGCACGGCCTTTCGTCACGCCGTCGGCCCTCAGACGCGAAATCGCCGCCCCGCGAGCTCCGGGCCCGGCTTGCGGTCGATGCGTTCCGGCCGCAGCTCGAGCTGGAGCTCCACGCGGCCGAGCACGTCGAAGCCGGCCGCGTGGAAGAAGCGGAGCGCGGCCTCGTTTCGCCCGACGGGACGCACCGTCAGCCGGCGGAACCCCTGTGCGTGAGCGGCACCGGCGACCGCCTCGGTGAGCGCTCCCCCGATGCCCTCTCCGCGGAACCGCTCGGCAACCACGACAGGCTCGAGCTCGGCCTTTCCGTCGCCGCGAGCGATCAGCCCTGCGAGGCCGACGACCGTGCCCGCGACCTCCGCGACGAACATTCCGTCCTCGGCCGCCTCGGCGAGGTAGGCGTCGAAGGCGAGCCCGGGATCCGCACCGCCGATTTCCGGATCGCCGTAGAGCTCGCGATGCCGGTGCGTCAGCTCCGCCCACAGCCGACGGCAAGCGTCGAGGTCGTCGTTCCGGTACGGGCGGATCAACGGCGGAGTAGAGCCATGCACCGGCACCCGTGAGAGTATTGCGACCGTGACGCCGCCGTTCCGAATCGGAGTCATGCAGCTCACCATGGAGCCCGTGGAGGAGATGCTGGCCACGGCCCGGGTCATGGACCAGGCCGGCATTGACACGATCTGGCTCGCCGAGGCGTACCCGTGGTGGCGGAAGCACGGGATGGAGGCGCGCTCTTCGACCGTCGTCTCCGCCCTGATCGCCCGCCAGACGGAACGGCTCACCATCGGGTGGGGGATCATCTCCCCGTTCACGCGCCATCCCGTGCAGATCGCGATGGACGCGCGAGTCGTGCAGGAGGAGGCCGGTGACGGCCGCTTCCTGCTCGGGCTCGGGACCTCGAAGATCTTCCTGAACAACGCGCGCATTCAGACGAGGAAGACGCTCGGCCCGATGCGCGACGCGATCGCCATCGTGCGCGGTGTCCTCGGCGGCGGCGAGTTCACCTACGAAGGCGAGGCGTGGAGCGCTGACGTCCCGCCGCTCCAAACGGCTGCCGAGACACCGAGGGATGTGCCGCCCGTCTACGTGGCCGCCACCGCGCCGCGGATGCAGGCGCTGGCGGGCGAGCTCGCCGACGGCTGCCTGACCCCGTCGATCACGACCCCCGCGTTCGTCCGCTATACGCGGGAGAACGTCAAGGCGGCCAGGAACGACTTCGACATCGGCTGCACCGTCATCGCGTCCATCGACGAGTCCGACCGCGATCGTGGCCGCGACGGTGCGCGCGAGATCGGCGCGATGTACCTCGCCAACAAGTTCCAGAACATCCGCGGCGCGGCCGACACCTTGCTGGAGCTCGCCGGCATCGAGATGGAGGAGCTGGCGCCGGTGGCGCAGGCGATGGAGCGCGGCGGGCGCCTTGCCGCGAAGGAGCAGGTCTCGGACGAGATCCTCGACCGCTGCCGACCGATCGCGGGCACACCCCACGACTGCATCGAGGCGATCGAGGAGTACCGCGAGGCGGGCTGCACGCACATCATGCTCGAGCTCTGGGGCGATCGCCGCCACGAGCAGCTGCGGCTCTTCGGCGAGCGCGTCCTCCCGCATTTCCGCTGAGATGGCGACGGTCACGGTCAGAGGTCGCGCGGTCGTGCCGGCGGAGCCCGACGAGGCGAGGGTGGTGCTCGAGCTCTCTTCTCTGCAGCAGACTGCCGATCTCGCCTACCGCGAAGTGGCAGAGCAAAGCGAGGCGTTGCGTTCGGTCTTCGACGACCTCGCCATCCCGGCCGCGTCCCGCACGACCGAGGGCATCTCGGTTTCACCGCAGGTCGACTACGTCGACGGGCGCGCCGAGCATCGCGGCTACCGGGCGCTGAACCGGATTGCCGTTCGGCTCGAAGAAGCGGAGCTCGTCGCGCGCCTGACTCACGATTCAGTCGCCCGCGCGGACGCGCGCATCAATGGACCGGCCTGGCAGATACGGCCCGACAATCCGGCGCATGCGGAGGCTCGTCGCCTCGCCGCCGAAGACGCGCGCGAGCGGGCCGCCGGCTACGCGGCTGCGCTCGGGGTGCGTCTCGGTGCCATCGAGCTTGTCGCCGAGCCCGACGTCGGGCCGGAGAGGCCGCCGCCCGTTGCACGGTCGTTCGCAGCGTTCGACGCGAAGATGATCGACGTCGAGGAGGGCGAGCGGCTCGTGTACGCGGCCGTTGACGTCTCCTTCGTGCTGGAGCAGGCGTGACGACTATCGACCCCGACGCATCGCCATGGGATGCGTGGGCGCCCGACGAGGTGGCGCGCCTGCTCGACGGCATCCGCGTCCCCTGGTACGTCGCCGCCGGGTGGGCGATCGACCTCTTTCTCGGCGGCGAGCCGCGTCCACATCAGGATCTGGAGATCGGCGTCCCCAACAGCCGCTTCGACGAGATCCTCGTGGCGCTCGACGGTCTCGACATCTTCGTCATTACCGCGCCCCAGGAGGCGACCCCGCTCGCGGCCGCCCTCGAACGGCTCGCGGATACCCATCAGACGTGGGTTCGCGAGCCGGCCACCGGACTCTGGCGCTTCGACGTCTTTCGCGAGCCCTCCGACGGCGACACCTGGATCTGCCGGCGTGATCCGGCGATCAGGCTCCCGTACGCGCAGCTGATCGAGTGGACCGCTGACGGCATCCCCTACGGCCGGCCGGAGGT
The DNA here is from genome assembly GCA_046731695.1 of Actinomycetota bacterium. Lineage (GTDB taxonomy): Bacteria > Actinomycetota > Thermoleophilia > Gaiellales > Gaiellaceae > AC-32. The sequence continues at coordinate 8,000 of JBKPLR010000106.1, forward strand.
GATCCTGCTGTTCAAGGCGAAGCACGCGCGCGAGGAGAAGAACCGGCGCGACCTCCTCATGACACTGCCGCGACTCGAGCCCGACCGGCGCGCCTGGCTCCGTCGCGCGCTCGAGATCGTCCATCCCAGCCATCCATGGCTCGTCGAGCTCGAGCGGAGCGCCGCGTGATCGAGGTCTCGATCGACAGGGATCGGCTGGTCGACCTTGCCATCCGCCTCGTGTCGACGCCGTCGTTCACGGGCTCCGAGGAGGCCTGTGCGTCCCTCGTCCAGGACGAGCTCCGCGCGCTCGGGCTGCAGGTGCAGTGGCAGCAGGTGGAAGACGGGCGCGCCAACGTGCTGGGCACCTGGGCTGGCGCCGGTACCGGCCCGACGCTGATGTTCAACGGCCACCTCGACACCTCGTATTCAGGGCGCGAGCCGTGGCTCGAGGGGATTCCGGGATTCCAGCCGGCCGGCTTCGAGCGCGACGGGCGAATCTACGGCCTCGGGATCTCGAACATGAAGGGCGCGCTTGCCTGCTACGTGGAGGCGGTGCGCGGGCTCCAACAGGCCGGCGCTCGGCTTCGCGGAGACGTACTCGTCGCCGCGGTCTGCGGCGAGATCGAGAAGACGCAGCAGGGCAGCGCCGTCGGCGCGGAATACCGCGGCTACGCGGCCGGCTCCCGCTACCTCGTCGGTCACGGCGGGGCTGCGGACGTCTGCATACTCGGCGAGCCCACCGAGAACAAGCTCGTCCTCGCCCACTTCGGCGCCCTCTGGCTGCGGCTGACGGTCCGCGGGCCGTTCGTCCACACGGCGTTCTCGTCCGGTCGCCTCCACGAGAACTCCGTCGTCAAGATGCACGGCGTGCTCGAGCGCGTGCTCGACTGGCTGCCCTCCTGGGAAGAGGACATGTCGTATGGCGACGTGCGCGGTGTCGCGAACGTCGGCGCGATCAGCGGAGGCTTCGGCTGGCGCGTATCGCGCACGCCGCATACCACCGACCTGTTTCTCGACCTCCGCGTTCCACCGGACGTACCGATGGCGACCGCGCGACGGAAAGCACTCGAGTGGGCGCGTTCGCTCGACGGCGTGGAAGCGGAGGTGTTCGTGACCGCGCCCGGTGCCCGCATCGACGAATCTCACCCTCTCGTCGGCTCGCTCGCGGAGGCGCACGCCGAGGTCTTCGGCTCGGAGCCCGAGCGTGACGTCACGCGCTGGTTCTCCGACGCATCCGTCTTGACGCGCTATGGGATCGAGACCGTCAACTACGGTGCCTCGAGCGGGCTCCCGGACGCCCAGCTGGGCGAGAACCTCGAGATCGACGGGCTCGTCAAGACCGCTGCCGTATATGCCGGCGCGGCGGCCAGGGTCTGCGGGGTCATGTGACAGGCGACCTCCACACGCTTCCGGAGGGTCTTCCGGTGCCGCAGGACGACGGCGCCTGCGACCACCTGCCCGGGATGTCGATGCCGGCACTGACGCTCGAGTCGTCGCGTGGGCCGATCGCGCTGCGCGCGCTCGCCGTCGGCCGCCTCGTGCTCTACGTCTATCCCCGGACCGGAACGCCCGGCCGGCCGACGCCGGCGGGTTGGGACGCCGTTCCGGGCGCCCGCGGCTGCACGCCGCAGTCGTGTGGATTTCGTGACCATCACGCCGAGCTGCAACGGCTCGGGGCAGAGGTCGCGGGCCTGAGCGCCCAGCCGCTCGAGGAGCAGGTCGAGTTCGCCGAGCGCAACCACATCCCGTATCCGGTGATCGCGGACCCCGATCGGCGACTGGGCGAGGCGCTCCGGTTGCCGACGTTCGAGTTTCAGGGCATGACGCTCTACAGGCGCGTGACGCTCGTCTTCGAGAGCGCGCACGTCGCCAAGGTCTTCTATCCGGTGTTTCCGCCCGACCGCAATGCGGCCGACGTGGTGGCCTGGCTGGAGGCGAGGGGCGCATGAGGCTCGTGACCTTCGACGACGGGCAGGTCGGGCGGATCGAGGGCGACGAGGTCGTCGAGCTCGACGTCGCGACCATGCGCGACTACTTCGAACGCGACGAGGTCCCGCTTGCGAGCGGCCGCGTCGTCGGGCTCTCGGATGTCCGCCTACGTGCGCCGATCATTCCGAGGAAGTTCTTCCACACGGCCGGCAATTTCCGCGAGCACGAGGAGGAGTCGAAGCGGGTGGCGTGGTCGCACCGGATCGCGCCGTGGATCATGTTCTTTCAGAACGTCGACGCGATCGTCGGGCCAGACGACCCGGTCGTGTACCCGGAGCACCTGACCGAGGAGCTCGACTACGAGCTCGAGCTCGCGGTCGTCATCCGCAAGGCGGGCAAGTGGTTCGCGCCGGACGAGGCGGCGGACTACATCGGCGGCTACGTGATCTTCAACGACATCACCGCTCGGGACATCCAGCGGCGAGAGATGGAGTCAGGCGTGTTCTCGTTCTGCAAGGCGATCGAGACCTTCTGCCCGCTCGGGCCGTGGATCGTGACGCCCGACGAGATTCCCGATCCGCACGACCTGGCCATGGAGCTGCGCGTGAACGGCGAGCCGAGACAGCGGAGCCACAGCGGGAACATGAGCGTGACGATCCCCGAGATCCTGAGTCACTACTCGCCGCTCGGATACTCGGCCGGCGACGTCGTCTCGACGGGGACGGTGAGCGGGGTTGCCGGGTTCAGCGAGGACGCCGCGTCGCTGTACCTCAAGCCCGGTGACGTGATGGAGGCGGAGATCGAAGGAATCGGCGTGCTCCGCAACCCGGTCGTCTCGTGGCAGGAGGCGCACGGTGAGGCGCCGCCGCCCCGGGTGCGCTGGTGAGCGTGCGACCCGTCGGGAGTCGGGCCATGCCGGAGCGAATGCGTTCGCGGTCGTACGGCGAGCCGCCGCGCCCCAGCGTGCACCCCCCGCCCAGGGTGGGGAGCCGGGGCTCCACCCACATCCCGCTTCGAGCATACCCGCCTCTGGCGCACGCGTCTGTGCCGATTCTGTGTCGATAACGTGACAGGGAGGCCGGTGGCGGCCACGAGGCGGAGGCGGTGCGGTGCGCGAGTTGCAGGCGTCAATCGAGATCGAGGCGGGCCCGGAGCGGGGCTGGGAGGTGCTGACGGACGGCGCCGCGTGCCCCGAGTGGAACCCGTTCGTTCGCCGGCTCGAAGGGCGACTCGAGCCCGATAGCACGCTCGAGGTTCGGATCGAGCCCGGGAGCGCCGCCCGATGACCTTCCGCCAGCATGTCCTGACCGAGCCCGCCCGCGACCTGCGCCGGCCGGCCTCGCTCGTCCGCGGCCTGTGCGACCGCGAGCCCGCGTTCCCGATCGAGCCGGTCGCGCCCGCGCGCGTGCGCCTCGTCCAGCGTGAGCGGTTGACCGGCGTCCTCGTCCAGCTCTTCCGGAAAGGACTGGCCGCGACGCGGCTCGGCGTCGAGCGAATGAACCTGGCGCCGGAGACGCCCGCGGAGGGGGCCGCAGCCTCGTGACCTGGTCTCGCGACGACGCCAAGCTCGACCGCGTCCGCGCGCTCATGGCCGAAGAGGACCTGGACGCGCTCGTCGTCCGCGCCCCCGACAACGTCCTCTACCTCTCGAACTACTGGTGCATGAAGGGGTACGACGTCGTCGTCTTCCCGCGCGAGGGCGACCCGACGCTGATCGTGCTCGAGCCGCAGGCCGACGACGCCGCGCGAAACGCGTGGACGCGCGACATCCGGCTCTTCCGCGGCTACGACGAGCGCGACGCCCGCCCGCCCTGGTTCCGCTCGCTCGACCTCGCGCTCGACGTCCTGGCCGAGCGCGGCCTCGAGCGCGTCGGGCTCGAGCTCTCCCAGGGAACTCAGATCGCGGACAGGATGGTCGGCGAGCCGACCGTGTTCACCGAGGGCTTCTTCCAGGCGTTCCCGAACCGCGTGGACGCGTCGATGCTGCTCGCCCGCGCACGCGCGATCAAGACGGCGCAGGAGGTGGAGCGGATGCGCCTTGCCAACGAG
>JBKPLR010000107.1:0-15213 GCA_046731695.1 Actinomycetota bacterium
GTCGCGGCCACCCTCGCCGGCGCATTCTGGGCGGGCATCGCGGGTTTCCTGAAGGCGACCACGGGCGCCCACGAGGTGATCACCACGATCATGCTCAACTGGATCGCGCTCTGGTTCGGGAGCTACCTCGTGGGCTTCAACGGTCCGCTCCAGAACCCGAGCGAGGTCTCCGCCCCGGTCACCCGGCGCATCGCCGACAGCGCCCACCTGAAGGTCTTCTGGGGCTTCCCGACGCTGCAGGGGCTGACGATCGGGTTCCTGATCGCGCTCGGAGCGCTGGTCGTCTACTGGCTGATCCTGAACCGCACCACGCTGGGGTACGAGGTGAAGGCGGTCGGCTTCAACCCCGAGGCGGCGCGTTACGGCGGCATCAGCGTCGGCCGGAACTACTTCCTGGCGATGGCGATCTCGGGCGCCTTCGCCGGGCTCGCCGGCGCCATCGATCTCCTCGGCTGGCAGTTCAACCTCGACCTGACCGTCGTCCAGAGCGTCCAGATCGGCTTCATCGGGATTGCCGTCGCTCTGCTCGGGAGGAACAACGCCATCGGGATCTTCTTCTCGGCGCTCCTGTTTGCGTCCCTGCTGACGGGAACCTCGACGCGCAACCTCGACGAGTCGATCTTCGACCCCGAGCTGGCGGGGAACCTGACGCGGATCATCCAGGGCCTGATCGTGCTCTTCGTCGGCGCCGACTTGCTCGTGCTCTACGTCTGGCGCGCAGCGAAGAAGGTCCGGCTGCAGAAGCGGGAGGAGACCGAACCGTGATCGCGCGCGCCGAGGACCTGCCTGGCGCCGCCTGGAGGCGGGTCTCCGCGCCGGCTTCGGTCGCCATCGCGGGGATCGCGCTCGGCATCGTCGCGTTCTGGCTGACGCTCCCGCCTGTCACGGTAGAGAGCGTCGCCCTTCCGTTGTCGCTCGGGGTCCTGGCGGTAGCCGCGGGGATCTTCACGTTCGTCCGCGGACAGCGGCGGCTCGGGGGCGGCGCGGTTGCGAGCGGCCTCCTCGGACTCACTGGCGGAGTCCTCGTGATCCAGGCGACGACGTCGTCGGCCGACGAGCTCTCCCGGTTCAATGGAGTCTTCGTCTGGTCGGCGCTGATCGCGGCGACCCTGCGCTGGGCAACCCCGCTCACGTTCGCGGCCATCGGCGGCCTGTTCTCGGAGCGGAGCGGCGTCGTGAACATCGGCCTTGAGGGGATGATGCTGATGGGCGCCTACTTCGGCGCGTACGGGGCGGACATCACGAACTCATGGGTGGCCGGGCTCTTCATCGGCGCCGGCGCCGGAGCTGCGCTCGCGTTCATCCACGCGTTCTTCTCGATTCAGCTGCAGTCCGACCAGATCGTGAGCGGCACCGCCGTAAACTTCCTCGCCCTCGGCCTCACGGGCTACCTCTACAACGAGCACTACGGGAACGAGGGGACGCCTAACGATCTCCCTTCGATCCCGGACGTGCACCTCGGCTTCCTCAAGGACATCCCGCCGCACAACCTCGGCAAGTTCCTCGACATTGCGTTCGGCGACCTGAACCTGATGATCTGGCTCAGCCTGATCCTGCTGCCGATCACCTCGATCGTGATGTTCAGAACCTGGATCGGGCTGCGCATCCGGTCGGTGGGCGAGCACCCGAGGGCCGCGGACACCGTCGGGATCCCGGTCTACGCGACCCGCTACGCGGCCGTCACGCTCTCCGGGGCGCTGGCCGCGCTCGGCGGCGTCTTCCTGTCGCTCGGCTACGTCGGCTCGTTCACCGAGAACATGACCGTCGGGAAGGGGTTCATCGCGCTCGCCGCGCTGATCTTCGGCGGCTGGCGGCCCTACGGCGCGTTCGCAGCCTGTCTGCTGTTCGGGTTTTCGAGCGCGCTCGCCGGACGCCTGCCGGACCTCGCGCCGTCGGAGTCGGCGGCATGGCCGGTGCTGTTCGAGGCGCTCCCGTACATCCTGACCCTGATCGCCGTGGCCGGCGTCATCGGCCGCTCGATCGCTCCGGCCGCGATTGGACGTCCCTACTCGAAGCAGTAGCGCTCGCGGCCGCAACGACGCGGCACGGGGGTCGGTCCTGTGCGCGATCGTCGGGCTGCTGATCCCGCTGGTGGCATTCGCCGCGGCGCATCAGCTCGACCGCGTGACGATCGTCCAGGCGACGGCGGCCACGGCGGTCTCGGCGCTGTTCGGGCTGTTCGCGATCATCCTTGCGCGGCGCGGGCTCCGGAACATCGAGCGTTCGATCGGCCGCGTTGGCGGAGAGGGCACGGCGCGCGTGGGGCGGCTCCTGGGCGGTCTCTCGCTGTGCATCGGCTTGACCGCTGGGCTGGCGCTCGGTTTTTACGCGCTTCTGAATCTGTTCGGTTAACGCAGATCGGCACTACAATCGGGCTCTCCCGTGTTCGAAATCGGCAACAGCCTTCGCGAGGCGCGGTACCGGCAGCAGCTCGAGCTCAGCGAGATCGAGCAGGCGACCAAGATCCGCGCGCGCTACCTGCGGGCGCTCGAGGAGGAGAGCTTCGAGACCCTGCCCGCCCAGACGTACGTCAAGGGCTTCCTGCGGACGTACGCGGACTACCTGGGCCTGGACGGGCAGCTGTACGTCGACGAGTACAACTCGCGCTACGGCGTGGGGGAGGACGAGCCGCGTGAGCCGGTGATCGCTCGCCGCTCCGTCGCGCACCAGCGGCATCGCCACCTTGAGCGGCGCGGTGTGCTCATCGCGCTGGCCGGGATCGGCGTGCTGTTTGCGATCGTGATCGCGGCCTGGAAGTCAAGCGATGACAACAAGCAGGCGATTCCGCCCAGGCTCTCCACGACGAACGCGAAGCCCCAGAAGCCCGCAGTGCACAAGGAGCGCCCACCCGCGCAGCCGAAGCAGATCAGGTTCTTCGTCGTGGCGGCAAGCGGCCCGTCCTGGCTCGAGATCCGGAACTACTCGGTGAGCGGGCGCCCGCTCTTCACCGGGACGCTGGATCTGCACAAGAACCTCTTCTTCAAGGCGCGGCGCTTCTGGATCAACATCGGCCAGCCGGGGAATCTCAAGGCGAGCGTCAACGGCAGGGCGATCACGTTTCCCGGCGGCGGCCAGTCGGTGACCGTGCTCGTCACGCGTCGCGGCGCGACGGTCGCTCCGACGCCCGCTTGATCCGCCCGCGCGGGGTCGTCGTCGTCACCGGCAGCGAGCTCGTCCGAGGCGAGCGGACCGACCGCAACGGGCCGTTCCTGGCTTCCGAGCTTCTTCGCCTAGGCGTGGAGGCGGCGCGGATCGAGGTCGTCGGTGACGATCCGGGAGAGCTGGAGGACGCGCTGCGCGACGGGCTCAGGGCCGACCTCTGCGTCGTCTCCGGCGGGCTCGGACCGACGCACGACGACCGCACCGTGGAACTGCTGGCGCGGGCGGGCGGCGTGAAGCTCGCCGTCGAGCCGGAGCTCGAGGCCGAGATCGAGCGCGTTTCGCGGATGGTCGCGGAGCGGCTCCGCCGGCCGTACTCGGACTTCGAGGAAGGTGTCCGCAAGCAGGCGACGATTCCGGAGGGCGCGATCGTCGTCGGCGTAGCCGGCACCGCGCCGGCGCTCGTGCTCCAGACCGCGGGCGCCGTCGCCGTCGTCCTTCCGGGCCCGCCGGGCGAGTTGCGGAGGCTCTGGCCGCCCGCGCTCGAGACCAAGCCGGTGCGCGCGGTCCTCGCGCGCGCGCGTGTACCAGAACGGCGGGTGCTGCGCTTCTACGGAGTAAGCGAGTCGACGGTCGCCCGGGCGCTCACCGAGGCCGGCGGCGAGGGCGAAGGCTTCACTGCAACGGTCTGCGCGCACGACTTCGAGATCCACGTCGACCTCGTCGCGGAGGAGGCTGCGCTGGGAAGCGCCGACCGCCTTGCGGCCGAGCTCCGTGAGCGGCTCGGGCGGTACCTCTTCGCCGAGGACACGAGATCGATCGAGGAGCTCGTGCTGGAGACATGCCGCGAGCGGGGCCTGACCCTCGGCGTGGCCGAGTCCTGCACCGGCGGGCTCGTGGCTGCTCGCCTGACCTCCTTGCCCGGCTCGTCGGAGATCTTCCGGGGCGGGATCGTCGCCTACGACAACGAGGTGAAGGTCGAGCAGCTCGGCGTTCCGGAGGAGCTGCTGGCGAGGCACGGAGCCGTTTCGGCGGAGGTCGCGGCGGCGATGGCAACCGGCGCGCGGGAGCGGCTCGGAGTCGAAGTGGCGGTCGCGGTGACGGGGATCGCGGGCCCCGGCGGGGGCTCGCCCGAGAAGCCGGTCGGGCTCGTCTACCTCTATGCGGAGCGGCCGGGAGAGGGGGTCGCGCGCGCGTTCGACTTCCCCGGCGACCGGGGCGCGATCCGGGCCCGCGCCACAGCGGCTGCACTCCATCTCGTGCGCCGGCTCTTGGCACAAAGTCGTCACGAAGTCGTGTGAGCTCGGCTGCTAGCTTCAAGAGCGATGAGCGGGTACGCCTTTTCTGCGCTCTTCAGTTGCCGGCTGCGACCGTCGACGAGCTCGTCGCATGGCAGCACAGCGCGTTCGGCGATGCGGAAGGCTTCCGGATCCTCTCGCCTGAGCAGCTGCACGTCACGCTGGCGTTCCTCGGGCACCGGCCCGCGGAGGAGCTCGACGCGATCGTCGAGGCTCTGCGAGAGGCCGCAGCCGGCGCCGAGCCTCCGCTCTTCTCGGTGCGCCGCTACCGCGAGACACGCAGCGTGGGAATGCTTGCGCTCGACGACGAAGACGGGCGCGCGGGGGCGCTGGCACGTGACGTCCACGCCCGCCTGGAGGCGCTCGGCGTCTACGAGCCCGAGCGCCGGGAGTGGCTCCCGCACGTGACCGTGATCCGCTTCCGGCAACGACCGCGGCTGCAACCGGAGCCTCCGGTCCTTGAGCCGTTCGTGCCGTCCGATGCCGCTGCTTACCTGTCACGTCTACGCCCCGGTGGGGCGCAGTACGAAGTCCTCGAATCCGTGGCGCTAGGAGGGAGATGACGTTGGACCGCGAGCAGGCTCTCGACACCGCACTCGGCCAGATCGAGCGGCAATTTGGCAAGGGCTCGGTGATGCGTATGAGCGACCAGGCCCAGGTCTCGATCGGAGCCGTCTCGACCGGCTCGCTGGCGCTCGACCTTGCGCTCGGGATCGGCGGGCTTCCGCGCGGCCGCATCGTCGAGATCTTCGGTCCAGAGTCCTCTGGCAAGACGACGCTCGTCTACCACGTGATCGCCGAGGCCCAACGGCGCGGCGGGATCTGCGCCTTCATCGATGCCGAGCACGCGATGGACCCGACATACGCGAAGAAGATCGGCGTGAACATCGACGACCTGCTCGTGTCGCAGCCGGACACGGGCGAGCAGGCGCTCGAGATCGCCGAGCTCCTCGTGCGGTCGGGGGCGCTGGACGTGGTCGCGATCGACTCGGTCGCCGCGCTGACGCCCAAGGCCGAGATCGAGGGCGAGATGGGCGACTCGCATGTCGGCCTCCAGGCGCGGCTCATGAGTCAGGCGCTGCGCAAGCTCGCCGGCACGCTCAACCGTACGGACACGATCTGCCTCTTCACGAACCAGCTGCGCGAGAAGATCGGCGTCATGTTCGGCAACCCGGAGACGACGCCGGGGGGCCGGGCGCTGAAGTTCTACTCGTCGGTCCGGCTCGACATCAGGCGCATCGAGACGCTCAAGGACGGCGTCGAGGCCTTCGGCAACCGTGTCCGGGTGAAGGTGGTCAAGAACAAGGTCGCGCCGCCGTTCAAGCAGGCCGAGTTCGACATCATCTACGGCACCGGGATCTCGTGGGAGGGGACGGTGCTCGATGCCGCGCTCGAGCGGAAGATCGTCCAGAAGTCCGGGTCGCACTTCAGCTTCGAGGACGAGCGGCTGGGGCAGGGCCGCCAGAACGCGACCGCCTTCCTGCGCGAGCATCCGGACGTGGCGGAGCAGATTCTGTCGCGGATCCAGGCACTCGCCGGGCCGGACCAGGTCGTGTCGGCCCGACTGCTGCCCGAGCGGGAGGCGGAGCCGGAATCGAAGCCCAAGAAGGAAGCGCCCGAAGAGCTCGCCTCGAAGGCGTAGTGCCGACGCCGCTCGAGGTCGCGACCCGCGCGCTCGCGAGGCGCGACTGCTCCGAACGAGAGCTCCGCGAGCGACTGGCACGCGCCGGTATCGAGGCCGCCCAGGCGGAGGAGGCGCTTGCCGCGCTGCGCGAGTCCGGCCTGGTCGACGATTCGCGCTTCGCCGCGCAGCGGGCAGCATTCCTCGCCGACCGGGGCCGAGGCGACGCCGCGATTCGGTTCGAGCTCGAGCGGCAAGGCGTCTCCACTGAGCTGATCGAGGACGCCGTCGCAGCCCTCGAGCCCGAGCGCGAGCGGGCCGAGCGCATCGTCACCAGCCGCGGCCCCGGCGAGAAAACCGCCCGGCTTCTCACGCAGCGCGGCTTCGATTCCGAGCTGGTCGCGCTCGCCTTCGAAGACGTCGTTGCGCGAGAACCGTGAGCAGCGCTAGGATACGAGAAGCTTCATTCGACATTTTGCCTGCATCTCACGTGTTTCCGAATCGGACTTGAACCCTACGAAAGACGAAATCCGGTATGAGCGCGAAGGAGGGAACGACCGAGCGGCGGTGAGCTGACCGCCTCCGCGGGGCTCGCGCGCGTCCCCGCATCCCGATTCAGAGCATGTCGGTGCAGCGGTGCCGGATGAGCCCCGCGCCCCGGCGCGGACAATCCGTCTCCCGTCGACCCCGGCGGGAAGGTAGGAGCGCCCATGCTCATCGTCATCGGGATAGCGATCGGTCTGGCGGCAGGAGCAAGTCTCGCCTTCATTTCGCTCTACGCGCTCACGGGCTCGCGTCTCGCGGCCGCGCGCCGCACCCGCCAGCTCCTCGTGAGCGAGGCGAAGCGCGAAGCCGAGGCGCTCAGGCGGGAGGCACAGATCGAAGCCCGCGAGGAGGCGATCCGCCTTCGCGCCGAGATCGAGGAGGAAGTCGCGGAGCGGCGCGGGGAGATCATCAAGATCGAGGAGCGGGCCCTCGCGAAGGAAGAGGACGGCGACCGCAAGCTCACCGAGCTCTCGCGCCGTGAGCAAGGCATCGCGGACCGCGAGGTGCACACGAAGCAGCTCCAGGAAGAGCTCAAGGAAGCGAAGGACGCCGAGCTCGCGGAGCTCGAGCGCATCTCGGGCATGACGGTCAACGAAGCGAAGGCGCACCTCCTCGACCGCTCGGAGGAGCTGATCCGGCACGACCTCGCGCGGTTCGTGCGCCAGGCCGAAGAGGAGGCGCGGGGTGAGGCGAAGCGGCGCGCCCGCAACCTCGTCGCGGACGCTCTCCAGCGCGTGGCTGCGAACCACGCGTCGGAGACGACGGTCTCGCTGATCGAGCTCCCGTCAGACGACATGAAGGGCCGAATCATCGGCCGCGAGGGGCGCAACATCCGGGCGCTCGAGCACCTGACGGGCGTCGACGTGATCATCGACGACACCCCTCAGGCCGTGGTGCTCTCGTCGTTCGACGGCATCCGGCGCGAGGTCGCGAAGCTCACGCTGTCGAAGCTGATCGAGGACGGCCGGATCCATCCCGCCCGCATCGAGGAGATGTATTACCAGTCGAAGGCGGAGATCGACGAGAACATCAAGCAGGCCGGCGAGCAGGCGGTCTTCGAGGCCAACTGCGGCGACCTGCACGAGGAGCTCGTGAAGATCCTGGGCCGGCTCCGCTTCCGGACGAGCTACGGGCAGAACGTCCTCAAGCACACGCTCGAGGTCGTCCACCTCGCCGGGATCATGGCCTCGGAGCTCGAGGCGAGCGTGAAGACCGCCAAGCGCGCCGCGCTCCTGCACGACATCGGCAAGGCACTCACGCACGAGGTCGAGGGCTCGCATGCCCTCCTTTCCGCGCAGTACGCGCGCCGCTACGGCGAGTCGCCGGCCGTCGTCCACGCCATCGAGGCGCACCATTACGAGGTCGAGCCGCAGACAGTGGAGGCCGTGCTGCTGATCGCCGCCGACGCGATCTCGGCTTCCCGACCCGGCGCGCGCGGGGAGAGCCTGGAGCAATACATCAAGCGGCTCGAAGCGCTCGAGGAGGTCGCGGCGCGCCACAACGGCGTGGAGAAGGTCTACGCGCTGCAGGCAGGCCGCGAGATCCGCGTCCTCGTCAAGCCGAAAGAGGTCGACGACGACGGCGCCGTCCTCCTGTCGCACGAGATCGCGCGCGAAATCGAGGATCAGCTCGAGTACCCCGGTCAGATCAAGGTGACCGTGATCCGGGAGTCCCGCGCAATCGAGTTCGCAAAGTAGCCGGGCGCGGGCCGGCGCTACCATTTCGGCCCGTGAGGCGGTACCACGTCACGACCTTCGGCTGCCAGATGAACGCTCACGACTCCGAGCGGATCAAGGGCATGCTCGAGGAGCTCGGGCTTGGGGAGGCCACGACTCAGGACGAGGCGGACGTGCTCGTCTTCAACACGTGCACGATCCGCGAGAAGCCCGACCAGCGCTTCGCCGCGCACCTCGCGCAGGCACGCGCGCTCAAGGAGAACGATCCCGGGAAGGTGATCGCCGTCGGCGGCTGTTACGCCGAAGCGCAGCGCGAGCGGCTCTTCTCGCTCTACCCGTACGTCGACGTCGCGTTCGGGCCCGGCTCGATCCCGCACCTCGGACAGTGGCTCGGTGCAGGCGGCGAGGGCGTGGCTTCCTCCGCATTCGGGATCGCCGAGGAGCGCGCATTCGCCGGACGGCTCCCGATGCACCGGGAGCGGCGCTTCCAGGCGTGGGTGCAGATCTCGATGGGCTGCAACTCGAAGTGCGCGTACTGCATCGTTCCCGCAGTCCGGGGGCGCGAGGTCTCGCGGCGACCCGGAGAGATCGTCGCCGAGGTCGAGGGCCTCGCCCGCGCGGGTGTGCGCGAGATCACGCTCCTCGGGCAGAACGTGAACTCGTACGGGCGCGACGTGGGGAGCGACTTCGCTGAGCTCCTGCGCGCCTGCGACGCCGTGGGCGGGATCGAGCGCATCCGGTTCACGAGCCCGCATCCGAAGGACTTCCGCGCGCCGGTGATCGCCGCGATGGCCGGGCTCGACAGCGTCTGCGAGCACGCTCACCTCCCGCTCCAGTCGGGCTCGACGCGGGTTCTGAAGGCGATGCGGCGTACGTACTCGCGCGAGCGGTACCTCCGGCTCGTCGACGAGCTTCGTGCCGCGATTCCCGATCTCGCGTTGACGACCGACCTGATCGTCGGGTTCCCCGGGGAAACCGAGAGCGAGCTCGAGGAGACGCTGAGCGCCGTGGAGGAGATCGGCTACGACGGCGCCTTCACGTTCGTGTACTCCCCGCGCCAGGGAACGGAAGCGGCCGCGATGCCCGACCAGGTTCCGGAGGAGGTCAAGCGCGACCGGATCGAGCGCCTGATCGAAACCGTCCAGCGGGTCGCCGAGGCTCGCAACCGCGAGCGTGTTGGGCTCGTCGAGGAGGTGCTCGTCGAGGGCCCGAGCCGCACGGACCCCGAGCTGCAACGCGGCCGCACGAGACGGAACACGACCGTGAACTTCACCGGCCCGGGGGAGGCCGGCGAGCTCGTCGAAGTGCGCATCGAGGGCTCGACGTCGACGACGCTCAAGGGAACCCAGCTCGCAGCAGTTGCCGCCTAGAGCACGCGATCTCACCTGGGACGGCTGTCTCAACGTCCGCGACCTCGGCGGCTTCGCCGTCGACGGCGGCGAGACGCGCTTCGGCTCGATCGTGCGCGCCGACAGCGTGTCCCAGCTCACTCCCGCGGGGTGGGAAGCGCTGGCCGACTACGGCGTGCGAACCGTGCTCGACCTGCGCGGCGACCACGAACGCGAAGACGACCCGCCCCGCGAGCTCGAGGTCGAGGTACTGCACATCCCATTCATGGAGGCGAGCGAGGAGGAGTGGGAAGAGATCGCGGAGGAGCTCGACGCGCTCGTCGAGCAACCAGTGCCTGTTGCGACCCGTGACGCTTATCTGATCTTTCTGGAGCGCTTCCGCCCAAATGTCGGCGCAGCCGTGAGAGCCGTCGCGCACACCCCCGAGGGCGGCGTGGTCATTCACTGCGTCGGTGGGAAGGACCGCACGGGGCTGTTGACCGCGTTCCTCCTCTACCTCGCGGGTGTCTCGGTCGAGGAGATCGCAGCGGACTACGCACTGAGCGAGGAGCGGCTGCGCCCGCGCCACGAGAAGTGGATCGAGGCCGCCGAGAGCGACGCCGAGCGTAAGCAGCTTGAGCGAATCGCGCGGTGTCCGCCGGAGGCGATCGTCGAGGTTTTCGCGGAGCTCGAGCACCGCTACGGCAGCGTCGAGGACTACCTGCACGCCGCCGGTGTGAGCGACGAAGAGCTCGAGCTCGCCCGCGCCCGGTTGCGGTGAAGGTCATCGCGATCTTCGGGCCCACGGCGTCTGGCAAGAGCGCCGTCGCCGAGGAGATCGCCGGGCGGACCCCAGCGGAGCTCGTGTCGGCTGACTCGATGCAGGTCTACCGGGGTCTCCCGATCCTCACGAACCAGTCGGAGCACCCGACGCGGCTCGTCGGCATCTGGGAGCTCGATCACGAGGCTTCGGTCGGCGAGTACCAGGAGCTCGCACAAGAAGCAATCGACGAGATCCTGGCGAGCGGGCGCACGCCGGTCGTCGTGGGCGGCACCGGCCTCTACCTGAGAGCTGCACTCGCCGATCTCGAGGTTCCGCCTGCGCCCGCCCCGGAGTCGCGTGAGCGGCTCGAGCGGCTCTACGACCGCGTCGGTGGCGAGCACGCGCACGAGCTGCTCGCCGAGCGAGACCCGGGCGCGGCTGCCGCGGTTCACCCGAACGATCGGCGGCGGGTCGTACGGGCGCTCGAGCTCGCGGAGGCGGGCTCGTCGTTACGCCCCTCGCGGGACCGGCTCTGGGCGGGGGAAACGCGCCATCCGACGCTGATCGTCGGGCTGGAGCTGCCGCGCGAGGAGGTCCGCCGCCGGATTGCCAAGCGGGCGGAAGAGATGTTCGAGCGTGGGGTGGAGGACGAGGTTCGCGCGGCGCTGGCGCGGCCGGTCTCGAAGACGGCCCGCCACATCCACGGGCTCCACGAGCTCGCAGACCTCCCCCGCGAGGAGGCGCTCGAGGCGCTCATCACGCGCACGCGGCGCTATGCGGCGTACCAGCTCAGATGGATGCGGCGGATCCCCGGCGTTGTTAGCCTCAACGCCGACCGCCCTCCGGGCGAGCTCGCGGATGCGATTCTCGAAATGGCACGGTCTCGGGAACGACTACCTGCTCGTGGAGCGGGCGGAGCTGGCCGTTCCGCTGACTCCTGAGCGCGTCAAGCGGATCTGCGACTACCACTTCGGCGTCGGCTCGGACGGGATTCTCGAGGTGGTCTCCGCCGACGGGGACACTGCCGAGGTCGTGATCTGGAACCCCGACGGTTCCGTCGCCGAGCTCTCGGGCAACGGCACCCGGATCGCCGCGCGTTGGCTCGCACGGCGCGCCGGCACGGACCGCGTCCGGATCCTGGTCGGCCCGCGCATCGTGAGCGCCCAGCTGCACGGCGACCGCGAGGTCGAGCAGGAGATGGGCGACGTTCAGGTCGGCGACCCAGAGACGATCGACGTCGCGGGAGAGCAAGTCGTGCTCACGCCGGTGTCGGTCGGGAACCCGCACGCCGTGATCCGTCGCCATCCGGACCGTGCAGAGCTCCTGCGCCTCGGCCCGCTCGTCGAGAAGCATGAGCGCTTCCCGGAACGGACGAACGTGCAGCTCGTGCAGGTCGATAGCGAGAACGAGATCACGGTCGGCGTGTGGGAGCGCGGCGCGGGGGAGACCCTCTCCTCCGGCACGAGCGCCGTCGCGGCAAGCGCGGCCGCGGTCGGCAACGGCTGGTGCACGAGCCCCGTGACGGTGCACCTCGCCGGCGGTGACCTCCACGTCGAGCTCGCGAACGGCCGGGCGACGCTCACCGGGCCGGCGGAGGAGATCTGCACCGTCGAGCTCGCGGAGGAGTTCGAGCTGTGAGGTTCGCTCGCCGGCTCGAGGCCGTGCCGCCGTACCTGTTCGCCGAGCTCGAGCGGAAGATCGCCGAGAAGCGGCGGGAAGGGATCGAGGTGATCAGCCTCGGGATCGGCGACCCGGACCTGCCGACGCCGGACCCCGTCATCGAGGCGTTGGCGGCGGGCGCGCGCGATCCCGCGACCCATCAGTACCCGAGCAACCAGGGCTCGGAGGAGTTCCGTGCGGCTGCGGCCGCCTTCTACCGCGACCGGTTCGGGGTCGAGCTCGATCCCGCGAGCGAGATCGTGCCGGCGCTGGGCGGGAAGGAGGCCGTCGGGCATGTCTGCCTCGCGCTGCTCGACCCTGGTGACGTCTGCCTCTCCCCGGACCCCGGCTACCCCCCGTACACCTCAGGTCCGGTTTTCTCCGGCGCCGCGGTCCACTACCTGCCGCTCGAGGAAGCGAACGCGTTCCTGCCGGACCTCGATTCCGTTCCCGACGACATCGCGGCGCGGGCGAACCTCCTCTTCCTCAACTACCCCAATAACCCCACGGGCGCGATCGTGCAGCCGGGCTACTTCGAGCGGGCCGTGGAGTTCGCGCGCCGACACGACCTGGTGGTCGTCCACGACAACGCCTACTCGGAGATCACGTTCGACGGCTACCGGGCGCCCAGCTTCCTCGAGACGCCGGGCGCAAAGGAGGTCGGGATTGAGATCTTCTCGCCGTCGAAAGGCTGGAACATGACCGGCTGGCGCTCGGGAGTCGTCGCCGGGAACGCCGAGGTCGTGGAGCGGTTCCGGCAGCTGAAGACCAATCTCGACTCGGGGATGTTCGAGGCCGTCCAGCGGGCGACCATCGCGGCACTCACGGAAGCGCGCGGCTTCCCGCGAGAGATGTCGGAGGTCTACAGCCGCCGGCGCGACCTCGTCGTCGAGGCGCTCACTGCGATCGGCCTCCCGGTCGAGCTGCCGCGCGCGACGCCGTACTTCTGGGTGCGCGTCCCGGAGGGCTACACGTCGGAGTCGTTCGCGGAGCTCGTGCTCGAGCGCGCGGCCGTCGTGGTCGCGCCGGGGCCGGCGTACGGCCCGAGCGGCGAGGGGTACTTCCGCATCTCCTTGACGGTTCCGGATGAGGAACTCGAGGAGGCCGTGCGGCGGATCGAGACCTCGCTGCAAGCGGGCATACTTAACACGTGACGGCACACCAGCCCGACCCGGCGCCGGGCGCCGAGCCCGAGCGCGGGTTCGCCCTCGCGGTTCTCGCCCAGGGTGCCGACGCGGACGACGAGCTGGCCGAGCTGGAGGAGCTCGCGCGAACGGCCGGCGTCGAGCCGTTGGGCGCGATCGTGCAGCACCGCGCCCGGCCCGACCCGCGTAGCTACGTCGGCAAAGGAAAGCTCGCAGAGCTCAAGGAGGCGTATCCGGGCTCCGGCGCCGAGGTGCTCCTCGTCGACGACGAGCTCACGCCGGTGCAGCAGCGTGAGCTAGAGAACGCCCTACAGGCGCGGGTCGTCGACCGAACGCAGCTGATCCTCGACATCTTCGCCCAGCACGCCGTCAGCGCCGAGGGCAAGCTCCAGGTCGAGCTCGCGCAGCTCGAGTACAACCTGCCGCGGATGCGCGGCATGTGGCAGCACCTCGAACGGCTCGGCGGCGGCGTCGGTACGAGAGGCCCAGGCGAGAGCCAGCTCGAGACCGACCGCCGCCTCGCGCGTCGGCGGATCACGCTCCTGCGCAAGCGGCTGCGCGCGCTCGCCGGTCAGCGTGCGACCCGCCGGAAGTCACGGCGCCGCTCCGAGACGCCGACGATCGCGCTCGCGGGGTACACCAACGTTGGCAAGTCGACGCTCCTGAACGCCCTAACCGGCGCGGGCGTCTCGGTGAACGACCGCCTGTTCGAGACGCTCGACCCGACGACCCGCGGGTTCGAAGTCGACGGCCGCCGCTACCTGGTCACGGACACGGTGGGGTTCATCCGTCGGCTGCCGCACGAGCTGGTGGAAGGCTTCGCGGCGACACTCGAGGAGACGCTCGTCGCGGACATCGTGCTCCACGTCGCCGACGCCTCGGCGCCGGAGGCGAGGCTCGACGAGATGCTCGAAGCCGTCGACCGGGTGCTCCGTGAGATCGGCGCGGGAGAGCTCCCGGTCGAGCTCGTGCTGAACAAGATCGACGCTGTGGACCCGCTGCGGCGCCGGCGTCTGGCCAACCGGTTCCCCGATGCCATCCAGGTCTCAGCGCGGACCGGGGAGGGGCTCGACGAGCTGCGGCGCAGGATCGCGGAGCGCTTTGCAGAGCGGTTCGAGCCCGTCCGGCTGCTGATCCCGTACGACCAGGGAGCCCGCCTTGCCGAGCTCTATGCGCTGGGAATGCCCGTGGACGAGCGCGCCGACCGGCCCGAGGGCGTTTTCATCCGCGCGCGCCTCCCGCGCAGCGAGGTGCGCCGCTTCGCGCGCTACCTGGTGGCCGAGCCGAGCGAGGCCGCCGCGCGCTCGCGCGCATGATCGAGCTCGCGATCACGCGCCTGCGGCCGGACGCGGTGTTACCAGAGCGTGCGTACTCGGGCGACGCCGGGCTCGACCTCTCGGCCTGCGAGCGGCACGAGCTCGGCCCGGGGGAGAGGGCGGTCGTCGGAACCGGACTGGCAGTCGCGGTTCCCGACGGCCATGCGGGGTTCGTCCAACCCCGCTCGGGTCTCGCGGCACGACACGGGCTCTCGGTGGTGAACGCGCCGGGCCTGATCGACTCGGGCTATCGCGGCGAGATCCGGGTCGTCCTCCTCAACACCGATCTGCACGACGTCTTCGTCGTCGAACCGGGCATGCGGATCGCGCAGCTCGTGATCCTGCCCGTTCCGGAGCTCGACCTCGCCGAGGTCGAGGAGCTGCCGGAAAGCGAGCGCGGCGTGCGCGGCTTCGGCTCCTCGAGGGCGTAAGCGGAGTGGCTGAGCCGAGGATCCGCGTCTCTGCGATCCTCCGCTGGCGCGGCAGCGTGCTGCTCTGCAGGCACGAGAAAGGCGGGCGCGACTACTGGCTCCTCCCCGGCGGTGGCGTGAACTCGGGCGAGAGCCTGGTCGACGCCTTACACCGCGAGCTCGCCGAGGAGATCGGAATCGCGGACGAGCCGCCCGTCGAAGGTCCAGTCGCGATCGTCGACTCGATCGCGCCGGTGCGGTCTTTCGCCGCGAAGCACGTCGTGCACATCATCTTCGCCGGCGATCTCACCGGCCGTTCGCTCGAGGCGGTCACATCGCGGGATGCGGCCGT